>JAISZO010000058.1 GCA_031269105.1 Planctomycetaceae bacterium | reverse complement strand
CCGGTCGGCGTGAAAGGCTTTGTGATTTTGCCGAAACGCGGGATCGTCGAACGAACCTTTGCATGGATCAATAAATACCGACGCAACTCCAAAGATTACGAACGAAACACCGATTCCGCAAAAGCAATGATACATATTGCCATGTCAAGCCGTATGCTAAATCAACTCGAAAAAACAAATTTGAACGGTTAAAGACTTACTCTTAGTATTATAACAAAATTTTTGAGTTAAGGACTCGTTACAAAATAATATTTACAATTAAGCTATGGCTTGCACGCCGTGTGAGCCGCAATTCAGCAGTTTCGGCGAAACCGCCTACCCAAAAATTGAATATGTTATTTTGTAACGGCTCCTAATGGAAACTTTTGGGGATTGCTCCCATTACGTTTTACTAACGACCAATAAATCGGCAAAACATAAACGAAACCACATTATCGTAAAAAAATAGAATATTGGCAACAACCGCCAAAAAAATTGAATCAGATTTGGCGTAAAAATTAGAAATTTTTCACCTCTTGCTAACTTTTAGTTTTTCACTTTTAGCTTTTCGTCTTTTCCTTTCTTTTTTCCCCGCTTAAAAATCCGAAGAAGGACGGGAGTGGAAACTTCTAACACCCCGCCATTTTCCAATCTTAAGGATATGTTAAAATAAAACTTTCAGGAAGTTAGGATTGATATGGCAGGATTCGTTCTATCTGTCGGCGGTCAAAAGCCGGTTTGAAAAGATTTGCGAATGAAATCCGTTTCTCAAACAACTCGACGAAACGATTGAGCGAGAGGAATCGTTCAAAATTTAGAAAATTTTTATGAGCTGCTGGCAAACATTACTCGTCGATTCTAAAGAAAATCAAAAGTTTTTACAAACGGCAAACGACGCCGGGCGTTCGTTGGCTATGTGGCAAACGTGGGGAGAAAGACGTCGGTTGCAGTTTGAAGCGGTGCGTTATCCGTATCAATCCGCGTTGCATTGGGCGTATTTGTCGCCGGAAACGAAAACGCTTTGGGAACAGAGAAATTCGTCAAACGCGGAAAAGCCGCCTTATTTCTTATTCGGCGCTCGCGAATACGACGCGGTTTCTACGCTGGAATTTGCGACGTCGTTGCTGAAACAAACTGCGACGCTTGAACCGCAAGAATGGACGGAACGCTTTCTGTCGTTGATAAACCATCTCGCGAAAATTTCCGACGGCGAATTGTCGCTAGAAAAGAGTCCGTTGCTGCATCAGCTTTATAGCGCCGAATTATCTTGGTTGATCGCGTGTCTATTTCCCGATTTGAAAGATGGTCGTCGGTTGTTGGAAACGGCGCGGGATAATTTTCGACTCGGACTGACGGAAACGCTCGACGGCGCGGGACTACCGAATGCGTCGGATTATTTTCTTTTGCGTCCGCTTTTGGCGTGCTGGACGCGGGCGTTGATTCTTGGAAAACAGGCAAAAATGCGTCCTTATCCGCCCGACGTTCATCGTCAGTTGGAATGGGCGGCTCTGCACGCATTACGTTTTATGCGGAAAGACGGTTCGCCGATCTTCACGAAACATGAGCCGTTTGACAAGGAATCGTTGATTGCGATGTTGCAATATACGTTGGCGTTTGATTCCGATGAAAACGATCACGCGGTTGCGAGATCGCTTTTTCCGAATAAATTTTCCGCTCGTAAAATTGCGAAAATACGGTTGTCGTTGATGCAAAATCCGGCGGCGTCAAAATCCGCCCCGCCGCCAACCGAAAAAGCGGCGAGAGAAAAAACGCCCGTCAAAGCGGCGGATTCCGAACCGGCGTATTTTTCGGAATGGTCGCAGTTGGCGGCGCTTCGTTCCGGCTGGGGATTCCGCGAACCGTCGCTTGCGGTGGCGTACGCTCCGCTCAATACGTTTCAACGCGCAACCGACGCGCCGCAAAACATTTGGACAGATCAAAGCGTTACGACAGAATTGAATGTTGCGGAACAAACGGTTTGGTCGGGCGTCTGGGACGTCGCCGTTCGCTTGGACGGACGTTTGCTGACGCCGATTGATTCCTGGTCAATGACGTGCGAAATCATCAACGAATACGCAAATTACCTCGAAATTGAAATACCGCTCGCGGAGAATATGCGATTGCAGCGTCATTTTTTGTTATGCCGAAAAGAAAAATTGCTGTTGACGGCGGATTCGATTTTGCCCATCTTTGAAGACGATGCGGACGAAGGCGAAGAATACGACGGTTTCGACGATCCAAAATACAACGTTGAGTATGAATCGCGTTTGCCGCTAACTTGCGGGATTTATGTTGAAAAAACGGCGGCGGACGCGAATGAATTATTACTAACGGAAATTGAACAACCATTGACGCGGGTTTTTCCGTTAGCGTTTTCCGAATGGAAAGACGCGGAACAATCCGACAATATCGCCGGCGAATTATATGTTGAAGAAAACAAGACGAAAGGAATTGCTTCTCAAGCGGATTTTTTGATATTTCGTCAAAAGACGTTTGGTCGCGCGATGTTCGCGCCGCTTCTGTTTGATCTCAACGCAAAACGATTCCAAGAGCCATACACATGGCGGCAACTGACGGTGGGCGAAAATCTGGAACGAGTCAGTCGCGACCGCGCGGCGGCGTTTCGCGTGCAGATCAATCAATTGCACGTCTTATTTTACCGCACTTTAACCAGCCCGCTCAACCGCACCTTTTTCGGACATAACCTTGTCGGCGATTTTTTCGCCGGACGATTTGACGTCAAAACCGGTAAAGTAACAACGCTTGTTGAAGCGGAACAGGAATAAAGCGCTCGCCCCGCATCTCGGCGATCAGCGGCGATAAAAACAGCGAGGACGAAACTGAGAGTATGACGAGAAGAACAATGACAAACGGAAACGTAAGCGAGCCATAAACTCTCGCTCACTCTTCGCGAAACGGATCAATTCAACTCCGACGCTTCTTCCCAATGAGCGTAAAGATTTTGCAATTTCTCCCGAATCTTGTTCAATTCGGCGGTGATTTCGCGGATACGGTTGCCGTCGCGAAGCGTTTCCGGCAGCAACATCAGAGCTTCTAACGTTTCCGCCATGCTTTCGTGGTCGGCGATTTCCTGTTCGACGTCGGAGACTTTTCGGTAAGAAAATTTTCGTTTTCGTTTTTGTTCGCGCTGCTTGACGTGCGTTTCAACAAGCGGTTTTTCCGGCGGTTCGCCGTCAACCGGATTGTGCGTTCCGTATTTTATTTCTTGCGGCGTTTTTTTATGCTTATTGTTTTTCTGTTTCTCATTTGCGGCGTAAGAAGAAACGTTTTTCGCCGCTTGATTTCCTTGCGTTGCACGTTTTACGCCGCCGGATTTTTGAGAGGTTTGTTTTTGATAAGACATTTTTTGACCGGACGATTTCTGCGGACTCTTCGATGAAACAATATTATTCTTTTGTTGAACCGCCGCGTTGGAATCGTTGGTGTTTTTCACGTCGGCGTTTTTTACAAACGGGTCGATAATCAAACCGCGCGAAACAAGATGGCGATAGGTCGTATAATTTCCTTCCAGTTCGCGGAAACGTCCGTTCGGTTGAATAATCAACAAATGATCGGCGACATGATCGACAAAATAACGGTCGTGACTGATAAACAACACCGTTCCTTCAAATTCGCGTATCGCTTTTTCTAACGCGGCACGCGCCCAAAGATCAAGGTGATTTGTCGGTTCGTCGAGAATCAACACGTTTGCTTCTTCGGCGGCAAGACGCGCCAACGCCGCGCGGCATCGCTGCCCGCCGCTTAAACTTCCGACCGTTTGTAATTGTTGTTCGCCGGTTAATCCAAACGCGCCGAGCAATTTTCGCCGTTCCAAATCTTCCATAATTTTTTTATTTCTCGGACGCACCGCGTCAACGACAAGTATATTGTCGTCGAGAATATGCAATTGCTGATCGAAATATCCGATTTTCACGCCTTGCCCATGCACGACGCGTCCTTTGTCCGGCGAAAGTTCATGCAACAAACAACGAATGAGCGTCGTTTTTCCGCAACCGTTCGGTCCAATTACCGCCCAGCGTTGACCGCGTTCAATCGTAAACGCCGCATCGTGAAACAACGGCGTCGCCTTAAAACTTTTAGCGAGATTTTCCGCGCGAAAAACAATATCGCCGGCGCGGTCAGGTTTCGGAAAATTCATCGGCGGCGAATCAATTTTTCGCGGCGGCGCAATCGGTTCCGACTCAAGACGTTCTAATTTTTTACGGCGGTCTTCCGCCTGTCCCGCTTTCATACCGTAATGATTTCGGCGGATAAAATCTTTCGCTTTTTCAATTTCCTCAACGTATTTTTCATAAGTGCGCGTTTGCACCATGAGCCGCTCTTCTTTTTGCCGCGTGTAAGCCGAAAAATTACCGATGTATTCCTCAATCGTTCCGTGATATAATTCGCAAGTTCGGTTGGTTACTTTGTCGAGAAAGTAACGGTCGTGGCTGACGAGAAGAATCGCCGCGTTTGTTCCGGCAAGAAACGTTTCCAACCATTCGGTCGCCGCAAGATCAAGATGGTTTGACGGTTCGTCGAGCAGCATCACGTCCGGTTCGGCGAGAAGAAGTCCCGCAAGACTGAGCCGATTGAGTTCGCCGCCGCTTAATTTTTCGACAGGACGCTCAAATTCTTCATCGACAAAACCGACGCCGTGTAAAATTCGCTCGATGCGATGTTCCAACTGATAAGCGTCGCGGTGCAACAATTGTTCGTGCAGATGATCGTAACGCGCGGCAAGACGTTCATGTTCCGACGGTTTTGCGACCACCGCCATTTTTTGCGCGATTTCCTCCGCTTCGCGCTGTATAGCGATTAACGGAGCAAGAGCAAGCCGCGCTTCTTCCATGACGGTTCGTCCCGCGACAATTTCCGGTCTTTGTTCCAAATAACCAATTGTCACATCGTTTGGCTTTTCGATTTTGCCGCGTTCCAGTTCTTCGCGTCCGGCAATGATGTTCAACAACGTCGTTTTTCCGCAACCGTTTGGACCGACCAATCCGATTTTATAACCGGCAAAAACCTGAAACGTAACGTCCGCCAACACGGGCTGGTCCGAATCAAAATGCTTTCTAATATGTTCAACCGATAACAACATGAAAAAGTACTCGTCCTATAACAACAATCGTTCTAAAAAACAATTGTTTATTGTCGCATCATTTCAAAAATTGTCAATCGGGAGAAATGATTTTACTCTTTAAACACAATTTAATAAACAATGTTGACAGTCGGTGATTTCGACTGTGGAACAGACGAGACCGTTTTTTCATTTCTCGATTTGCGATTTTGCATATTTGACTGTAACAACAGTCGAAATTCCGCCGCGCGGCGTAAAAGAAGCGGTTAATGCGATTTCGCGCGGTTGAATTTTACAAACAAAATCATCAAGGATTTTATTTGTCGCGCTTTCATAGAAAATTCCCTCGTTGCGGAATTTTTGCAAATAGAGTTTAAGACTTTTCAATTCAATACACCATTGATCGGGAATGTATTGAAAAGTCAAAGTCCCAAAATCCGGCTGACCTGTTTTCGGACAAACAGACGTAAATTCTGGACAAACGATTTCAATGGTGTAATCCCTTTGCGGAGCAGGGTTTGGGAAAATTTCAAACATTTCGTTGCTTGGAATCGCCATAAGAAAATACTTTAAAACCCGTCTTTTAAAAATACCGGACCTCGGACTTGAACCGAGACGCCCTTGCGGGCAATGGATTTTGAATCCATCGCGTCTGCCATTCCGCCAGTCCGGCTGACTGAAAGATTAAAAAAGCATCTTACCCGCAAATTTCTTTTTGTCAACGCCTGTTATGAAATTTTTCTAAATCGTTTCCAACTGAAAAAAGCCGCATTTTACTGAAAAATCGCATTGACGCCCGCAAAAAAAATCTTGTTGTTTTTCTATTTTTCTTATTTTACACGCAAATTCTACAAAAATATAATATTGCATGAAATTATATTTAATTCAAAATTAAACATTTGGGGTTGGAATTTCTGAATCGCTCTTGAAGACGCGAAACTCAATCGAGCAGTTTTACTAGTAAAAATCATAAAATCAATCCGAATTTTAGGACTTGCTTGAAAAACGTTTTTGATTATAATAATCAGGTGTATTTGGATGGATGCCCGAGTGGTTTAAGGGACCGGTCTTGAAAACCGGCGACGGGGTAACTCGTCCGTGGGTTCGAATCCCTCTCCATCCGCTTCTTGGGTTGTTACCGGTTGCCGCAAATTGCAATGTATCGTAATTTGCGGCGCTTTTGTTTTCAGTTGCGGTTTTCTACAAGCCATTTCCGACGCTGACAGCCCTCAAAAAAGCCCCACCCCATGAGACGATTTTTCCTCTTGTTTTTCCGGTACAGATTTACTGAACGGCAAGACGTACGTCAGCGTTGGAAGGTAGAACGGATAGGATCGTTATTTTACCGAATCAATGTAAGAGCAATGATCTGACGCGACTCAATTACCGCGAGTCCCGAATGAAATTTTTATCATTTTACCGACACGCGGAGATTAAAGAAAAGAAGTGTAAAGCGGTTTCAGGAATCCGTGTTTCAGACGTCAAGAACCTGAGTTGATTTGTGACTGTGAAAAGAATGAACAACACAGGAATTCTGAAAAACAAATTCCCTCGACACACTTCACACTTTTGAGTTTTTTCCTTTCTCGGTTTTCTATGATTTCATTCCGGCAACGCTTCTGTTGCGGTTTGTAGCACCCAAGCCGGCATGTCCGCATGAGTAATCACGCCGCGTTCCGAAAAACGAACGTCGAGACCGTCCAGCGACGATTTATTTTCCGCAGGTTTTTCCGACGATTCGGATTGACGGTTTCTTCGGAACGATCGCATTCGCGATCCCGCCTGATCGATTGTCTTTGCGGACGACACAAGGTAAAATCCGACAATCAACACCCGTTTTTTCTTTTCCGCTAATTTCTGAATAGCAGGCACGACGTTTTCCTTATAACTTTGACCGACTCCGCAATAAGCGTACTCGCCTTCGGCAATGTTTTTGCTTTCGAGAGCGGCTTTCAATAATTTTTTCATAATTCTGTCAATCAAACCAGCGTGTCCTTCGTCGCCGTGAGAGATCAGAAGAACCGCTTCTTCCTCTGGATTCACCGAAATCGCGGCAATTTCGTCGCGCACATATTTTTCGAGAAGATTTCCTTGTCCGATCGTTTGCGTGAGAGTTACAGGAACACGCGGCGCCGCCGGACGCGCGTTTTCCGCTTTCATCGTTCTGCGCGTTGCCGGCGAGACGTAAATTCCTAGCGCCGCCGGAACGTCAAAATGCGTGTGCGAAGTCGGACAGATGAACGCCGGCACGACAATGATTCGGTCGCAGCCCGCTTTTTCCAACGTTTCAACGCCGTCCGCCGTATCGGGTCTGGCAAATTCCATATTGACCGCAGTCACGGCATGAAACGTTTTTTCCTTTTCGTTCAACGAGGAAACGTTTTCCTCAAGTTTTTTCAGCGACTCCTGCCATCGCGGCGACGGCGCGCCGTGCGAAAGAATCAAAAGTCCGGGTTTTCCATGATGGACGGACGGTTCGCCGGCAAACGTTGCGGTGAACAATCCCAAACTCAAAACGGCGAAAATCGCCGGAGTAACAAATCGAAACTGTAATTTTCGCATTGAAGTTTCTCCTTCCAATGAAAATGATTGTTAATTTTTGCGTGTTTGTTATACAAAATAACCACAAGCAAAAAAATTTCTGCTTATCCTAAACAATTTAGGACGCGAACTGTTGCAAAAACAATCGTTCTACAAGCATCATGTTTTATTATTAAAACACAGCGGAAAATTCTACAAAAAAAAGAAGAAGCGTCAAGCGGCAGCGTTTTACAAAGCCGTAAAAAATAATATTTTTTACAAAAGTTGAATTTATTTTAAGTTTGCAACTTTTTGATGTTTCTCGAATTGCGATGATAAAACTTTTTTTCATGAAAGAATTTTAAAAGCGTCAAACTCGATAGAATTGTTGTGTAACAAAAACGTTTCATTGGAAAAATGTCAAAAACAAGCCAAATTTCCGCGTACTTGACTGGCTTGCGTAACATGAGTGAATAATTTCCGTTTTTTGCAAAATCTTTGCGCTACTTCGCGGTGAAAGATATTTTAAGAAATTCCCAATTTTTGCGACTTCTTAAAATAAAATTTTATGTTGGACTGTAAACATTGATTTTTGCAGAAAAATGATTAGAATGTGCGAACTAGCGGAGTAGTTTCGCTAAAATAGATGGGCAGAAAAAGACACTTTTGATTAAGGAACAAAAATGGCAAAAAAAGCCGAAAAAGAAACGCTGCCGGAATCCTCAAAAAAAGAAAAAGGAAAATCTTCAAAAGAGGTTAAAGCGACAAAAGTTGAGGCGATTCTCAATAAAAATCCCGAATTGAGAAACGCGATTTCGCAAATTGAAAAGCAGTTTGGCGAAGGGGCGATTATGCCGTTGGGATTAGATCGTACGCCGAAACTTTCCGGGATTTCGACTGGCAGTTTGTCGCTCGATATTGCGTTGGGCGGAGCGGGAATTCCGCGAGGACGAATTATCGAGATTTTCGGACCGGAATCCAGCGGTAAAACGACCCTAACGTTGCATGTTGTGGCGTGCGCTCAAAAAGCGGACGGGATTGCTGCGTTTATCGACGCGGAACATGCGCTAGATCCCAGCTGGGCAAAAAAACTCGGCGTTGATCTTGAAAGTCTTTTAGTCAGTCAGCCGAGCAGCGGCGAAGAAGCGATGCGGATAACCGAGATGCTTGTCAATTCCAATTCGGTCGATGTGATTGTTGTCGATTCGGTGGCGGCATTAGTGCCGGAAAAAGAATTGCAGGGCGAAATCGGCGATTCTCATGTCGGATTGCAGGCGCGGCTGATGAGTCAAGCGTTGCGCAAATTGACCGGCGCAATTGCTAAAAGTAAAACGTCGGTGGTTTTCATCAATCAAATCCGCGAAAAAATCGGCGTAATGTTTGGGTCGCCGGAAACGACGCCGGGCGGACGCGCGCTCAAATTTTATTGTTCGTGCCGAATTGACGTGCGGCGAATCGGACAGCTCAAAGAAGGCGAAGACGTGATTGGTCAACGGGTGAAAGCAAAAGTTGTGAAAAACAAGGTTGCGCCGCCGTTTCGTTCCGCTGAATTCGACATGATGCACACAAACGGTATCAGTTACGAAGGCGATGTGTTAGACTTAGCAATCGCCAAAAAACTGATTATCAAATCCGGCGCGTGGTTTCGTTACGGCGACCAGCCGCTTGGTCAGGGACGCGAAAAAGCGAGACAATATATGAAAGATCATCCGGATTTTATGGAAGATATTAAGTCGCAAATATTGTCGTCGATGGATTCTGAAGAAGGCGTTGAATCGCTTCTTGCCGGAATCCACTCGTCGAATGTATCGTCCGAAGAATAGACAAAAGAGAAACGGCGCAAAAAATAGAAAGACGTCTCTGTAATTTTTTAATTTCTACAAACAAAGGCAAATCCGGTGAAAAAAGATTTTAATCAAATTGTTTGGAATGAACAACTTGCGGAAGACGTCCGAAAATTGATTGCGCTTGCCATATCGGAAGACTTGGGACTATCGGGCGATATAACAACGCTGGCGATTGTGCCGGAAGGCGTGACGGGACAAGCGGTTATGCGTGCGCGTCAGTCGGGAATCGTTGCCGGACTTGTCGCAGCGCCGACAATTGCCGCTGCGATTGATTCCAATTTGAAATGGGAATCTTATTTACGTGACGGAGCAATTCTCAATGGGGATTTGGATGTTTTGGGAAAAATTTCCGGTCCTTTTCGTTCTATCTTGAACGCGGAGCGAATGATATTGAATCTTGTCGGCAAATTGAGCGGAATTGCAACGTTGACAAGACGTTATATCGATGAAATTGACGGAACAAACGCGAAAATCTATGATACGCGAAAAACGACGCTTGGATGGCGTCGGCTTGAAAAATACGCGGTCAAATGCGGCGGCGGAATGACGCACCGCACGGGATTGTTTGACGCAATATTAATCAAAGACAATCATTTGGCTTTTGGGGCGTCGGAGTTAGCGGTTGACGAAAAATATACGCCTGCGATTGCAGTCCGAAAGGCAAAACAATATGGACAAAAATCGCCAATTCGCAATAAAAATGGCGAGCAAATTCCGATTGTCGAAATCGAAGTCGATTCATTGGAACAACTTACGGAAGTTCTGCCGGAACGCCCCGACGTCGTGTTGCTTGATAATATGTCGCCGGAAACGTTACGCCAAGCCGTGAAAATGCGAAATGAATCATGCGGCGAAAACCCGATGAATTGCGAGTTCGTGGAATTGGAAGCGTCCGGCGGCGTAAATTTAAAAACAGTACGCGCAATAGCTAAAAGCGGAGTGGAACGAATCAGCGTTGGAGCAATCACGCACTCTGCAATTTCGCTGGACGTCGGACTCGATTTTTAAGCTTTGAAGATATTGTTGCATAGTTATTTTCTACATAACTACTTTTCTTCATTAAACTTACATTTAAAATTTTAAACACCACATTTTACGCGTATTATTGCATACATTTTTCAAACACATCTAGAATACCGATATGTTTGAAAAACAACATCAATAATACATCCAAAACACGACTCGTTTTGTTTTTAATGTAATTACTTGAGTACATTGAAGTTAGGATG
>JAISZO010000336.1 GCA_031269105.1 Planctomycetaceae bacterium | reverse complement strand
AAAAGTTTGCTGATTTCACGCAAGCCAGTAAAGACTTTTTTAAAAACATAAAAAAGCACGAGGCGGCGCTGCGCTCTTTACTCGCCGAAAATTTCCCTATTCAAAAAAATTAAAAAAACTAATTTTAAAGTGTTAAAATTATATTACTGCGAATTTTATGAATTTCATAATCATCGCAATTTTTTTGACGCACGGCGGCAAGCATGTCAAATGTTTTGGGATTAAATAGATCAATTTTCGTGCATACTTCTTGAAATAGAGAAGAAATTTTTGAAATAACTATAATTAACCGTTTATCGTTTGAAGCTTGAAAAAAGATATTTGAGGAAAAATTTTTACGCAAGGAAGTATTTCATCAAAAGAATATGATATCATACTATCTCTATCTTGAAAATTATCATCTTTTTTATAGTATAAGAGTGATACTTCATACGAATATCGGTCGTATCCTAATTCTACATAATACTCATTTTTGTGCCAAATTACATTCTTTTCATCAATTTTTTCAATATGAAAACCGTATATATCAACCAAGAAAGACATTAGCGATACTTTTAAAGATGTGTGTTATTGAATAGTGCCTTTTTAAGGAGTTATAGGAGGTACATATCCTCCTATTGTTGAGTCATAAATCCATCCACGTGATTCCAGTAATTTTCTTTCTGCATTTAAAATCCACCTGTATCTATCCGTTTATGAGTTATGGGGTTAATATATGAATCATAGATTGGTTTTCCTTTTCTCATTTCTTCACGTAATCGACCTGAATTTTGTTTCCAATTTGCTTTTGGGGCGCCTTGATCAGGCAAATATAACATTTTATCGCCGGTTTTCCATTTTCCTAATATTGTTACTTATTCCATTTAAAAAGATAAAGCCCGCCTTCTGAATCCGTTTGAATTGATTTCAACGGGCTTTTAATTCCCTGAAGCGATCCTTTTCCAACGGTTTCAATCCCCAGTCCGGTTAGCGCCAGTTCTCCCGCTCCCAAAACTGTATAACCGGCGCGCGCCCAAACGCTGTATTACACGCCGGAGAGCGGATCGGTGCCGTCAATCGCGTAACTGACGTTTTCTACGCCGGTCAAACGCGCTTATCGCGGACTGGATTTGTTGACGGACGATCACGACTGGGAATCGGCAAAAAATTACTCAATAACAATTCAAAAAACCGGCGGCTTAACTTGAAATCGCTAGCTGTAGCGCCAAGTCCGCGCAGTGATAAACGCTTTCGTGTTTACCATTAGGCATTCCATACTTTCCGTCATTTTCGTTTCCGCAGACGGGTATTTTAGAATAACAAAAGCCATTTTCCATGACAATTACTATAACATTCCGCATAATAGCATCAATTTGTCAAGACAATGAGTTTAGAACACAAGCGAGATTTTTAAGAAACGAGAGGTTAAAAGTCCTCGAAGTATTACAACAACCGTTCCAGTTCCTCGACAAGCGACGCGAATTTTTTCATCGGCGCGCGGATAGATTCCGGTTTCGCCATATCGACGCCTGCGCCACGAAGAAGATCAAGCGGCTCTTTACTGCAACCGCCTTTGAGAAACGAGAAGTAATCTTCGCGTTCCTTTTCGCCGCCGTGAATAACCTGTTCCGCAAGAGCAATTGCCGCCGATAATCCGGTCGCGTATTTGTAAACGTAAAAGCCGCGATAAAAATGCGGAATGCGGAAACATTCCAGCGTCAGATCGTCGTCAATCGCAAAATCCGGTCCGAAATACTGTTTCAAAAGAGCGCCGTAAATGGAGCGGAAACGTTCCACTGTGAGCGGCTCGCCCGACGCTGCTGCGGCGTGCGTCTGTTTTTCAAATTCGGCAAACATCGTCTGACGAAAGATCGTGGCGCGAATCGAATCAATTTCACGATTGATAAGCCACGCCCGTTGACGATCGGTTTCGGCAGTTTTCAATAAATGGCTCGCTAACAATTGCTCGTTAAACGTACTCGCGACTTCGGCGACAAAGATAACGTAATCATAATACTGATAGGGCTGATTGCGCGACGAATACCACGAGTGCATCGAATGTCCCGACTCGTGCGCGAGCGTGAAAACGTCCTCGATAATTTCTGTTTGAAAGTTCATGAGAATATACGGCAATCCGTCGTAAGTTCCCGCGCTGAACGCGCCGCTTCGCTTGCCGCGACTTTCATAGCGGTCTGCCCATCGGTCGTGAAGAAGTCCTTTTTGCAGCGTGTTGCAATACTCCGCGCCAAGCGGACGCAAAGCGTCAATCACAAGATCAACCGCCTGTTCCCAAGAGCTGCGGACGACGACGTCGCTGAGAATCGGAACGTAAGTATCGTAAAAATGAATATCGGGCAATCCCATTTTGCGTTTTCGTAAATCGTAATAGCGATACAACGACGGCAACGCTTCATGGATTCCGGCAAGTAAATTGTCGTAAACAACTTTCGGTATTTCCTCGCCGAATAACGCCGCCTCGAGCGCGTTATCAAATTTTCTGGCTTGCGCGTAATAATTGTCTTTCTGAATCGAACCGTTGAGCGTCGCGGCAAGCGTATTTTTGTGAGCGTCGTAAGATTGATAAAACTGATGAAACGCCGCTTTCCGTAATTCCCGTTTCGGGTTGTGAAGAAAGACCATGAACGTGCCGTTGGTCAATTCAATTTCTTTACCGTTTTCATCTTTGATCCGCCCGAAACGCAAGTCGGCGTTGTTAAGCTGTCCGAAGATTTTTGACGGCGAATCCGCAAACTCGCCGAGCGCCGCCAAAAGTTGTTCTTCATTGGCGGAAAGCGTATGCGGACGATTGCGGACAATCCGCTCAAGAATTAATCGATACGGCACGAGTTCCGGTGCGGCAATGATCTTTCGCCAATTCGCCTCAGTAATCGCCAAAAGTTCGGGACGCATGTAACTGGACGCCTGTTCCGCTTTGGTCGCTACGATCTGCACGCGGGCGGACGCTTCCTGATATTTGCTGTTGGCGACGTCCTGCGACGCGCTCAAAAAAGCGTACGAACCGATTTTCTCTCCCTGACGATTGAAACTTATGCTAAATTCCAAAAAATCGAGCAAAACTTTAGGATCGGCAAGTTTTCCGCGAAATTTTTCATATTCCGGCGTCCGCTTTTCCCATGCCGTAAAATCCGCCTCCCAATCGGTTTCGGTTTTGTAGAGATATTGCAGATTCCATGTATCCGCCTCCGCGACTTCGCTTCGAGACGGAAGTTCGCCGCCGTTTTCGTTTTGTGATTTTTTTTCAAAATTGAATGTGAAATTTTTATTGTTCATTTTTATGCGATTTCATTTGAAAGAGTTTTTAGCATATTTTAAGACGTCTTGATAACAATCAAAAACATTTCGGCTTTAAATTTTATCCTATTTCTATGAAAAAACAAGAGAATGGAAGACGCCCTTTCCGTTGGAAAGATTCAACGTCGCGGAATTTGCGCATGTTTGTTGGTTGGTTATAATAACCGCGCGGCAAACGTAAAAGATAATCGTATTGTTGCGACGCGAGATGATCCAAAATAATAACAATGACAAGAAAATGCGACGTTTCATAAAATCTTCTATTTCTAACGAGTTCGTGAACGGCAAAAATAGGACAAAATTTCTCAAGAAAATATCAATTTTGTCTTTCGTTGAGAGAATTTTGTACTTCGGAAGTACAAAAAGGTACTTCAAAGGGAGAAATTTGTTTCGCGGAACAAGAAAAAGGTCGCTCGGATCAACAAAATTCTCTCCCAAAGAAACAAATTCGATACTTTTTAGGATAAAATCCAATCAAAATGAGAGAAAAAGGTTCTTCCGAAGAGGAACCTCTGAAAATATTTTTTACTTTTTCGCAATCAGGTCAATTTTTTCTAACGCTTTCTTTGCTAAATCGGCAAGGTCAATTTGAGAATCTTTGACTGTTTTTAACAAACGAACAAGCATTTTCCCTTTGTCGGAAAGCGAGTATTCAATTTCATCGCGAAGCCGACCGCCATGCGTCTCAAATAACGGATTACTCATCGGTTTGTTTTCGCCATTAATCACCGAGCGGCAGACTTCCGCGATGTCTTTGCCGTCGCCGCTGACAGATTTCGCTAAACGGTTCGATAATTCGTCCGACGACAATTCCACGACAAATCGCGGTAATTCTTTCGCTTCCCGCATCCAATCCGCCGCAAATAAACCGTATTGCGAATCCGAAGTCATCGCCCAAGGACGCTCGCATTCTTCGATGATTTTTCCTTGCACTTTTCCGTCTGCCGTTTCAATTTCCACCGTATTTTCTTCTTCGTCTTCTTCGGAAGAAACCGGCTTATCGGCTTGCGGTTTCGAACGCGCGGGAGCTAATGTCGGTTGACGATTATCGCGAGTCGCCGCTTCTACGATACCTTTCATATCGTCGGGATTCACATTCACATCGAGAACCTGAACGTATTCGCCGTCTTTTTTCGCACGCGAAAGCAGCCAGCTAAAGATGTCGCCTTGCAGCATCGCGGGAGTCCATGCGTTATGTCCGCAAACGCCGAACTCGGATTTCTTCACGTTGCAGCCCAGCGATTCGGCTTGTTCAAACGATTCCCGCGCATGGTCAATGCCGCTGTCGTCGGAAGAATAAATTGCCCAAATCGGAATCTTTTTCAACACAGGCGACTTTTCAATTTCTTCCGGCTGCAATGCTCGCCAACTGACAAGCGGCACCGCTGCGGCAAACAAATCAGGACGCATTTCCAACGCCCGCCAAGTGCCGTCGCCGCCGCTACTCAAGCCGGAAACCGTAATTCGGTTTGTGTCCACCGGATACTTTTTCACCACTTCGTCCACCATTGCGAAAGAATAACCAAATGGCGAATCTTCTATAAATGAATCCGTAGAAATCTTTACCGTGAAATTTTCTGTTTTTTCATCATAAGTTACGGTAATGCCAATTTCCGTATCTTCACCAAGAAAAGAATAACTTCTTTTCATATTGGTAATAAGCTCTTCTTTTTGAACTTCGAGCAGCGTTTTGTCCCAATCCGCATTTTCGTATTCCGTAATAACCGGTTCTTCTTTCACCTTGTTCGGGTCATTCCGATTAGTATTGATTCGGCGGCTGTTATTTGACAATACTTCAATCGTATAAGGTATTTTTTCGATTTCGACTGTCTTTGTAATTGTTGTTCCGTTTTGTTCTAAACGAACAGTCCTACTGACATGCAATTCGTTTGTTTCATCAAGCCAAGAGTTTCCGTTTTGCCACAGCTTTTTCTCCGATTGCTTTTTTTTCGTTAAAGCATTGGCGATTTGTCCTAACAAGGAATTGTTGCGTACAGTAGTTCTGCTTCCATAACTTCCAAAACCCGTTTTTGAAATGGTTTGAGTTCCCGAATAATCGGAGAGATACCAACCATTGGGTTTCGGTGCTTGCGGGACGAGCAAAAAGAAATCACGTTTTTTCTTGCCGGTGAAATAAGTGATGTTGTGATGCAAATGCACAAGCTGCAACTCGTTGTCATCGCCGTTTTCTCCGGCTCCGTGAAGCCAAAGGATGAGCGGATACTTTGTGTTCGGCTCAAAATTTTCCGGCACATACAGCCGATATTTCAGCGGCGTATCGCGATACTTTTTCTTACCGGTATAGTTCAACGTTTCTTCTTTGAACAGCGAAAGCATCGCCGGTGGGATGTTTTTTGTCGCTTTGAACGCGGAAGCCGGTTGAATAGCAATCGCCTCCAACTGATCTTGCGTTATCTCCTGTGTTGTTGCGGAGGAAACGCTTTCCGTTTTTTCTTCTTTGACGTCTGATTCGAATGCGGTTAAACGCGCATTGACGGAAACCGCCGTCAAAAACAAGACGCAAGCGCCGGTTAATAAAATTTTCTTCATTGTGAACTCCTTTAATCGTTCGGGTGAAAATTTTCCTTTTTTCTAACAACCCGCGACTTTTTTTTAGACGCGGATATTATTACAACTTTGCGTTATCCTAACCGATTGTTTTCCGAAAGTCAACAGAAAAATCTCTTTCGGAAAATCTTTAGGGAAACAGTTTTTCCAGAATGTCGTCAAGTTTTCCGCCGCGCGCATTTGTTGAAATGCACTTGCCGTCTCTGTCGCGCAACAACACAACCGGTAACGCTTTCACGCCGTAATAAGAAGTCAGAGATTCCAAGCCCATAGCGTTGGCGGATTCTTTGGATAAGACGATCCATGGCAAATTGTTTTTCGCTAAAAAGCGCCGTAGTTGTCCCTTGTCGGCGTCGCAACTGATACTCGCGATCTCAAAACCTTTCTCATGATATTTTGCGTAAATCCGTTTCAGATACGGAAATTCGGCAACGCACGGTCCGCACCACGTCGCCCAAAAGTCAATCAGCGTGACTTTGCCGTCTAACGTTTTTGCATCAAAGAGATTTCCCTCGACGTCCGCTCCCCAGACCGGCGCTTGTTCGCCGACAAGAACAAACCGCCGCAACGTTCCCTCGCCGACCGCCGCGTATTCCCGAACAACTTTGTCCGTCGCCTCGTTTTTTACGACAATAAACGCCTTCTTTAAAAGTTCCACCGATTCGGCGATAGAATCCAGCGAAGAATACGCCGTTTGGTATTGTTCCACCGCGTCGAGAAATTCGCCGGCAAACTGAATGTTTCGCTCCGTCGGTTCTCTTTGCAGAAACGGAACAAACGTCTGAACGGCGATCAACAATTTTTGCGACGAGATTTTCTCATCGGGTAACGCCGTCTTTTTTTCTTGAGAATCTTTCAACGGACGACGTACCCGATTCAACAATTGCAACACGGCGTCCCGTTTGACCGCTTGAAAGAGAGCCGAAGACGCTTGTTTTTCCGGCATATCAGCCAATAGATCGGCGTAAGAATTGAGTTCGCCGCACCGTTCCTGTTCTACGGCGGCGGTTTGTTTGAGCGAAAGGTATTTCAGATACAGCGATTCCTGAAACAAGTCGGCGGCGTTAAGAGGAATATTGCGATAAAGATTCCATGTGTGCGCAATCTTTTCGCGCGGGTCTTTCTTGATTGTCGTCGGCGCTGACGCCAGCAACGGAGCATTCTTTGCCAGTTCTTCGGCGGCTTCGGCAAATATCGCATAGATTACCGCGTTTTTACGATGATTTTCGATATTTTTTTGTTGTTCCTCTTTTGTTTTTGGCGGATGAATGGCAAACGGTTGCTCATTCAAAAAACGTTGATAACAAATCAGAAAGCCCGCCGCGCCGCCTGTTTGAACAGTTGCCGAAACATTTTCCGGGCGCCATTGCGTTTCATCGGCAACAAGAAATGACGTCAAGAACGTACTCAAAACGAAAACGAAGGACGATTGGAATAAGGACATAGAAAATTCAACCTTTCATGGTAAAGTGAAGTTTTATTGATTCGTAATATTTCCGCTCCATTGAATTTTAAGCGAAAAAATTACGGAATGCAATGACAAGATGGTTGTTTTGTTCGAAAAATAAGGTTCGCATTGTTCAACTCCGCTACGTTTGCCACGAAGAACGAAGAAGCGCAAAGGAATCACGAAGGATTTTTAAAGTGGGGCAAATGATTGTTTCGATCCCCCAGAGCGACGCATTCCGCTTGCGAAACTTACTTTTAACTTTCCCTTTTCATTTTCTAACTCCGTAGGAGTTCCCTATGAATAACCCCCAGTGAAACTGGGGGTAGGAAAATGCGCGAGAAGATAAGAAACTCTGTAGGAGTTTCCCATGAACGGCTCAAGGGTAACTCCTACGGAGTTGGAAATTATCGGGGGGAGATTCGTAACCCCCAGTTTCACTGCAAAAGTATCTCCCCATCTTTTTTTCCAATTGCGGAAATCCCCCAAACCGCTCTTTTCTGGCGGGGGAAAATTTGTTAAGATTTCCCGCCTGTCATTCCCGCAAACCTAACCTGCCATTCCTATAAACTCGTAGTCCATTCCCACAAACATTTCGGACAAGCGACATGAGAAACGTTATCTTACGAGGATCGGTTTGCTGAACAACACAATCCCGCCATTGCCGCCGGAGCGACGATTCCGGCGAGCGAGGAGTCGTC
>JAISZO010000114.1 GCA_031269105.1 Planctomycetaceae bacterium | reverse complement strand
TTGCCGCAGTTTTTTGAAAAACGCTACTTTACAAAAAACAACTTGCAGATTCTAACAAACAACGCTCGTCAATACTATTTTCAAGAGATATTCGCTTTTTCAGGGACGACTAATTATTGTCATTCTCGTCGGAAACGAGCGGCGTTCTTTTCTTGAACAGCGGCGACGCGCTTCCTTCAACCGTTCCAATTTTTCTCTGATTGAACAAAGGAGAAACAGGCGCCATTCCGTTGGTTGTCGGCGCGGCGTCCGGATTTTCAAAATTGCGGAAAACATTGTCCGACATTTTCGCTTTTGCCGCGTCTGGTACTAAATTAATGTTATTACCATTACGATTATTTTTTCCGAAACCAACTTTCTCCGTCGGCAAACGGAATCCCATAAGATTGAATAATTCCTGAACCGTCAAAAATTTCACGTTATACAATTTCGCGTCGGCTTCCATTTTGCTTCTCTTTTCCAATAAATTTCCCGACATGGAAATGTCTTGTTGTTTTTTCGGATCAACCTTATTAGTGATAATATAATAAGTCGTATCTTTCGTAATTCCGCTGCCTTCTTTAATTTGCTCATTATTGCCGTCGCGGATAAGAATTTCGCGAACGCGATTGCCTTCTTTGTCGGTGATAAATCCTCCGGTTTGATCGTCAATGTAAGCGTCAACAATACCGCCGTTCATTTCAATCACCTGTTTAATAAAAAGAACATCGCTGGCATTATTGCCGTCGGCGTCTAGTCCGCACGACAAAGCAAAATGCGTCTTTTGTCCCGGCGTCCAAATCGGCGAGTAAATCATATCGCCAACCATAATCGGATCAAGCCAAACGTCTTCGGTAATGTGGACTTCCGACGTATTATTATCAAGAATTCTGGTTACTTCCGCTTTGCCTTTGTTTGACGTAATTGGCACGTCTTTCACATCGGGCGGATAAATGCTGACTGCCATTCGCGAAATAATTCCGTCGGCGTAACCTTTGTTGATTCTTGCCGTTTTGGAATCAGCGCTGACCCAAATAATTTTCGCGTCCTGATAGGTTACTATCGGCGACGTATATTGCGCCACAAGATTGGTCAAATTTTCGTTAATTCCCATGACTTTCTGCCGACTGTCCTCTTCTGTCTTGCGTCGTTTATTGGCTTCATCAATAGCGGTTCTCGTATCCTTTTCTGTTTGAGTCAACTGTTCATTAAGATCATTGACTTGTTTCCGCATTTCTCCTTCAAGTTGCGTAAATTGATCTTGAGCGTTGTTCAATTGTTGATTTGCGTCGTTCACCTTCGCCATGAGTTCGTTTTTCAGTTTTTCCTCTTTTTCATTTTGTTTATCGACAAGATTTTGCAAGTCAAGATTTTGTTTCGTCATAGACAAATTGTCCGCCACTTGTTTTTTATAGGAATTGGTCAACTGCTCCATCGCGACTTTATAAGAAGTAACGCTTTGCGGAACTCCGGTTGCAGCCACTGCAACTTCCGCTTCGAATGCCGCTTTGACGTCCGCCACTTGAATTGCCGGATCGGAATAACCGATTAACGCCCGCAAATCGACGCCTTCGGTTTTCAAATTGTTGACTTCTCTTTGCGACTCGTCATATTTTTTCGTCGCGTCTGCAATTTGCGAGATTGTTCCTGTATATTTGTTGTAAAAAACAACATTGACGACTATTGAGATCAATAAAAGAATGAGAAAAATAATCGTCCAAATCAGTAATGTTTGTGATTCACTACGAGCCATGTTTGTATGCTCCTCTGAAGTCAGGCGGAATGATTGTCAATCCCTGAAAAGTTAAAATTTGATTTGCTTGAAAGTGTGGATATGTCGAAAAGTTTTCACAATTCTTGCAAAAATAGAATTCATTGTATTTTTTACGTCTTTCTCTATTTTCACAATACAATCTTGTATAAATTCGATTTTAAGTAGGGCAAATTAGGACGTCAATAAAAAAATTCCCATGAAAACAAAATTTAACGAAAAATTTATCAGCTTTCATAAAATTTTTTCTAAATCGATTGATGAACAATATATTTTGTAACAAATTTTATGCCAACTACGTCGATAATTTAAAGATTCGCCGTATTCGTTTACAATCATTACTCGCGTGATTATCGTTTTGGGAAGTATTAAAATGTTTTTTTTCTTAATTCGCTCATTTCTTCGATGGAAAATCCAGATTTTGCTCGACAACGGTCAGTTGCCAGACGCGTGGATGCGTTGGTTTCTGAAAAAAGACAAAGTTTTGTTTCAATATTATTTAGATTTGTTGCAACTTGAAGAGACGCTGAATGATACGTCTTTGATGAACTCGGATATGCCGAAAAGTATTTGGAATACTTTATTTGTTGAATCGCGTTTGAATAACAACGCAAAAAATGTGATTGCGCAACATGTTCATAAAAAGCGACATAATGATTTTTTTCGTTCTCGTCGAAGAAAAAATTTTATAATAGCAACATGCTGGGGATTATTTGTCGTCGCGAATCTGACAATATTGTTTCGGTTTTTAAATAAACACGATGCTAGTGTTGTCCAAGAGACGACTCCTAAAACTCCGACAATGAGAGACGAGGAAAAGACGTCCGTTAGTTCTCAAGTCGTGATTTTGACGCCGCAAGATATTATTCCATCAGAAATCCAAGAGGTTTTTCGTCCGGCGCTGATTCCGCTTCGAGAAACTTATGAAAGTGGAAAGCAAACGATTCTTGACGATCTTGGTTCTTTGCCGTTACCCCCCATTAACGACTTGAGAAAATTTTTATATACAAAATATGAAACGCCTTTGGATATTCTCTTGCAATCGGATACCAATTCTTCGCAAGATTCAACAATGTCCGAGAGTTTTTTCATTGATCGATTACTCAATGCAGATTATTGGTTTTCTACCGATTATCAATAATGCTCATGCGCCAAATTCGTACTTGCGTTATCATGGCAAGGATTTTGAGATTAAAAATTCGAGGTCGCGCTATCGATACTTTTTGAGTTCAAAAAATTTTTTCAAGAAAAATTTCAATTTTCCGACAATTCGTATTGACGTTGCCGATTATTTGCGCATAATAAAGATTAATACACTTTACTGAATTGACAAGATCGCTGTGATTTTTGTCATTTTAGTTTCAAAAAACCTTAAAAGTTTAGAAGGGTTTCGACTATGAAAAAGTTGAACAAAACGTTTGATTTTTTTGAACTTCGGCAGAATGTATCGGGGGGGGGGGGTACGCAATATGGCTAATAAGCCGTGTTTTACGTGTTGTAACGCTCTTTATTGCCCGCGTTATTGCGAGTGTTTTTGCTCGTATCATTGCGAGCGCTTCTGCCTGTTTGAGCATTTTTGCCCGTGTTGGAAAATTTTCTTTGATTCGCCGGGCGTTTACGCTTGTCGAATTGCTCGTTGTGATTGCGATTATCGGCGTGTTAATTGCTCTTCTGTTACCGGCTGTTCAAGCGGCGCGTGAAGCGGCAAGACGAATGCAATGCACAAACCATCTCAAACAATGGGCGTTGGGGTGTCATAATCACCACGACACATTGGGAGCATTGCCGCCGCTCGGTAAGGAGGGAAATGACGACCGCATTGGTTGGACGGTTTGGTTGCTGCCGTATGTGGAACAATCGGCGATTTACCAACTCGCAGCGTCGGGAGGTACCGCAGCAGCCGTCAACGGAACAACAAATTATGATCCGTTTGGTGGCAATCCTTGGGATACCAATTATCTTCCATGGCAAACCCAAATTTCGATACTCATTTGTCCGTCCGACCCCAAAGCGAAAACGCCTTGCGACGGTATCGGGCGGCGTAACTACCTCGCTAGCGTCGGCGATTTCGGAACAAACTGGAATTGCGGCGAAGTTAATCCCGGTACCGGCGGACCTGATGGACCGAAACATTTTCGCG
>JAISZO010000086.1 GCA_031269105.1 Planctomycetaceae bacterium | reverse complement strand
TTATCAAGGTATCAACGGCAATGCTGTTTCCTATGCGGGTTACAATACGTTTATTGAATATGGTAAATCATTTCATGGCGTTTGGGGGGCGCTAGGTTCTCGCGCCGGCGGCGAATCGGTTACTTCCCCCTAAAAAAACAAAACAAGAGAAGCGTTCGCAAGACGTCAACGAACAAAACTTTTCAGAAAAAGCGTCCCGCGATTTCTGTGATTCCTAAAAAATATACGATTCCGCGAACTTCCGATATTGAACGTCTCGACCAACTTTTAGTTAGTTGCGTATCATTGTCAAACGCGGAAAGAATTTGAAATCGAAGATCAAGATTTTCAACGTTTTATTCCTTTTTAAATTCCGGCGACGACGTCAAGTTGCTCGCGAATAGAATGTTCAATTTCCGCCGCGCACTGCTGATAAAGCTCGTAATTTCCGCCAATGGGATCGGGAATATCGCCGCCGTCGGGACGCAAAACATGCAACCGCGTATCCACATTCGGCCAATTGGAAAGAATTGCTTCACGATGTCCGCGCGACATAACAAAAATACGGTCGGCAAATCGTACAAGCGTTTCCGTCAATTGTTGGGATTCATGCGCGTCAAGATTCATACCATAACGTTTCGCCACCTCTTGCGCCATCGGATTCGCTTGAGCAAACGACGACGCCGAAATTCCTGCCGACAATATCACATAGCCGTGATTTTCCAGTTCTTCCGGCAAACATTGCAACCGCTCGGCAAGTAATTTTTCACAAATCATTTCCGCCATAGGACTTCGACAAGTATTGCCGGTACAAACAAAAAGAATAATTTTTGCGGTCAACTTTTCAATCGTTGCCGACGTCACCGCTCCTTCCCGAAGAATTTCCACGCTATCCGTCTCGACACGCACAACCGTCGAGGGTTGTTTGAACTCCGGTTCTCCAGCGTCGATTACAAGGTCAATTCTGCCATCCAATTTTTTCACGGCTTCTTCCGCAGAAATTGCCGGAGAATCTCCTGTGATATTCGCGCTTGTTAATACGATTGGCTCGTTTAATTCGTTAAGAATATCCAGCGTTATTGGGCAATTCGGCGTCCGTAGTCCAACCGTCCCGCTCGGCATAATCGTTTTTTGAATAAACGGCGAGTATTTTGCAAGTTGCGACTCGATCGCCGTACCGTCGAAAACAAGCGTCAACGGTCCAGGCCAACAACGTCTCGCCAAACGTTGTCCCAACACGCCCGGCATCGGAATATAATCGGTCAACACTTCGTAACCGGAAATTGCCAACGGCACAGCATGCCCTTCGCGACGTCCTTTCAGCGACAGCAGCCGTTGTAACGCTTCTTCGTTGGACGTTAACGCGGCAATACCGTAAACGGTTTCTGTCGGCAAAATCAGCAATCCGCCGCGCCGCAAAATAGACGCGCTTTCATCAACCACGTCGTCAAATTTCTTAACGTCTTGTACATGAACGATCTTGGGCATCGGCGCTCCTTCATCTTTTATAAAAATTTCTTTTACCAATTTCCATCGACGACAAAAATTCTCTCAAAACAATATTCGCAATTATTCTTTCAAAACATTTTGACAATTTTCCCCAAAAATGTCAATGTATTTTCTGTTATTCGAAATGTAAAAATTCAAAATAAAACCCGCTTGCAAAAAACTATCGCGGCAATTTTATTATTTTAGCGATTGTAAAGATTATATATTCTGCGTTTCTTGTTCTGAAAATATACGGCATAAAATAGCGGCATGGGAGGAAATATTTACATTTTTTACAGGAGAATTTTTCGGCGTTTCACGACCGCTCGTTATTATCTTTTTACTTAAAAATCTCTCTTGATATTCTTGACAATCCGCATACGCGACCTACATTTTTATATAATTATTCGGAAAACTCCCGGATTTTGCGGATAAACGATCAAACAGAAACAATCGATATAATAAAAGACTCGCTATGACAAACCAAGAACAAAATCAGACGTCGTTGTTGGAATCGCTGGAAACAACTCGTCAACAAATAACGACGGCGCAGTCGGAAATCGAGACAATCGTCAATCGAATGCAAACGTTTGCAACGCAAATTGGAATCGCGTTAAAATCGCTTGATTCCATGGAAGCGACGTTTGAAAAAATGATTGATAATGAACAAAATGCAGAAAACAACAGCGACAAAGTTGCCCAAACATTAGAAGAAATGTTCCGGCAAGTTTCAAGTATTGTCAATAATACGAAAGAAAAATTGAAAGCGCCAACGCCGCAAGAAGAAATTGTCATTGCGGAAACAACGCCGACGGCTTCTGAAAAGCCGGAAATAGAAACGTCCAACGAAAAAATAACGGATCAAATAACCGAGACGGCGTCGAATGTTATTCCTCAAGCGGAAACGAAATCAACAGAAGTTTTGAACGGAATCGAAGCCGGCGAACGCGCCGCAGATTCTATTGACGAATTGCTCTCGAATATTGACGCGGCGGAAACTAACGTTGAAAAAACGGCAACAACAAAAATCGAAATTGCCGAAACAACAGAACCAACGCCAATCGTTTCGCCGGAACAAGCGACAATAACGCCGCCGGAAGCGCTAAAAGAAATCGACGAGCCGGCAAAAACGACCGCCGCCTTAAATGAAGCGCTTGCAAAAGCCAAAGCGATCGCCGGTTCCATTGCCGACGTCGCAGAAACCGATGCAGAAGACGACGACGCTATTGACAAATTGTTAAAAAATACCTCGTCGTCTTTCGTGGCGAATTAGTTGTCGGCATAAATCAATGAAAGCAAACTTTTCGGAAGACGTCGTTTTTCTTTGAGGAAAAGGAGTTCTGCATTGGCTCGACGTCGTTCTACAATTCGCCATTGGTATTCTATATTAAGCGATTGATATTCTACATTGAGCTATTGTAGAAGTCCAAATTCCCTGAAAAACGCCGAAAACGCGATAGATATCCGCTTAATTTTTCACTTTTTTCAATGGCAGATTTCAGGATTCAGAGTTGGCTTTCCCTACGCGAAAGTACGGAAAGCCAACGCCGGCTCTCATCCTAGACAAAGATTTTGTTATTCTCATTTTCCGTAATTCGGTTTGAGAATCGTCGCACCGAGCGGAGGCAACACCAAATCAATCGCCGCCGGGCGGAAGTGCGAACCTTGATTGTCCGCCTGCAAACCGGGCGCGTTGCCAACGCCGCTGCCGCCATAAATCGGCGCGTCGCTGTTGAAAATTTCGTCGTACCATACCGCTTCCGGCACGCCAATTCGGTAACGTCGCGGAACCGGCGTGAAATTCGCTCCAATCACAAGATGGTCTTTCGGGTCGCGCGCCTTGCGGATATAAACAAACGTACTTGATTCCCAGTTGTGACAATCAATCCACTCGAATCCCAATCCGTCAAAGTCCAATTCGTGTAACGACGGTTCGGTTTTGTATAAGCGGTTCAGATCGGCGATACATTTTTGCAAACCTTGATGCGTGTCCCATTGCAGCAAGTTCCAATCAAGCCCCTCGTCAAAGTTCCACTCGCTCCATTGTCCGAACTCGCAACCCATGAATTGAAGTTTCTTGCCCGGATGCGTCCACATGTAACTGTAAAGCAGACGTGCGTTGGCGAATTTTTGCCACAAATCGCCGGGCATCTGATCCATGATCGACCGTTTACCATGCACAACTTCGTCGTGAGAAATCGGCAGCACAAAGTTTTCATGGAACGCATAAATTAAACTGAACGTCAATTCGTCGTGATGATATTTGCGGTGAACCGGATCGTGCCGCATATAACGAAGCGTGTCGTTCATCCAACCCATGTTCCATTTCATCGAAAATCCCAATCCGCCGGTGTAAGTCGGACGTGAAACGCCGCCCCACGCCGTCGATTCTTCGGCAATCGTTAAAATTCCTTTATGCTGCAAATGGACTTCCTCGTTCATCTTTTTGAGGAAATCGATCGCCTTGATGTTTTCGCGTCCGCCGAACTCGTTGGGAACCCATTCGCCTTCTTTGCGACTGTAATCAAGGTACAACATCGACGCAACGGCGTCGACGCGGAGACCGTCGATGTGATATTTATCGAGCCAAAACAGCGCGTTGGAAATGAGGAAATTCCGCACTTCGTTCCGTCCGTAATTAAAAATGTGCGTTCCCCAATCCTGATGTTCGCCCTGACGCGGATCGGCGTGTTCATAAATCGCGGTGCCGTCGAACCGCCGCAAGCCGTGACCGTCTTTTGGAAAATGCGCCGGAACCCAATCGAGAATCACGCCGATTCCGTTTTGATGACAAAGATCAACCAGATACATAAAATCTTCCGGTTTTCCGTAACGGCTTGTCACGGAATAATAACCAACAACCTGATATCCCCAGCTTGCCGAGAGCGGATGTTCGGCAACCGGCATCAATTCGATGTGCGTGTAGCCCATTTGCTTGACGTATTCCACCAATTGATTTGCCGTATCGCGGTACGAAAGCCATTGGTGCGGTTCGTTGCCGGGACGCCGCCATGAACCGAGATGAACTTCATAGACGGAAAACGGCTGATGCTGCCAGTCAAATTTCTCGCGGTCTTTAAGCCATTGCGAATCGTTCCAAAGATATTTCGATAAGTCGGCGACGACGGACGCGGTACGCGGCGGAACTTCAGCGTAAAAACCGTAAGGATCGGCGCGTTCGGTAACAACGCCGTCGGCTTGTTTGATTTGATATTTGTAAACTTCGCCTTCGCCGATTTCGGGAATAAAAATTTCCCAAAAGCCGGACGGAATTCGTTTTTGCAACAAGTGCCGCCGACCGTCCCACTTGTTGAAATTGCCGACAACGCTGACGCCTTTAGCGTTCGGAGCCCAAACGGCAAAATTCACGCCGCTTACGCCGTCGATTGTCCGCAAATGCGCGCCGAGCTTGTCGTAACTTTGCCAATGCGTTCCTTCGCCGAGAAGATAAATATCGAATTCGCTCAAAAAATGAGGGAACGAATAAGGATCATGCATTTGATTCGTCATACCGTCCGGTTCCTTTGTTTCAATGAGGTAATCAAACCGCTGCGCGTTGTCTTCTTTGCGGCGAAGAGTCGATGGGAAAGCCGCCTCGTACAATCCCGCCGGATGAATTTGTATCATCGGAACTCGCTTGGATTTGTGCGACGTGTCGATAAGCCATGCCTGTTCCGAGTGCGGAAGGTACGCGCGTACGGCAATGGTTTCGCCCCGCCGATTTTTTTGTTGATGAGGACCTAAAATTTCAAATGGTTGTTCGTGACGCCCGGCAATGAGCGCCCCGATACTTTCTGGCGACAATGTGGATTGCACCGATTTTCTCCTAACAAACGTTGTTTGATTGAGGTTACAGGTTGCAGGTACCAGATACCAGTGTTAGTTTCCGATACATGAAAATTATAGCAAACCAACACTGGTACCTGTTATCTGGAACCTTTTAAAATGAGCAAAATCGACTCCCGAAAATGAAACCTGTCGTAAGTTTTCAAAGGTGCAAGAAAACATACGGCTTGGCGAAAAACGACGTTATTGGATATGCTGGCTTGTACGTCGGTCTTCCAAATTGGGGGGGGGAGAATTTTGTACTCTCAAAAACAAACATCGGAAAAATTCTATACAATCCACTTAAATTATATAAATATTCTATTTTTAACGCTTTTGAGTAAAATAATACTAGCTAGAAAAAATAAATTAATTACATAATTTATTTTATTATACATCAAAAAATGAAGACGGTTGAAAATTGTTTATGCAAATTTTTACAAAATAACTTTTTTGCCGATTTAATGCAAGCGCTGTTATCCAAAACTACCAAGTTACCGCTTTCCCTGCGACATAAAACAAACGGCAGGAGGGAAACGCTTTGTTTCCCTCCATAAAGATTTGCTCAAAAATGCAAATTCGAATGAAATGTTACAAAAATATTTACTTTTCAAAAAGCGGTTTAAGAAACGGTTCAACCGCGTCGCCCCAAATCGTATAACCGTCGTCGTTGGGATGCAGCGAGTCCGGCATAATGGATTTCGGCAACGTTCCGTCTTCTTTCAGAAATAAATAGCCAATATCCGCCAACACAACATTGTTGAGATCGGCGAGAAGTTTCGGCAGATACGAATTGATTTCGTTGACTTTCGCACGCAGATTCCCCTCCGGTTTTTCATCGCGTGGGAAAACGTACAGCACAAAAATTTTCGCGTTGGGATATAACGTTTGCAGCTTTTGCACGATGGCAAGAATGCCGTCCGCCGCGTCTTTCGGCTGACTACTTCCGTGACCAATATTGTTCGTGCCGATCATAAGCGTAACCGCTTTCGGACGAATCGCGTCCATCGGCGCATTCTCTAACCGCCAAAGAACATGTTCGGTGCGGTCGCCGCTGAAACCGAAATTGAGAATCTTTCGGTCTGCGTAAAATTTGTCCCGGATTTTTTCGTGGTTGTCCCAGCCGTGCGTAATCGAATCGCCGATTAACAGCAAATCAATATCGCCTTGCTTCATTTGCTCGACTTTTTCATCAAATCGTTTTTTCCACCAAGCTTCGCCATTCCGGTCTTTCGGAGTCAGCGCGGCGCTTTTTTCTTGGGCGTAAGCCGTCAATGCCAAAGCGAACAACATTGCGGCGCAGAATCCCGTTGATAAAATTCGTTTCATCAAACAATCTCCTTTTTTTCATCTTTTGTTGTTGAACTCGCGGACGTTCCCGCCGGAACGTCAACCGCCGTTGATTATGACAGACCTTTCCAAGAAATGCAAGAGCGCGGATACGCCGGTAAAATAAAATTTTTCTGCGATCTGCGGGGATATGGAATCGAAACATTTTTCTGATAAAATAAAATTGCGTCTTTAAATAAAGACCAACTCGTATTCGCGGTCGTCCTAGAAACAAATGAAACTCCTCTAGGACGATTTTCCCCATTTTATTTCCCTCCTTTTTAAGAAAGGCGTTTCAATGAAAAGAGTTTCTTTTGCGTTTACGTTGGTTGCAGTATTGTTTTCGGCGTCCGTTTTTGCGGCGGACAATGAATTGACTCCGAGCGAAAAAGCGGACGGTTGGCGGCTGCTTTTTAACGGAAAAGATTATGCCGACTGGAAAAACAATAACGGCAAACCTATCACGTCCAAAGTCGAAGAAGAGAGTATCCAAACGAACAATTGCGGCGGTTACATTCTCGTTTACGACAAAGAGTTCGGCAACTTCATTTTGAAGTGCGACGTAAAAATGAGCGCCCCGTGCAATTCGGGAATTTTCCTCCGTATAGAAAATTTGAAAGATCCGGTCAATACCGGTTTTGAAATTCAGGTTGCCACAGCCGGTCCCGACGAAAAACCGAGCGTGAACGGCGTGGGATCGCTCTACGACGTGAAAGCGCCGAACAAAATTGCCACTAACGGCGCGGGAAAATGGGATCATTATGAAGTTCAATTTGTCGGCGATCAATTGACCGTCGCGTTGAACGGAACGAAAATTCTCAATGCCGATCTTCAAGATTACAAAGAACCCGGCAAACGCGACGCGGAAGGCAATCACAAATATGTGAAAGACGGAAAGCCGCGCGCTTTGACCGATTTTGCCAAAAAAGGTTACATCGGATTTCAAGATCACGGTCATAAAGTTTGGATTAAGAACGTCAAATTGCTGGAACTTGACGAAAACGGGAAACGTCCGAAATAATAATTTGGTCGTAACGCTTTCGTCGTTCTGACGTCCATGATTATTGTATCACGCTTTAAGGTTAAAAGCGAAAAATTTCGCAAGCAGAATTTGTCGCTCCGAGATTGAAACAATCCTTTGCCCAACTTTTCACTTTTGGTTTTTCACTCTTTAACTTCCTTCAATGCCAGACCGTTGCTCACGCTTCGGTCTGCTATTGTGATGCGCGATATTTGCTATTGACGTTGCTTTGTTTGAAAAACAAGGTTGCAATTAGGAGAATTGTGAAAATTTTGAAATTTTGATCATATTTTAGCGAAATATTACGAAAATTATTTTCATTCGTCATGCGTTTGTCAGTTTTCGGCTTTTCGGTATAATAATGAATCTTTTCCAAGTTTTACGGCAAAATAGACGCAAGAAAAATCAATGACGCAATATCTCAAAGCAAAAGCGGGGGAAATTACCCCAGAAATGATGACCATAGCGAAAAATGAACAACTTTCGGCAGAGTTGGTGCGCAACGAAGTGGCGGCGGGGCGAATGGTTATTCCGGCAAACAAAGTGCATCTTCAAAAAGGTTTGGACGTTATCGGAATCGGAATTGCGGCGAGAACAAAGATCAACGCAAATCTCGGAAATTCGGCGTTGTCGGGCGACGCGGCAAACGAACTCGAAAAAGTGAACGTTGCGATTCAATACGGCGCGGACACGGTGATGGATTTATCGACCGGAGTGGAAATTAACGAACTTCGCCGGCGAGTTATCGATGGCGTGCGGGTTCCGGTCGGAACGGTGCCGCTTTATCAAATGTGCGAGGAACTCGACGACATTGCCGATATGAAACCGCGCGACTTTCTCGATGTTGTTGAAAAACAGGCAAAACAAGGCGTGGATTATATGACGATTCATTGCGGCTTGTTACAGCGTCATTTGCCGCTGGCGGATAAGCGGCTTCTCGGTATCGTCAGTCGCGGCGGGTCGCTCACCGCGAAATGGATGGCGATTCACAAAAAAGAAAATCCGTTTTATGAACGCTTTGAAGATTTGTGCGAGATTTTGCGGGAATACGACGTCACGTGGAGTATCGGCGACGGTTTACGTCCCGGTTGTCTTGCCGACGCCAGCGACGCGGCGCAATTCGGCGAACTTGACGTCATGGGCGAACTGACGCTTCGCGGCTGGGCAAAAGGGACGCAAGTGATGATCGAAGGACCGGGACACGTTCCAATGGATCAGATTCAAATGAATATCGAGCGGCAAATTCAGGTTTGTCACGGCGCACCGTTTTACGTTTTGGGACCTGTCGTTACGGACATTGCGCCGGGCTACGATCATTTTACGAGCGGAATTGGCGCGGCGATGGCGGCGATGTACGGCGCGGCGATGTTGTGTTACGTGACGCCGAAAGAACATCTCGGACTTCCGAATCTCGAAGACGTAAAACAAGGCGTGATCGCGTATAAAATAGCGGCGCACGCGGCGGACGTTGCGAGAAAACGTCCCTGTGCGAGAGATCGCGACGACGCAATTTCTCGAGCGCGCGGACGTTTTGACTGGCGGGAACAATTTCGTTTATCGCTTGACCCGCAAACAGCCGAGCGTTATTACCGCGAATCGCGTCAGACGTCGCAAGATCAAGCGGCGCAATGCGTCAATAACGCCGGTCTCGAAACGGAACAATTTTGTACAATGTGCGGTCCAAAATTCTGCGCAATGCGTATTTCGGCGGAAGTGAGAAAATTGAGAAATGAAGAAAAATAGTTATGTAAAAATAATTATTCGACAACCCCCCAAAAGGACAAGACGCCGTGCGCTCTAAACCGGCACAATGTCTTGTTCGTCGAAATCAAAAATACTTTTCTTACGCGGAAAAAAATATGCCGACATAAAATCCACGCCGCTTGAAATTGAAATTCATGGCAAAGTAAATTCGCAAACGGTGGACGTCGGCAAAGCCGTTCATGATTTTATCGGTATGTCGCCGTAAAATTTTTCTGAAACCTCCGCCGTTGAATGTAATTAACTCATTTATACCTTTCTTACTTTAAAATTCTGTTTTTGTTTTTATTGTTTTGAACACGAAAATTACGAAATAACACGGAAGTTTAAGTATGTGTTTCTGTGTATTCCGTGCGTTCCGTGTTCAAAAACAGAAATTTCAAGCGCCGCTTTGCCAAACATTCCGATAGTCAAATAAAAATCTTAAAATAAACAATATCTTTTTTAGAGACGACTGATTATATGTTCTTTAATGACTTTACGGCGCTTTGGAGAATCGCGGTATGCGAGCGTTTTGCGGCTTCACTGAAAAATTTTTTCCTTGTTTAATCCGCACATTCTGATAAACAATAAGAACCGAAAATTCGCATGGATTACGAACATCATGCGTTTTCCTAAATCGAATCGGCTTTTTCTTTCAGCAAGCCGATAAATCCAAATAGCAACAGGGAAAATCGTCATTCAACCGGACGCCGAAAGGCGATGCGATTGTAAAAGGCAGGGACGTGTCTTGCAATTTCCGAAAGAGTAAAGTGTTTGGTTTTTAATATGTCCCACAGCTTTTACGAAAAAAACATAAAAACGTTTCCTGTCGAAAATGCAGAAACAAAATACGAATCTCCGCTGTTTTTAAGTTCGCTTCCTGAATTGTCGCAGGCGTTTTTGAAAGTAACCGGTTATCATCTCCGTTTTGCCAGACTGGGAACGCCGTTGCGGGAATGTTACGTTACGTTTCCGATTGAAGCGGGAAAAAATTCGCCGGTTTACACAATGGGCGTGGCGAGAAATTTGACGTCCGTTTCACTGTTGCCGGAACGCGACGTGGAAAGTCTGGCAAGAGCGATTGCCGACTTGGTTTGCGAATCGTATCAATGGCAATTCGCGTTGCGGCAGCGCGAGGCGGAACTTGCCGCGAATGTTCAACTCGCATTTCACGACCAAAAAAATCACGGACTGGCGCAACAACTTGAAACCATTCTTCGTAACGGGGCAAAGGCGGTTCATTGCGACGCGGCGGCTCTCTATTTATTGGATCATGAAACGTCTCTTCTAAAACTGCGGTCGATCTGGGGATTGCCGGAAGAACGTCTCATTGATCCGCCTCGTCAACTTTATTCGACCCTTGCCGATCTGGAAGCGATGCTCGGTCACGCGGTCGTTCTTCACGACGACGATTTTATTGCGGATCGTTGGAATCCGCCGGATAACTTCAGCACGTCGGTTTGCGTTCCGGTCTCGTCGTCAACAACAATTCACGGAACGATTTGGTTTTTCTCAAATTCGCGTCTTGATTTTGATTCCGTCTCGCTCAATTTGCTGGAGATTATCGCCGGACGGATTGCAATTGAATTGGAACGGAAAATGCTGCTCCGCGAAGGTTACGACGGTATGATTCTCAAACGTCAGCTCACCGATGCGGAACATTTTATGCGGAATCAACTTCCGCGTCCCAAAGTTAAAAGCGACGAAGCGTGGCAAATTGCGGGAACCATATCGCATCCGCAACCGCTTGCGGCAACGTTTTACGATTGGCAAAATATCTCGCCGGAAAAAACGCTGATTACGTTAGTTTCGACCGCCGAAAGTATTCCCAGCGTTGAATCGCAAATGCGGATGGTCATGTTGCAAACGGAAATTAAAAATCTGCCGCGTTACAAACATTCGGATAAACAAATTATTCAGGAACTCGAAGATATTGCGTTTGCGCAACAGGCGGAAAAAAAGCCGTTTGAAATGATGTTTGCGATTCTCGATAAAACGAAATCGCAATTACGGCTGTCGTGCGGCGGTTCGTTTGTGTTGTTTCGATTTCAGAACGCTCTTGAACCGGCGATGAAATCTATCGACGTCGCTGATTTTCACGCCAACGCCAAACCGCATACAAATTCTTCTCATACCGCACGCGCCAAGTCGCCGCAATATCATCCGGCAATTCAGCGAATCGACCGCGATTTTGACGCCGCCAAACCGGAATTGAGCGAGTTTCGCATTTTGCGGCTTCACGCGCAAGAAGGAATCGTCGCGATTCATTTTGCGAAAGATTCGCATCACCGCAACGATAAAATTTTGAACGCGCTTTTCTCGCCGCCGTTTTTGCGGGAAAAAATTTCTCCGTCGCTTTCCGGCAACGCTCTTCAAATCGCCGAACTCTTTGCTTCGCATATTCAGGAGGCGGTTTCCGGCGCGAATATCACCGTTCTCGTTGTGAAAAACGAGCCGTGATTTTTGATTTTCATCGGTATTGTTGCATAATTATTTTTTACATAACTACTTTTCTTCATTAAACTTACATTCAAAACACGACCCGTTTTATTTTTAATGTAATTACTTGAGTACATTGAAGTTAGGATGTAAAATGATTATGCAACAAGACCCTCTGGAATTGAAACAATTCTTTACCCAACTTAAAAAATCCTTTGTGAAATCTTCGTGGCGAATGTGTTGAATACCAACGCTGGAATCTGAAACCTGGTTCCTGTAACCTGCCCAAATCTTTGCTGACGCTCTGGTCTGCCATTGAAAGAAATGAAAAACTAAAAACGATCAAGAGAACTTATCAACGTTTTTTTCACTCTTCCGTCTTCACTCGCCAGCGGAGAAACGATTCTAAAAATTCCTGAATATGACCGTCTAATACGGCGTGGAAATTTCCGACCGAATAGCCGGTTCGCGCGTCTTTGA
>JAISZO010000071.1 GCA_031269105.1 Planctomycetaceae bacterium | reverse complement strand
ACCTTTCGCCGAAAGGTTGGACGCCGTAAGGCGTCTGTGAATCCGATGAACTACGGCGCTTCGTGGCGCTGTACGCTTTGGAATCCGGTTACCCTCCGTAAAATAGGGGCAAGTCGGCTTTCGCCGACGCGACGTTTCGGCGAAACGCCGCCTACCTTATGTTGACAAATGTTTAACGAAAATTCCACTGATAGATTACGAAAAATCAATAATTTTTTAGAGAGACGCAAAGGATCGCGTCTCTTTTTTATTTGTTTCGCCGGAAAATATCGGGCGAATTTCAATGCGGCTGATTGACTCGCCATATTGTTATGTTAAAATAAGCGACTGTTTTTTGTTTTTGCAGTATGAAAGAAAGTAGTAATCATGGCGTATGACGTAACATTGATTCTTGGAGACGGAACAGGACCGGAACTTGCGGCGGCGGCGCGGCAGTGTATTGACGCGACCGGCGTGAAAATCAATTGGGATGTGCAAGAAGCCGGAGTGGATGTGATGGCGAAAACCGGAAATCCGCTCCCCGCGTCGGTTCTCGAAAGCGTGCGGCGAACTCGTTGCGCGTTGAAAGCCCCGATTACAACGCCGATTGGAACGGGTTTTCGTAGTATTAACGTCTATTTGCGGCAGGAACTCGGTTTATTTGCGTGTATTCGTCCTTGTAAATATTATCTGGGCGTGCGGACTTTGTATGATAAAAACCCGGTGGATATCGTGATTGTCCGCGAAAACACCGAAGATTTATACGCCGGAATTGAATTTGAGCGCGGCGACTCAAAAACCGCCGAGCTAATCGCTGAAATCAATCGGCTTGCGTCCGGTCGTAAAATTTTGACCTCGTCGGAAGAAACCGGAATCTCGATTAAACCGATCAGCGAGTCCGGTTCGCGACAGATTGTTAAGTGCGCCTTTGATTACGCCCGCGAAAACAATCGTAAAAAAGTAACCGCCGTGCATAAAGCGAATATCATGAAATTCAGCGACGGACTTTATCTTGAGATTGCGCGGGACGTGGCGAAAGAATATCCCGATATTGAGTTTGAAGACCGCATCGTGGATAATATGTGTATGCAGCTTGTGCAGAAACCGGAATTGTACGACGTGGTGGTTTTGCCGAATCTTTACGGCGATATTCTCAGCGATTTGGCGGCGGGACTTGTCGGCGGATTAGGCGTCGCTCCCGGCGTGAATCTCGGACCGGACGGCGCGGTGTTTGAAGCGACGCACGGCAGCGCGCCGAAATATAAAGGACTGAATAAAGTCAATCCGACCGCCGTCATTCTTTCGGGAATGTTGGCGCTTCGGTATCTCGGCGAGAAAGACGCGGCGCAGCGATTAGAAAACGCCGTCGCCGCCGTTATTGCCGAAGGAAAATCTGTCACTTACGACATGAAAGCCGACCGTAACGATCCTGCCGCCGTCGGCACGCGCGAAATGGCGGACGCGATTTGTCAAAAATTGGCGTAAAATTGCAGAAAAAACGCAAACGAAAATTTTTCCGTCGTTTGCGTTTCGTATGCCAGTTCTGAAATAATATACGCGCAATCAATAAAAACCGCCTGAAAAGAAAAAACGGTAAATCATAAGCAGGCGGATTATCGCTTTTATCGTTATTTACCTTCAAAAAACCGATTTCTTTGGGAATTATTTTGTTGAAACGGCTTTTCAATTTGGAATATTCATTATCTTAATCTTACATTAGTAACATGTAAGAATTTTCTCAAATTCTTTTTAGAATCTCAACTCGATGAAAATTTAGCGGAAAAATGGATTATTTTCAAGTTATTGTGATGGCAATTGTTCAGGGAATTGCCGAGTTTTTGCCGATTAGCTCGTCCGGTCATTTGTGCGTGCTTTACGATTTGTTCAAGCAATTCGGAACGGAATTAAAAACCGATTCTTTGACTTTAAATATTGCGTTACACTTCGGGACGCTGATTTCGGTTTTCGTAGTGTTCTGGAAACGAATCTGGCAATTATTGACAACCGACCGCCGCGTCGTTCCGTTATTGATACTTGCAACCGTTCCGGCGGCGTTGATCAAAACTCTCATTGACGATTCCTTACTGGAAAGTTCTCTGGTTTCAGGAATCTGTTTTCCAATCACAGGATTGATTTTGTTATGGTGTTCCAATCGTTCCGGCGAAATAATTTGTCGAAATCTCTCTTATGTCAAAGCGGTATTGATTGGTTTATCGCAAGGAATCGCGTTATTTCCCGGAATTTCGCGGAGCGGTACGACAATCAGCGCGGGACTTCTTTGCGGTTTGAAACGAGAAGAAGCGGCAACGTTTTCATTCCTGATGGCGATTCCAGCCATTGGAGGCGGAGCAGCGCTCGAAACGATTAAACTTTTGAAATCGTCGAAAGAAATGACAGGAGTCGCAAATCAAACCGCAACCGCGTTAACCGGTCATGAATTTCTACTTTTAGGACTCGGTATGACGATCAGTTTTATTGTTGGAGTTTTCGCGCTTAAACTTTTACTGAATTGGTTGCAGCACGGAAAATTGAAATATTTTTCCGTATGGCTATTTATTCTTGGACCGATTGTTATTATCTGGCGGCTGTTTTTTGCGTAATTGGATTGCATCTCAAAAAATTTTTCGACAAGAATTACAAAATTAAATGGAGATAAAATCTTGAAATTCCTGTCGAAAAAATATGTTTTTATTTTGAATCAAACCATCGCTCAATGCCGAATCAATATCCAATTGTCGGCGGATTCGGATTGAGAAAATCACGAGGGGAACGATAAGTGTAGCCCTGATACGAAGGATATGCCGATCGGCCTTGTAATCCGAAACCTGCTCCCGGATAAAGTTCCTGACCATTCGCGCCGTAACCCGGCGTATAATTGTAATGGTCGCCTCCAGCACATGGAACGTTTCGTCCGAATCGGAATAAACCGCTCAAGCAACCGCGTCCGCACGACGGGACGCCGTGACCGCAATTTCCCGCGTTTGATAAACCGTAGTAAAACGGTTTGACTAATTTGTCGTTTAAAACATTCGCTCCAACGCCGACATATCCGTCGCATGTCGAGCAACCTGAAACCGGCGGCAAACACGCGGAGGATTGGGCGGCGCTCAAGCCGGCGGTAACGACAAGAAGCGTTACCGCTAAAATCGAAATCACAATATTTTTTCGCATGATTTTTGTCCTTTTAATTCAATGAAACGATTCGGGTAAAATTTTTGAATGGCGAACTTTAGAAAATGTTCAACACTCTCATTTATTGTACTTTTCCGCAAAAAAAATTCCAGAAAATTGTTTTCAACAGCAATGTTTTTATCGGCATTTCTAATGCAATTGCTATGTTAAAATCGAAAAAACTGCAAAATAGATTACGCTTGAATGACACAAATTGTTTATTTTATTCATTTCAATAGAAAATTATCCACAATCGTAATTTTATTTTTTGATTGAATTTAAAATAAAAGTAGTTTTTCGAGACGGAAATTTCGTAGATTGGTAAATTGATTGCGCGAGACGCCGAGCCGACGCTTTCAAAAATCTCCTTCGCGTTCCGCAAGTAATCTTCGCATTCTGTCCACAATCGCGGTGTGCATCTGGCTGACGCGGCTTTCTGAAAGTTCCAGCGTCATTCCGATTTCCTTCATCGTCATTTCTTCAAAATAATATAAAATAATAACAAGACGTTCATTTTTTGTCAGACCGCGAGTAAACGCTCGCACCATTTCTGTTTTGCGAAGACGTTCTGTCGGGTCTTCGCTTCGTTTGTCGGCAAGAATGTCAATTTCCCTAACGTCTTTATAACTATCGGTTTCAAACCATTTTTTATCAAGACTTGTCAGATTGACGCCGTGCGTTTCCGTCAACATTTTTTCAAATTCCGCGACAGAAACCTGAAGATGTTCCGCCATTTCTTCATCGGAAGGTTTTCTGCCAAATTTACCTTCAAGAATTTTGTACGCTTCGTTGATTTTACTTGCTTTCGACCGAACCATTCGCGGCACCCAGTCCATCGACCGAAGCTCGTCAAGCATTGATCCTTGAATTCGCGGAATACAAAACGTTTCAAATCGAACGCCGCGTTCTAAATCAAACGCATTGATTGCATCCATCAATCCGAAAGTTCCTGCGGAAATCAGATCGTCCAATTCCACGCCGTCGGGAAGACGCGACCAAATCCGTTCTCCCCGATGGCGCACAATTGGCATGTACTTTTCTACCAAACGGTTACGTAATTCCGTATTGGAAATATCTTCCTTAAATTTTACCCACAATTGATCAATATCTTCAATCGGCGCCGTTGTTGTAACGGTCATAAGCTACTCCGTGCCAACGATTATTAATGACGTGATTTGCGTCTATTTTTTCTATTCTGCCTGTTTTTATGGCATGTCAAATTTCGATGTTGAACAATAACAATTTTTTTCATTTCAGAAAAGAGAGATTTTTAGCGAAAAAGAAAAAATCTTTTGGATACGAGTTTGCCCGTTTATCGACAAAAGCGTTTTCTATTTTTTGATGAAACTTGGGGTTGCGAATTGATAAACAATTCGAAATAATGGACTTGCAAATGAAATCAGAATAGACCATAATATAAATTAGAGAGAGCCAAGATGAAAGAAAATACTGTCT
>JAISZO010000049.1 GCA_031269105.1 Planctomycetaceae bacterium | reverse complement strand
CAAAACACTTTATAAAAAACGATGGAGTGTGGAGGAATACCACAAATCGCTTAAACAAAATGCTTCCTTGGCAAAATCGCCGGCAAGAACCGTGACCACGCAAAGTAATCATTTATTTGCTTCGCTGGCGGCGTATGTTAAACTGGAAAAGCTAAAGTTCACCCACAAACTCAATCATTTTGCACTCAAAGCGAAAATCTATTGGGCAGCCTCCAAAGCCGCATGGATTGAACTGGGGAAAATGAAACTTGCCGATAGTGCGTAACATGAGTTAATAATTGTTTCAATGAACCTAATTTTCTTAACAAAACGACATTAGTCGCCAAATGTCGCGATCTCAAAAAACAATATCATTTTTACTTCTTGATTTATTCCCAATAAGAAATCGCGGCGGCAACCGCGTATTTTCCTTGTTGTTCGTCTTGTTCCTGACAATGGATACACTTGTTCGCAAACGGAAGCGCTTTGAGACGGGCAACGGCAATTTGTCCGCCGCACGATTCGCAAATGCCGTAAGTTCCTTTCGTAAGTTTATTGATTGCGGCGTTAATCTTGTCTAATTCACGGCTTTCCACTTCGGCAAGATGAAACGACAATTCGTGTTCGCTGGTTTCTTGCGCAATATCCGCCATATCGCCGCCCTTGTCCGCCGCTTCTTCGCGAGGATCAAGATCAATATCCAGTTTCTGTAGAATTATCTGACGACGTTCCCAGAGCATTTGATAAAGCTTGTTGAATGATTCTTGTTTTGGAGTCAAGAATGTTTCTTTCTCTACTCTTTTCTCTGATCTTTTATTTTTTTTCGCCGGAACGGGAACACGCTTTTTCGCCGATTTTTTTTTCAATATTGTACGAGTAATTTTCGACGCGGCTTTCAACGCTGAAGTTTTTTTTGTCGGCGCTTTTTTTGCGGACTTTTTTTTCGGCGCCGTTTTTTTCACGGACGCCTTTTTCGCCGTTTTTTTCTTTGCCGAAGTTTTTTTAATCGTTTTTGCGGCGGAAACCGTGCGCGTCGCAGATTGTGATTTTTTCGCTGGACTTTTTGTTTTTCGTGATGGACTCATAACCGTTCCCCAAATTTTTTTTCACAATGGAAACCGTGTTGTTCATTTTGCAAAAGAATTATACAATGATTTTTACGCATTTCCCTTTTTTTTACCAAAATGGGCGTATTTTCGTCATTTTTTGTAGAATTACCGAAAGATTTACGGATTATTTCGGATTTTTTATTTTTCTTCTTGAGTAACATGATGAAATTGGTGAAATATTTTACGCGAAGATTGACGAGTCAATTGTTTTTCGGCAAACGCTGTTTTCCTGAGAACAAAAAACTGGTATAATAAACCCGCTTTTCATTTTTCGGGAGTTTGAATAAGAAAAAATACGTCATGTTTAATCGGATGATAAATCAATGCGGTCCTTGGTTACGCGGCGAAGGACCAGAAAATGATATTGTGATTTCAAGCCGGATTCGCCTTGCGAGAAATATTTCCGGTTTCCCTTTTGTTTCCAAGGCAACGGAACAAGATCGGCAACGTATCGAAGAAACGGTAAAATTAGCGGTCAGAAATGTTGATGAAAACAACGAACTTTATGAAGTGAATTTGGAATCGCTTGATCAGGTTGGTCGTCAATTTCTGGTCGAGCGGCAGCTTATTAGCCGGGAAATTGCCGAAAACACGGGTCCTCGCGCGGTTTACATTGCCAATGACGAATCGTATAGCGTTATGGTCAACGAAGAAGATCATCTTCGTTTGCAAGCGGTAACGAGCGGACTCGACTTGAATAAAGTTTGGGAGCGGATCAATTCGCTTGACGATCATCTTGAAAAATATATTCCGTATGCGTTTTCGGAAGAATTAGGATATTTGACGGCTTGCCCAACCAATGTTGGAACGGGAATGCGCGTCAGCGTAATGATGCACTTGCCGGCAGTCAGTCTTTCGCAAGAAATCGACAAAGTATTTCGGGGACTGCAAAAATTAAACCTTGCCGTACGAGGAATTTACGGCGAAGGTTCGCAGGCGCTGGGCGAATTTTATCAAATCAGCAATCAAATAACGTTAGGACGCAGCGAAACGGAACTTATTCAACAAGTTCAAGAGATTGTAGAGAGAATCGTTCAATACGAGCGAAAAGCGAGGGACGCGATTCTCAAAACGGATGAAGAATCTCTTCTCGACAGAGCCAGCCGCGCGTTAGGAGTTTTGCAAACTGCGAGAACAATGACTTCGGAAGAAGCGATGCACCTTCTTTCAACCTTGCGGCTTGCGGTGAATGTCCAATTGCTTGAAAGTCCGGGAATTCCTTTAATTAACGATCTTTTACTTCATATTCAACCCGGACATCTTCAGCAGATTCGCGGCGGATCGCTTCAGCCGTCGGATAGAGATTTAGCCCGCGCCGATTATATACGAAGTCATTTATCCAAAGAAAAATCACAATAGGAAATTAGCGTTGCGATCTTTTTCTCCAGCAGATTTCCATGACAGACGGGGACGGCGCGACCGCATCGAAACGCTCTTGCAAACCTTATCGTTTTATTTTTTTTAAGCGAGCGATATTTTGCCTACTAATGTTGTTTTGTTTGAAAAATGAGGAAAAATAAGATTGGGAGAGAGTTAAAAGTTATGTGCTACTTAATTTATTAACGCGGCAAACACTCAATTTTAATATTGCAAATTCATTGATCGCTTCATTTGAAACGACTGGTAAATCACTAATTTTACTATTTTTTGCGTTTTGAATCAAAAATCCAAAAAATTTCCTAAAACTCGTATGGCGTTTTTTGGGAATTTTCGTTATGATTTTATCTTGTTTCCAAGCCAAGCTTGTTTTAACAAGTAACTTTTTAGCAATCAAAATTTTTTTTGATAATATTCAACACAATGAAAAAAAACTTAAAACTCTTTTTTCTCCATAGGAAAAAAACAAGACTTTCGATATTTGTAACTTCAATATCCGTTTATGGATTTCTTTTTTCATGTTTCATTTTTGCCCAACAAGGCAATACGGAAGGATTTCGGGCGTCTTTTGCCAATCCGAAAGTTTCTTCTCATCAGGATTCTGTTTCTCCGCCTTCAACGGTTTCTGACAATGCGAAAACAAGCAATTCTCGAATTTCTATTGTCCCCTTGACGTCGCCTAGCGATTCGAACGTTTCGTCGTCGAGCGCCAATGAAAGCGCTTACGATCCGATTTCCGCCAACGGCAAGTATTTTGAGAATTGGGAAACGCCGCGTTTTGCTCTCATGTTTACTGGTCGTCTGGACGGTTACGTGGAACCGTGCGGCTGCGCGGGAATCGCTCAAATGAAAGGCGGTTTGAGCCGGCGCGGAACTTTTTTTCGCGAGTTGGAAGCCAAAAATTGGCCCATCGTTTCTATTGATACCGGCGGATTTGTCAACGGTTTCGGACGTCAGGAAGAATTAAAATACAGCAGCATGATTACGCCGTCTATTGTTCAGGAAATGAAATATGACGCGATAGGAATCGGTCCCAACGATTTGCGTCTTCCGGCAGAAGTCTTACTGGCGAATACGACGAATACGCCGGAAAATCCAAGCGTTTTTACATCGGCAAATATCGGCGTTTTCGGATTTGATCCGATGTGCACCGCTCCTTACCGCGTTGTCGATAAACACGGCGTGCGAATCGGCGTCACTTCGATTGTTGGAAAATCGTGGCAAGTCGGCGTCAACAACGCAGACATTGAAATGGATTCTCCGATTTCGCGTTTGAAAAAAATAGCGCCGCAAATGGAACAGGAAAATTGCAGATGGTTGATTCTCATTAGTCACGCGTCGATGGAAGAGACGATGGAAATTGCCAAAACTTTTCCGCAGTTTGGAGTGATTGTTTGCGCCGATACTCCCAGCGAACCGCCCATGACTCCGAAGTTAATAACGAACAGTAATCCGGCGCAATATCTGATTGAAGTGGGCGAAAAAGGAAAATTCGGAATTGTTCTTGGATTTTTCGGCGAAGATTTTCAGAAAATCGAATATCAGCGAGTCGCATTTGATTCCCGTTATAGTAATAATCAAAATATTATAGACGCGATGCAGATTTATCAGGAAAACTTGAAAACGGAACTCGATACGAAAGGATTTGCCGGTTTTGGAATACGTCCGGTCGCCGCGTCTCAAGCTAAAATTCTTGGGAATTATGTCGGCTCGGAAAAATGCCAATCGTGTCACGAAAAATCTTACCGCGTTTGGCGGCAATCGGATCACGCGAAAGCGTGGAGTTCGCTGGAGAAGACTTCCATCCCGTCAAGAATATATGATCCTGAATGTGTTTGTTGTCATGTTGTCGGTTGGAACGCAACGGAAAAATATCCTTATATTAGCGGGTTTAGTAATGAATTAAAAAAAATGACGCTTGAATTAACCAATGTTGGTTGCGAAAGTTGTCATGGACCGGGCGAAAAACATTGTGCTGCAGAAACCGGCGCCGACGAATCTAAACAAGAAAATTTGCGTTCGGCGATGCGCCTAACGTCTAAAGACATACAGCGAATGTGCTATGCTTGTCACGATTTGGATAATAGTCCGGCATTTGATTTCAATAAATATTGGTCAAAAATTGCTCATAAAGAACAAATTGATGAAATTGACGAATGAAAACTTTGAAAGTCTATTTAGGTACCCAGTTGCGGGAATTTCCGCGATCATTGCGCTTCAATGTCTTCGCGTTTGGCGAAAACAACGTTTGTATTGTTAAAAGAGATGGAATACGCAAAAATTAAATAAAAATATTAATAACTTTTCACTTTAATTTTTGAAAATTTGAAAAATTAATAGTAGTTTTTTTGATTTGGTTTGTTATACTCTATTCGCTAACGAAACAGCTGTTTTGTTAGCGAATAGGGTATATAATAATTATGTTAATGAAAATTTTTACTGTTAAAATTTTCAGTATTTGAAAGCTTGTGTGGACAACTTACAGAAACATTTCCTTAAAAAAGGAGTAAAAACATGAAAAAGTTGAATCTGGTTGACTGCGGATTGCTAGCATTGATTGTTAGCATTAGTTTGGGACTTGCAAGCTTGGATGTTTCATGGGCTTGGGCTGGTTGTAGTAATACTGCACCTACTGACGTACAATGTGGGACATGTGGCAATCAATTTTTGCCATGTGTAGTTGTTGATCATACACCGCCTCCTGGTTCATATGGATTACCATGGACTGATTGTGAAGGCGGTGGAGAAGGCTCTTACACAGGTGCTTATAATACAAAAGTTTCAAGCGGAAGTAATGCAGTCGTTGGAGGATTAGGAACTTGTGTGTATCAAAAAGCTTGCGAGTATGTTCCCAGCAGAAACAATAATGGTACGATAATAGAACACAGTTGTTTAGAACGTTCAGTAAACATATCTCAAGCGGATCTTTATGTATCGGAATCTTGTGGAGAATGATTCATTATGTTGTAACATTTAGCCAAATTGTATTTTGGATATAAACTATTACTCAAACTGTAAATAGAATAAAATAAACAAAGACGTAAAGTATTATTACTTATTAAGATTGTTACGTCAATTCTAAAAAGTGAACTTTGAATCATAAAAAATAGGTGTAAAGGTACTTATATTTCCTTCACATATCATTTGGGGGATAAAGCAGGTACTTATTTGATTATTGAGCATTTTTGTTATAATTTGAGTTATTATATAATAATTGATTTAAGAAAATTTTATAATTTGATGCACGGGTTTTATATAAAATATTTTTTATCAAAAATTATCAAATGGGAATTTGAAAGAAATGTTACTCTATTCATTAGGATGTGGTTTATTTTTCAATATTCAAAAAAATGTATATTTTTATGAAAAATGAGATTGCTATAACTCATTGTGTATTATTGAGATAAAGCAAACTATAATTTGACCAAGTTAATGAAAACTACGTTGTCCGCTATTAAATTAATTGCTTTGTAAATTTTAGTACAAATTGAAAATAACGAGTATATATAATTATGATAAAATATTTATGTTTATTGGTAATAGTTTGGTCTTTGTCGGTTTCACAAGTTTTATGTGATACTTTTGATGAATGTAAAAACATAATGACCCATGTTGTTATGAATTGTCAAAAAATTCAAAACGGGCATTTTCTTATCAAACTTTTTCATGAAGATTCTGGTACGTCAAAACCTGAATTGACATGGGATATTGTTTTTTCTCATGAGAAAATGCTCATGCGGAAAAAAACAGAGAGAAATTCGATTCACTGTGTTCATTGTTTTGAATCGGAAGGAAATGTTTTCATTGATTTAGAACCCAAGTTACAATATCCTTCGCAATTATCTAAAAAAGAACAAATCTATTCTGTTTTTTACACTCATAATTCCAAGAATAAATTTATTCAAGACGATTATGATTATGCAATTCCCAGTATTCGCAGTTTGGGTTTTGTTCCTAATACTATCCGATTTTCAAATACAATGACCTTGGATGATTACCGTAGTTTTTTTAATGTACGCAATGAGGAAAATAAAAATTTTGTGCTTGAAGATTCTTTAATTGATGAAGATAAATGTAAGAAAATATCATGGGACAATATTTCTATTACGGAAGCGATAAATGCTGATACCAATCAAATGAAAAATATTAAAATAATATCAACAATAAGTATCTGGATAGATGTCGAAAAAAATTATACGGTGAGACAGTTAGAATTTGTCACGAATTATAGTTTCAAAGAAATTATAAAAAATGAAATTCAATATCATAAGCCAAGTGGAATTTGGTATCCTGCACATTGGATTTACGAACGTTATAGTGGTAGAGATAAAAAACTTACAAGGAAAGAAAATATCACTCTTGAAGTTTTATCAATCAACGAACCTAAAAACGACAAAGTCTTTGATCTTTCACAAATCAAGGAATTTGAACCCGGAACAACCGTCCGTTGGAACATGGAAACACCGCCTCCCGCTGAAGGCAAATTGGTTTGGAACGGTAAAAAAGTGGTGGGCTTGAGCGAATACAAGTTTGGGATTGCAACGGGCAATCGGAATGCGTCGCGCCGTATGTTTTTAATACTGGTCAATGTTGCGGGAATTTCCGCGATCATAGCGCTTCAATGTCTTCGCGTTTGGCGAAAACAACGAAGGTAACAAAGATAACAAATGGGCGTTATGCCAAAAAGGGTTCTCCTATGAAAAAATTATATCTGCCGATTTTCGGTTTTCTCTCGTTTACGATTCTTTTTTTTGCAACTCTTTTAGCGGCAGGATATTTTTATCTCCGCACGCCGGCGCAACCGGAACCGCCTATGCTCACGGCGGAACCGGCTGTTGCGGATTTCGGTAAAGTCGGTCCCGGTTTTCACGAGACCAAGATTCAACTGATCAATTCCTCAAAATATCCAACGGCGATCATCAATGTGACGAAAACCTGTTCCTGCACGCAAGTAACTATTCCCAAACGTCTTATTCCTGCCGGCGAAAAGATTGAATTGAAATGCCGCCTCGATACAAATGGTAAAGAAGGACGGACCGGAGCAATATTGGCGATTGGATATGTTCCTCAAACGGAAAAAATTGATGTGGACGCCGCCCCGCGTTATCTTGAAGTGGAACTGATTGCGGAAGTGGAACCGCTTCAACAACTCCCATCTATTATAACCGTTGAGCAAGCGTCGGCGCAAAAATAGTAAATTCTCTTAATCTCGTAAATTCAAAAGTTTATTTACGACATAAATCAAACGCAATTTTCATCAATAAAATTATGTTAAAACAACGCATTGACTCGCTCATTAACGAGGCGCTCTAATAAATCGCGCATAAATAAACAAATCATTTTTGTAATATATCAGTGGAATTTTCGTTAAACATTTGTCAACATAAGGTAGGTGACGTCTCGCCGAGACGTCGCGTCGGCGATAGCCGACTTGTCCCTGTTTACGGATGGTAACCGGATTCCAAACCGTACAGCGCCACGAAGCGCCGTAGTTCATCGGATTCACAGACGCCTTACGGCGTCCAACCTTTCGGCGAAAGGTTGGCTACCTTGTCATTTTTAACCATAAAAAAACTCCGCTGATAGATTACTTATTTTTTACAGCTATTCATGAAATTTTGCAATTTTCCAAATCTGATTTTTTCAAACAAAACAACATCAGCGCCCCAAATGCCGTGTGCAAAAAAATACGGACGTCCCCCCTTGTTTTAGTGTTATTCTTTGTTACACTATGACCTTTTGTGGGTATTTCGCGAAAATTTTCTGATAAGAGACAGGTTTGTAAAAGTATCAATAGAAAAACGGACGCAAATTTTACAACAGTAGCGTCTGTTTGAAAATCGAGAATAAAATTGACAGAAATTTAGATAGTATCAGTAGTTAAGGATTGTTGACAATGAGTAAGACTTTTATGGCTAAACCGAACGAAATTCAACCTAAATGGTGGGTTGTTGACGCTTCTAACAAAGTGGTCGGACGGTTGGCAAGCGATATCGCCATGATTCTTATGGGAAAACATCGTCCGACTTACACGGCTCACGTGGATACCGGCGATTATGTGGTCGTAACAAATGTCGATCAGGTTGTCTTTAGCGGCAAGAAGTTACGTCAAAAACAATACACGCGTTATACGGGGTATCCGCGTTTGCGAATTGAGTTGGCAAGCGAACGGTTTGAAAAAAAACCGGAACTCATTCTTTCCGAAGCCGTGCGCGGTATGTTGCCGAAAAATAAACTCGGCAAAAAAATGTTGACCAAATTGAAATGTTATAAAAGTAATGAACAACATCCGCATCAAGCGCAAAAACCTGAAAAACTTGAACTTGCGGTAAAATAAAAGCTTTAATTGTTAAGAGAACTTTGGTAGTTATCAAAAGGATAAAACAAAAAATGCCGAAACTTGGGACATTTATCATTGAAGGAAACGGAAAAAACGATTCTATTGGAACAGGTCGTCGGAAATCTGCGGTAGCGCGGGTTCGCATTCGTAGCGGAAAAGGGCAAATTAGTATCAATCGCCGCACGCTTGAAGATTTTTTCAAAACGGAGCAACAACGGAACGCTGTTCTTGCTCCTTTAAAAGCGACTGAAAAATTAGAGACGGTTGACGTTCTTATCACCGTGATTGGCGGCGGAACAACCGGTCAGGCGGACGCTTGCAAACTCGGAATCGCCCGCGCGTTGAAAATTTTCGACCCGGAAACCGAACCGAAATTGCGCGAAGAAAGTTTGCTCACTCGCGACGCGCGTGAAGTAGAACGCAAAAAATATGGTCTTCGCGGCGCACGACGCGGTACGCAGTTCTCAAAACGTTAGATTGTTTTCGCTAACGGTTTAACGCGGCGGCGTTATTTGCCGCGTTGCAGAAAAGATTGGAAACAAAAAAAGAGAACGTCGTCTGTTTGCGCAGAGGACGTTTTTTCATAAGATGTGTCGGATGCTGACTTATATCGCCCGAAACCTTTTAATTCTCACCGCCAAATTTTTGAGCGGCGCGACAGTCCGGTGGGTCGATTGTCAACCGGATCGGTGTCAGCGCGTTTATTTTGCGAATCACACAAGTCATCTTGATCCCATTGTCATTTGGTCGTCGCTTCCGTCGCATGTCCGCGAAGTGACGCGAATGGTCGCGGCAAAAGATTATTGGGATACGGGAATCATCCGGCGGTACATTTCTAAACAACTTTTCAACGCGATGTTGATTGACCGCAAAAATATTAGCATCAAACGCACGCCGGTGGCGGTGATGGCGGAAGAAATGGCGGAAAAATATTCGATTATTATTTTTCCCGAAGGCGGGCGAACTAACGGCGACGACGTATTGGAGTTCAAGAGCGGCATGTATCATCTGGCAAAGAAACGTCCCGATCTTGAATTTATTCCGGTGTATCTTGACAACATGAACCGTATTTTGCCGCGCGGAAATGTTCTTCCCGTGCCGATGTTGTCGCGAGTCGTTTTTGGTCCGCCGCTTTGGATTGAAACCGGCGAGCGAAAAGATATTTTTTTAGGACGCGCCCGCGACGCTGTTTTGCGACTGAAAAATTTATAAAATATGAACCGCTAAAAAAATATTTGCAAAAACAATGCTTTGTAGAAATTGTTATTGAAAATTTTTATTTATTTTTTCACGCAGTCTCTTTTCTAATTTGAAAAAGTATATTACAATAGAATTTTGTCTATTGACATTGTTTGCCATGATGAAGGTTTGTCAAAAAGTCATAGTACAAATTTCCCGCCAGATAAAAAGCCGAAACGAAAAGTCCATGAGAAATCTCGGCTTTTTCATAATTTTGCAGAAAAATCTGTCGCATTGAAACTAATAAACTTTGTTTATATAGAGAATTAACGTCTTGAGAGGAGGCGTCCCATGAGCGAGAGGAAGTTGAATTTTGGCGCTATTGGTCTTTGCGCTGTAGTCGCCGTTGCGTTGTTGCGAATCACTGTTGGTTGGCATTTTTTTTATGAAGGATGCTGGAAAGTCGATCCGAAAAACGAATTTTCCGCCATTCCGTTTTTGGGATTGGCGAAAGGTCCGGCGGCGGCTCTCTTTTACGACATGTTGCCCGACGTCGATGGAAAAACCCGTTTGACTATTCAGAAAAAAGACGCCGTTCCCGACTTGAACGATCCTAAAAAACTGCGGACAGTCAAATATTTTCCGACATTTGAACAGGAATGGATTACTTTTCACGAGCAATTTGTGAAAAAATATCGCCTCGATAAAACGCAAAAAGCGGAAGCGGATAAGTTATTGGCGCGGTATTGCTGGTCGGCTTACAATTACGCGGCGGAAATCGCAAAAGACGTCGAGGGCTATCAAGGAAGCTACAATCGTTATGTTCAAAGCGTTGCGGAAGGAGCAAATCAAGCCGAACATCAGAAAAAACGGAATTGGGATGAAATGTTGAAACTTCGCGGCGAAGTCAATAAATGGAGCGGCGAGCTTTCCGGTTACGGTTCTGATTTTCAAATACAGCTTTGGCGTCTTCTGACGCCTAAACAAACGGAAATCGGAAAACTTCCGCCGATTGTTTACGGAAATAATAAAATTTTCGTAACGGCGCCGTCTTTGAACATTAATTCATGGGTGGATTTTTTGAATTTCGGGGTAACATGGGCGTTGACGGCAATTGGCTTTTGTTTAATGACCGGTCTATGTAGTCGATTGGCGGCGTTGGGCGGAGCGGCGTTTTTGGTTTCCGTCTTATTGACGCAACCGCCGTGGCCCGCTATTTGGCCCCACGTTCATCCTGAAGTCGGGCATGCGATGATTGTAGATAAAAATTTTGTCGAAATGATTGCATGTCTTGTTCTCGCGTCGCTTCCGGCGGGACGCTGGGCGGGTCTCGATTATTATCTGTGGACATTTTTCGGCAAAAAACTTTGTTCCAAATATTGCAAACAAATCAGCGATGCCGAAACCTGCGGCAACGCAAAATCGTGAAATTGAAAACGTAGGGGCAACCCTCGCGGTTGCCCAAAACTTGCGGCAATTTTATTCGACAAAGTCGATTTAATTCGACTGAAATCGAGTTAAAGTCGAAAGTTGCCGACGCTCGTCAACAAAATTTAACAGATAAACAAAATCCTAAATTTAAGGTTTAAAAATATGAATCAGCAAAATCAATTTTCCCGGCGCTGTTTTGTTAAGGGAGGGATTTTGGCAGCCGCCGTTCCTGCCGTCGGACTTGGAGCGTTTTATTTTGGTTATGAAAAAACGCTCGGCGATCCGGTTCGCGTCGGAGTACTTGGCGTCGGCGACGAGGGAAACGTTCTTCTCGGCGCGATCAATCCCGATTATGTCGACGTCAAAGCGATTGCCGATGTTCGTCCTTTTAATCAACATCGCGCATTTCACGGCGATGTGAGCAGTCCCGCCGCGCTGAAAGCGCGCGCCGGTCTGATGGCGAAATATGGTTGGAAAACCGAACAAGAAGCAAAAAAACATGTGAAAGTTTATACCGATTACCGCGACTTAATTAAAAACGCGAAAGCGCTCGGTATTGAAGCGGTGATTATCGGATTGCCGTTGCATCTTCACGCGCCGGCGGCTATCGCCGCAATGAACGCCGGTTTGCACGTTTTAACGGAAAAACTGATGGCGCACAGCGTAATGCAGTGCAAGTTGATGTCTTGGGTTGCCGAAGATACGCATAAACATCTTGCGACCGGACATCAACGTCATTACAACATTTTGTATCAGGAAGCGGTAGAATCCATTAAACGCGGCGTATTGGGCGACATTCATTACATCCGCGCGCAATGGCATCGCGGTAACAAGCCCGGCGGCGACAGTTGGCAAATGCCGATGCCGAAAGACGTGAAACCGGACGACCCGCAATCGTCGCGTTTGGAAAAAGAATTAGCGAATCTGAAAAAAGAATTGGATTCGGCGACAGGACGCGAAATCGAAAACGTCTATAAACAATGGGCGCAGAAAAAAGCGCAACTGGAAGATACGTTGCTTGCTAGAGGCGGCGTGACCAGTACCGGCGTTGAAGTCAAACCGGCTTCGACTTACGGTTATCTCGATGAAACATTGTTCAACGTTTACAATCGTCCGGCGGCGGAAGAACTTTTGCGATGGCGTTTGTTTGAGCGAACCGGCGGCGGCTTGATGGTCGAACTCGGAAGTCATCAGCTTGACGCGGCGAGTATTTTCCTGACCGCGCAGCAGCAGCAAAAAGTCCCGGATTTCACCGGCAAAGTGCATCCGCTTTCGGTCTTGGTTTCGGCGAATCGCAACGTGTTTGGCGCCGACCGCGAAGTCGCCGACCATGTAACGGCGGTCATTGAATTTCCGTCGTGGGATTACGACAAAAATTCCGTCGTGGGACGCAAACGGAAAATCTGCGTTCAATACTCGACAATTAACGGAAACGGATTTGGCGGTTACGGCGAAATCGTTTGCGGAACGGAAGGGACGCTTGTTCTTGCGACGGAATCCGAATCGCAGATTCTTAAAAGCGGCGGTGCGACAAGTATCAAGGCGGACGCCGGAACGGCGGCTCTTGATACGCAGGCAAGCGGTCCGGCGCAAACGGCGGTCGCGTCAAACGCAAAAGCCGACGTCAGCCGAGGATACCAAGAAGAAATTGAACACTGGGCATGGTGTATTCGCGTCAATCCGAAGAACAAAGATCACAAACTTCAGCCGCGATGTTATCCGAAAGTGGCGATGACCGACGCGATTATCGCTCTTGTAACGAACAAAGCGGCGAAAAAAGGCGGTAAAATGAATTTCGAGGAAAATTGGTTCGACTTAGCAAAACCCGATTTACCGCCCGGCGATCCGACATTTGAAACTGGAATCAAAGAAATTAACAAAGAACTCGGACAAGAAGTTTTGAGCGCAAGCGTTGTGCGGAAGAGTTAAAAGTTAAAAACGAAAAGTGAAAAATTGTCGGGGCGAATTGTATTCGCCCTCAATAAACACCAAAAGTTTTAATTTGCGAAAGGGAAAATTTATGAAAACCAAAATGAAAACAATCCTCGTCCTCATCGGATTGACATGTTTCACAGCGTATTTTCTGCCAATGAGTTTTGCGCAAGAAATTTCATTGTCAGGAAACGTGACGGAAACCGACAACAGTTGGTTTTCCCCTGCAAAAGCCGGATTTTACGGCGGATTACTTGGCGGTATCATCGGAATATTAGGCGGAGGATTGGGAACATTAGCTGGTGTTTTGGGATCAAGAGTAAAAGAAAAAAAGACCAAGTGTTAATCCTGCATGTTGTTTCTCGTGCGACACTTATTTTAGGTGTCGTGATAGGAATACCGTTAATTGTAATTGGATTTATTGCTCTCCTATTTGAGCGCCCCTTTCATGTTTGGTTTGGATTTTTTCAATCTGGGGGTATAATTATTTTTTCTTTTGGATTGACGTATTTTATTCTCAAAGATCGCATAAAAAATATGAAAAGTTAAAGGCATAAGGGCGTATTTGATTGCGTCGTTGGCTACTAAAGAAACTTGAAAAATTAAGGGCGGCAATAATAAAATTTTTCGGATAAATTTAAAACTACCATTATAGCAAATACGTCGTACAACAAAACTCTATACTGATAACTCTACACTAAATTTTTTAACAATAATAAACAATCATTAAAATATAAAAAGGTCTTAACCATGTTTTTAACATCGGAACAAAAAGAGATTGGCAAAGAGAATTTCCTTGCTGCTGTCGGAAGCGAGCATGTTGACCGTGAGATTCTCAAGGCGGTGACGCATGAATCGCTGACTCCGAAAAATGGACTCGGTGCGCGTTATTTCGGATACGAGCCGATTGAAAAACCGGTGCGGGTTGCCGTTCTCGGAACCGGCGACGAAGGAAACGTGCTGATCGGCGCGTTGAATCCGAAATATCACGATTGCGTCGCAATTGCAGACGTGCGCCCTTACAGTCAGTATCGCGCGTTTCACGGCGACGTTTACAGCGAAACCGCCAATTCGGTGCGTCCCGGTCTGATGAAAATTTACGACTGGAAAACCGAAGAGGAAGCTCGTCAACACGTTAAGGTTTACGCCGATTACAAAGAGCTGTTCGACGCGGAAGGCGAAAATATTGAAGCGGTAATTATTGCGCTGCCGTTGCATCTTCACGCTCCCGCAGCGATTGAAGCGATGAAACGCGGCTATCACGTTCTCACGGAAAAACTGATGGGACATTCCGTCGCCAACTGCAAAGAAATGGGACGCGCGGCGGTCAAATACAAAAAACATCTGGCAACCGGACATCAGCGGCATTATAACGTGCTTTACAAACACGCGAATACGCTGATCAATAAAGACGTATTAGGCGAAATTCATTATATCCGTGCGCAGTGGCACCGCAACAACAAACCGTTTCCCGATAACGACAGTTGGCGAATGCCGATGCCGAAAAATTTCAAGCCGGATGATCCGCAAGCGTCAGACATTGAAAAAGAATTGAAGAATTGGCAAAATGCGAGAAAAAAAGCGGCGGACGCAAAAAGAGCAGATGAAGTCAAACTTTGGGATTTAAAAATTGCTCAAAAAGAAGCGCAGCTTGCCGACTCGCTTTTAGGCGAGCAAAACGGCGGCGAATACAAAGGTCTCAAACTGAAAAACGTGAAAGAATACGGTTATCAGGATGATACGGTTCGTGACGACATGCGGAAAACCGAGTACGCGCGGACTGCGGGCGAAGAGTTAATCCGGTGGCGAATTTGGGATAGAACCGGCGGCGGCATGATGGCGGAATTAGGAAGTCATCAAATGGACGCGGCGAGTATTTTCCTGACCGCGCAAAAACTGAAACGCGATCCGAATTTTGAAGGCGAAGTCCATCCGCTTTCGGTCGTGGCGTCGGGCGTGCGAAATCTGTTCCCGCTCGACCGCGACGCGGATGATCATGTGCATTGTTTGTACGAGTATCCGGCGGAAGGTTATGATCCCTCGTCGGAACTTGGACGGCAAAAGAAAATCACGGTGGCGTATTCGTCCATCAACGGAAACGATTTCGACGGATACGGCGAAACGGTTTTTGGTTCCAAAGGAACGCTGGTGATTGAAAAAGAGAAAGACGCTTATTTGTATCGAACTGCCGGAGTCAACGAAAAGACGAAAGTGGCGAAAGGCGCGCGGGAAGAGTTGGACGTCGTCAACGTCCCGGAAGGCGACAAACTTTCCGCCGCAATCGGAACGCAAGGACTTTGGGGAGATATTAGTCGGGGCTATTCGGAAGAGTTGGAGCATTGGGCGTGGTGTATCCGCAAAAACCCGAACTGCGAAGATCCGAAAGTCCACCCGAAATGTTATCCGCCGGTCGCGCTCGGCGACGCGATTATCGCGTTAGCGACAAACATTGCTATTCAATTAGAACAACCGATAGAATTTCAACCGGAATGGTTCGATATTGCAAACGACGCCACGCCGGACAACGATTACCGCGAAGTGTTAGGCAAAAAAGCGGACGATCCCGATCTCAAACCGGATTTGAAGAAGTATGGGATTACGGATTAGTTTTCAAAATAAAGCAGGTTTGAGAAATTCTTATGACGCAACCGACAACGCGGAATAATATTATGTAAGTTGGTTCTGTTTTAGTCGTTTTCTTAGATTTGTTTGATAACAATTAAAATCTTTTTTAGCCATGAAATATTTACGAATGAAAAATTCATTGCAGGTTTTATCAAAAATTGAAGATTTTGCGACGACAAAAATCCGGTTATCGAATAAGTTTCATCAAAAAATGTTTTGAAAACTTCATAAGAAAACGAACAATGAACAACTCAATTTTACGAAAAAGTAACCAATGACGAAGAACATTCCCGGTACGGAAGGAGAAAAAAGATTATTCCCTAAACCTTGGGATTACAGTTGTTATCTTCTTCTGAAATTAAAAAAAGCAATTGCATCTATAATCCGCGAAGTTAGATATACAGGGAATAATCTTCCTTTAAAAGTATTGGACTATGGTTGCGGAACTCGTCCTTATGAACCGTTATTTAAAGAACAGTCTATCAAATATATCGGAGCTGATATTATCGGTAATCCGGTTGCTGATATTCACTTCCAGCCGGGAAAAACATTACAGATTGAAAATCAATCTGTGGACATTCTTTTTTCTTCTCAGGTTCTTGAACATGTTGAAAATGTTTCCGGTTATATGAGCGAATGTTTTCGCGTATTAAAACCGCAGGGGCTTTTGATTTTATCAACGCACGGTTACTGGACTTATCATGGTTATCCTGAAGACTATCGTCGCTGGACTTTCTTTGGACTAAAATCGGAAATTGAAAATGCTCATTTTACAGTTCAAAATATAATTCCTTGCGTTGGTCCTCTGGCTTATACGACGCATTTACGGTCGCAATTGATTCGCGGTTTTTTATATAAATTTGCTCCCATATCTTTACCATTGATTGGATTGGTAAAGACAACCGCTTCTCTGTTGATGTTGTTGGAAGATTGGATTACTCCTAAACAGGTCAAAGATGAAAATTCGGCTGTCTATGTTGTCGAGGCAAGGCGTAACAACAATATATTATAGTAGTTATATTCTGAATAGGAAATGTGGAAATCTCCCGACAATTTATCATTCGTCGCAGATTCATGTTACGTCGTCCGCGCCACTCCTCAAGGACGCAGCGCAGTGGCGACTCTGATCGTTAGCGCCAAAAACGCAAAACAAATTGTCGAATCGTTTCTCGTTTTCCCGCAAAAACACGAATTATTGAAAAATGACGTTCCGTTGTTTGCGCGGTTTCGGCTTGCAGAAACATTTGAAGAAGTCGTGGTGCGTATTCGCAACGACGATTGGGCGGAATTGCATTGTCACGGCGGCGACGCGGTTGTTGCCGCATTGAAAACGACTCTGGAAACCGCTCTGAAAGTTTCGCGTGAAGAACGAGAGAACGTTTGGGAAAATACGGATGACGATTTTGCCGCATCTTGTTTTCCGCCGTTTTCAAGTACGGAAAAATTAGACGCCGTTCAACGCGAAGCGTTGCGGATGATTCCTTTGGCGGAGACCGAATTGACGGCGCAAATATTGTTAGCACAATATCGCGGCGCACTTTCGCGCGAGATTGCCGATACGATTCAATTATTATACAAAGCGTCGCAAATCGACGAAAAGAAACGCGAATCGTTGTTTGACGAAACGCTGCAAAAAATCGAAACGCTTTTGACAAGTTACGAAATCGGTAAACGTTTGATTGTCCCGTTTCGCGTTGTTTTGGTTGGACGAGTTAATTCAGGAAAGAGCAGTTTGCTTAACGCGATACTTGGTTTTGAACGCGCGATCGTTTCGCCGGTACTTGGCACGACCCGCGATTTGGTTTCCGCCAAAACGATCATGAACGGTTGGTCGATTTTATTTGTGGATACCGCCGGAATCCGTGAAACGCAATGCGTTATCGAACAGGAAGGGATCAAACGGACGCGCGAGACGCTTATCGATTCCGATTTGATTCTTCATGTAATTGACATGAGCGAAAAACGAGAAGAAGAGACGCCGGAGATTCATTCGCGGTTTCCCCATTCAAACGTAATTCGCGTTTTCAATAAAATGGATATTGTTGTTTCCGGCGCAAACGTTGTTCCTGATTCCCGCGCAAACGATTTGTTTGTCAGCGCGAAAACCGGTCAAGGATTGGACGTTCTTTATCAGACAATATTAAAAAAATTGACGCCGGATTTTTATAAAAACGCCGTTCCGTTTCTTTTCCCCGTCGTTTTTAACCAACGGCAATGCGACGCTTTATTTTCTGCTCGACGTCTTTTATTATCCCGCGAATGGAATTTGTCGGCGCTGTTATTAAAGGAGATTTGTCGTTGAACTTTTCCGAAAAAGCGTTATTTTTAGACAATGAAGATTAGAAAGAAAAAGAATCGGAAAATTGATATGATGTTTGAAATCGCGTCTGATATAAAAATTCCATTATCAGAATTACAATGGACTTTTGTGCGCAGTTCCGGTCCGGGCGGTCAGAACGTTAATAAAGTGGCGAGCAAAGCCGTCTTGCGTTGGAATGTTGCGGCAAGCGGACTTCTTGATACGGATTCGATGGCGCGGCTTGCGGTTTCGTATCCGGCGCATCTGACAAAAGAAGGCGAGTTAATTATCGCCAGCCAGAAAACCCGCGACGCGATCAAAAACCGCGCGGACTGCCTCGAAAAACTGAAAGCGATGCTTCTTGCCGCCCTCAAAAAACCGAAACGCCGTATTCCGACGCGTCCGACAAAAGGTTCGATTGTCCGCCGACTGAACGACAAAGCCAGACGCTCGCAAAAAAAGCGGAATCGACAAAAAATCACAAAAGCCGACGAATAGAAAGATACTTCACTCTAATAAGACGGTCTCTCGCAAAGTGCGCAAAGCGGCGGTTGCACTCCTGCCTATTGTCGTCATGCGATTATGAAAATCTTATCCCTTTACGTTGCGGAAATGAAATTCGATAGAATTTTTATGAACGACGCTCCGTGACGTCGTTTGCCCGATTCGGCTTGACTCCGAATCCCCGCTTTTGTACAATAACGATATTTGAAGAAGGTTATTAAAGATAAAAACATGCGTAGTTTTCAAAATTTATCCATTCTGTTCGTTCTGTTCGTTTCTATAATTTTGTCATGCGGTTACGCGGAAGACGGAAAACGTCCGCCGACGAGCGTGGCGTTTGACGCTTCCAAAATCCGCGTATCGGCAAATCAACTCGACTGGAAAGCGTGGGAGCAGTTGCCCGTTTTCTCCGACGGTCGCGTGACGCCGTTGCGGACGTTCGCGCGAATCACGGTCAAAGAAATTTGCGGAACCAATACGCCGACATTCGCGCCGGACGAATCGACGCTTGCCGACGCGGTGCGGGAAAAAGCGTTGACGGAAGAAAACGCCGCAAAAATTCGAGCGAAATTCCCCAACGGCAAACGGACGTTTTCCGATTCGGAACTCGTTTTTTCGTGGCTGGTCGAGCCGGAACTCTGGGAGTACATTCCGTTTTTGCCCGCCGATGATTCGCTTTTGCGGTTGAGTTATCTCAAGGCAAAACTCAAAACGCCGGATGGAAAACCGTTGCGTTACGCCGCGCCGTATCAGGCGATAAGCCGCGCGGAAGAAATTTCTCAATTGCTCGACCGATGGCGGAAACTCGGACAAAAACGACCAGGCGAGCAGGAAGATAAGGAATTTGCCGTAATGTCGGCGAACGCGATTGCGGATATTCAACATACCGGTCCGTATGCCGCGGCGCTGGAAACCGCGTATTTTACGTTTCGCGCGTTGACTTACAATCCGAATCAACAGCCGCCGTTTCAACTGATGCAGCCGCTCAACGAAGTCGATTCTTATTGCCAAAACGCTTACCAAACGTTTTTGGCGATTCGACGGACGCCGTTGGATTTGCAATCGTTAGCAATTACGCCGCCGTTTCAGAACGACGAATTAGAAAAGTGCGCGATGGCGTCGCGAAGCGTTGCGGAGATGGTTTACAATATAATAAACGGCAAATCGAACAGTCGGCTTTCGACGGCAATAGTTGAAAAATTTCTCGACTCGCGGCAAAAAAATTTCGAAGCGTTATTGATAGACGCGAAAAAGTTCCGCGACGACGTTTATCATCTTCAAACGTCCCATGTTTTGCGGCAAACCGGAATCGTCGAAGGGCGGTTGCGAATGTTGCGGTTGCAGGCGGAACAGATTTATTATTCGCTGGAACAATCGCGTTATTGGTGCGAAGCGGCGCAAATGGCGTTGTACGACGGCGGTAACATGAACGGAATCGAAAACGTCTTGCGGATTTATCCGGCGCTTTTCCTCGAGCCGCTGAAAACGGACGTTTCCCGCATGACGTTTGCGTCGAACATGACGGGGCGAAGTTCCGAACAATCGCGGACGCAACCTTGGCTGCCGCTGCAAATGTTTTTATACGCGTCGGACGACGCAGTTCGTCGGTTTGCCGAACCCGGTTTGCCGAAATTCAACGCCGAAGAAATACGCAACGCCGACGCGGACAATTCGTTTCTCGGCATGATGGAACGTTCCGTTCAAAACGGAAATCCGCATCGGGCGATTCGCAAGTCGTTTTACGAAATGGCAAAAGCGTATTGCGATGCGGAATACGCAAAAACCGATACGGCGATTGAGCGTTTTAACCGCGCGGCGCTTGCGTTTGCTGGAAATATCCGGCTGAACGCGAAAGCGATTGAAGAGACGCGAACAACGCTACTACCGCCGGAGGAACGAGACGAAACGACGTTTGCGAAAACCGCCTATCCTGTTTCGGGACGAGTCGCCGCCGAAGCGGTTTATGAAGCGTTTCATCCATTCTATTGGATGTGGACGACCAGCGCGGCGGCTCTTGCGGCGCTGCTTGGTTCGGGAATTGCGGCGTTGATTTTTCGTAAGAACCGCGTTTGGGAAACGATTTTGTTTTGGTGCGGAGTGGCGGCGTTACTGACGTCGGAGTTCGTCGCGTTTGCGGGCGGTTGTTTGCGGGCGTATATTACCGGATGGGCTCCTGTGACCAATATGTTCGAGACGATTGTTTTGATGGCGTTTTCGGCGGCGGCGTTTGGAATTTGGTTTACGTTTCAACCGCTTTTTGACAAACGTCTTGCCCGCGCGTGGCGGGCGACGGCGCTTCCGAAAAACCGCAGCAATCCCGAAACCGAAGCGGACGCGCAGCTCGCGTTGTATCAAATTGGACTTCTTTTGCCGAGAGTGTTTCTCGCGGCGCTTGCGTTTTATTACGTCTTGCGCGTCAGTTACGGCGATTTGCGGTACGAACAAAGTTTAGGATATATTATTATCTCGCACGACCCGATTGATTTGGCGGTTGTGATTGCAAGTATCGGTTTGATTGTTTGGATGGCGCCGCGAATGATTTTGACGATAGTTATGTTTCCGTTTGTCGGGACTCCGCCGCAAACATCCGGCGATACCGCGTTACCGCAAACGGCGCAACAATCGCGGCGTCAGATTTTGCTGAGTCGGAAATTGTTTTTGATTGTCGGCGCGGCGCTGGCTCTTGCGGCAGGACTTGCGGCGTATTTCAACGACGCGCAATTTAACTCGAATATCCGACCGCTTATGGCGGTGCTTCGCAGCAATTTCTGGCTAACGATTCACGTCATATCTATTATCATTGGTTATGCGTCGGGCGCGATTGCGTGGCTGCTTGCGGTTGCGGCGGCGGGAATTTGTCTTTTCGGACAATGGGAACAAAAACGCTTGCCCGACGGACGTTTTCAATCGCAAATTCCCTCGCGAGCCGAAGCGCTTGTTCCGTACATTATTACGATGCTGCGGGCGACGATGCTGCTTATTGCGGTCGGCACGATACTCGGCGCGCGTTGGGCGGATTATTCATGGGGACGTTTTTGGGGATGGGATCCGAAAGAAGTCTGGGCGTTGGTCACGCTATTCTTTTATATCATCGTGCTGCACGGACGCATTGAAAAATACTACGGCAGTTTCGGCGTGATACTCGGCGCGCAAGCCGGTTCCATTGCGATTATCATGACGTGGTATGGTTCCAACGTCATTTTCAAAGAAAGCCGCCACGCTTACGGCGGCGCTGCAAGCGACGTCCCGTTCTTGATTTTAATGATTTTTATCAGCGTGAATTTCTTTTGGGGATTCTTCGCCATCTTGCGCCGATGGATAGAACGCGCCGATAGATAAAAAACGCGGCGGTTGTCTGAACCAGGATTTTTATGATTCCTGTGATTCTTATGATTTCTAAAATCATATTCCTCGCAAAAATCATACAAATCATAGTTCAGACGTCTGTCGCCCGCTCTCACGCGCTTGGGGCTTTAAGGACTTATTAGGACTTCGGGGACTCTTGGGACTTTTGCGACGAAACGTCCGACGCCGTCCTAATAGTCTTTTTCGTCAAAACTCTAGGGTTACGGGGCAAAACTCTGGGGCTGGGAACGCGGATTGCGTTTCTGGCGAGCAGTTTTCTCTTTTCGCTTATTTTCTATCCGCTTGCGGGACGTAAGCCGGAAGTTTCTTTTCGGCGAAAATCGGAGCGAATTGAGTCAGACGTTGCCGTCCGTTGGTCATCGGAAGAGTCAACATCTCTTCGCCAACTAACGGCTGCGCGTAACGGATAAAATCGTCCGTCACGTCGTAACCGTTCGGCGCAATCCAATTTTTCGGAAACGTTCTTTCGCTGTTTGCCACATCCGTCAACGGAACTTTGTCGTAACGCACATTATAGATGAATCCCGAATCGCGTAAAATCGTGGACATGTAACCGCCTTGTCCCGACGCGGCAAGTTCGACCGCTTTTTGTCCGGCGCGGTACGCCTCGTCAAGATCGACAATCGAAGCGTAAGCCATCGAATGACGCTGATCCGTTCCGGCAACATTTCCACGCGCCGCGCCTTTTGCGGCAATGCCGACTTTGTTGAGATGATTGACGACCGCCTGCGCAACCGTAATTTGACTCGAACTGAAACTCGTGTGACCAAACGAATCTTTCACCTCGCCGAGACTTCCGATATTAAAGCCCTCGCTGATAACGACGATACAACGTCCGTTCTGCCTGACCGACTCGTTCACGTTCTCGGTCAATTGTTCGAGCGAACAAGAACTTTCCGCAAGATATATCTGCAACGGCGTCCGACGTTTTGGGTCGGCAAGCCGCGCGGCGGCGGGAATAAAACCAATTTTCCGTCCCATCGCCTGCAACACCAAAACCGGATCGGCGGGACGCGAACCTTTGTTTTCTTCGTTGGCGTATTGCACCGCGTGCATCCAATACTTCGCCGCCGAGCCGTAACCCGGCGTGTGATCAATCAACTTAAATTCGCCGTCTCCCACGTCGTTGTCAATCGTTTTCGGTACGCCGACGCCTAACAATTCCAATCCGCGCCGTTGTGCAAGCTGCGCGATTTTGTTCGCCGTGTCCATCGAATCGTTTCCGCCGTTATATAAAAAAAATCCGACGTCGTGCGCTTTCAACACGTCAATCACCCGCTCGAAATCTTCCGACTGATTCGATTTGAGCTTGTACCGGCACGTTCCGATAGAACCGGCAACCGGCGTGTAGCGAAGCAATGCGACTTCCTCTTCGCTTTGCGCGGACAAGTCGATGAGTTTTTCTTTGAGAACGCCTTCAATACCGTGACTCGCGCCGTAAACCGTTCCGATATTGTCAAATTCGCGGGCGGCTTCAATCACTCCCCGAAGCGAGCTATTGATCACGCAAGTCGGTCCCCCGCTCTGGGCAACGACAAGATTTTTCGGTTTCGACATATCTTTTCCTATGAAATCATGTAAAATGGTCTTTATTGGAAACGCTTAAAAAACCGGCGCTTTTCGGCAAGTTTTTGTTTATTTTACCGGATTTTATGCTAAAATCAAGAGATTGTTTACTTTTCCTACTTTAAAATTTGGTTACAGAACACGGAAGCGCTGAACACATCAAAAAAAACGCTAAAAACTCCGTGATCTCCGTGTTCAAAACAATAAAACAAAAACGGAATGGTTTAAGAAAAGAATTGAAGAAATATTAAATCCTTCATTATAATCTGCAAATTTCGCATACAAATCAAAATTTCAAAACATCTGCGGATAAATAATTTTGTATTTTACGCGGTTTGTTTTGATAAAAATGAATTTTATTCGACGTCTGATTGACGAAGTAAATAAAAATAAATTTAACGTACAAATCAGGCGTCTTGAGCAATGATAAAAAGTCCGTTACGTTATTTATTTGAAATCGTTACCAAATCAACAACAAACTTTTTTTGAATGTCCGCAATCTCATAAAAAAATGTAACATCAAAACATATCAACAACTTGCAGTTTGAAAAACATAAGGTGAATTAAATCATGGGAATACGTTTTTATTGTCCGAATGGTCACAAGTTGAATGTCAAGTCGCATTTGGCGGGAAGACGCGGCATTTGTCCGTATTGCGGGACGCGGTTGCTGATTCCTCTCAAGAGTACGCGACCGAGTACCAAAGAAGAAAACGAGATGAAACACGGACTCGCGGCAAACAACGGAGGAAATCTGAATGAATTTCCCGTCTTTTTCGACGATCGGGAGTCCAACGTAAAAAACGCAACTCCCGAACCGCAAAGCATTGATTTTACCGCAATCGACGACGACAACGACAATGACGTCGGCGGCGCAAATTCAATGATTGCGAATCAATCGGAAACCGCTAAATCGATGTTCGAGACGGCATTAGACGATCCTAACGCGGTTTGGTATATACAACTTCCCGACGGACAACGTTTTGGACCGGCAACGTCGCCGATTATCAAGACATGGATTGTCGAAAAGCGTATCAGTCCGAGTATGCTTGTTTGGCGCGAGGGTTGGAAAGATTGGGTCGAAGCGGGAATTGCGTTTCCCGAAGTAAAGCAAATTTTTGCTCCGAAAAAATAAGCGATTCAACGTTTTCGCCCATTCGTTACTTTCTTCAACCGCCGCCGACCAACGTAACGATTTCGAGCGAATCGCCGTCTTCGAGCGTTGTTTCAGCGTATTGACGGAACGAAACGATCGTCAAATTACGTTCCACCGCTATCGGTTTTCCTTTCAATTCCATCATCTCAAGCAATTGCAACACCGTGATCGGCGCGTCAAATTGCCGTTTTTCTCCGTTAATTATCAGTTGAATTGACGGAAATTCTCTGTTGTCTTTATCAGTCATTGAATTGAGATAATCGTTTAATTTTTCCGTCGCAAGCTCTTGAATTTTTTTTGCGTATTGAACGGCAATTCTTGCATCGTTATCGGTGATTTGTAATTCATTCGGATAACGCGGTAAAATACTGTAATTTGTTAAAAATGCGCATGGCGTTGTCAATGTGGAAAAATCAGAATATATTGTTTCACACATTTGCAAAAGAGGCATGAGAACGTGAATTTTAGGCGATACGATATTATTTATCGCAAGAAACCCTTTGAGGTATTTCTCCGCCGATTGCTGACAATGAAAACATACGATTTCAGATAGAATAGGATAGCTTGTTTTTATCAGTTGTTCCGCAGCAACTAAATCTTTCTCCGCAATATTAAACCATTGTTTGATTTCTTCTTTTTTATCCATATAATTTTATTCCTTCTCGCATGATTTTACGTTCTAATGTAGTAATACCGCTTGAACGGTCGAGAAAACGATTCTGTTTAATCGCTAACAGATCCACCGGCTTCGTAACTTTTTTATACATTGCAATTGTTACCGCAATCATCGCGTCAATATCCCGCATCGGCGAGTCGTCTTTTAGCACGATATAAATATCCAAATCCGAATCTTTGCGCGGCGTTCCGTAGGCGTAAGAACCGAACAAGTAAATTTGTTCCGTCGGTACGGTTTCGACAATAATTTTTGTCAATGCGTCAAGTTCGTCTTGGATGCCAATAAGATCGTTTTTCATAAAAATTCTCCGTTACAGTATAGACAAAATTTGCCTAAAAACAAATAGGCGTATTTTTTCAATACGCCCATGTTTTAGTTATCAATGTTTTGCATTTTTACGTAACGCATTATTCTTCCGCAACCACGCGGAAACCGACAATATAAACCTTTTGGAATGGTTCGTAATAATAACGCGTCGAAGAGCCGGTGACTTTCGGGCGTTCCATCCAACTGCCGCCGCGAGCGATTTTTCGCTCTTTGAGCGAACCGCTATTGCGTCCGTCATTATCTTTGTACGGATACGGTTTTGCGTCGGAACGAGTCCATTCTTCGTTGTTGCCGATGACGTCGTACAATCCCCAGACGTTGGGAGCGCATTGCGCAACATAATCTACCGTAAAGTGATTGTCAACAAACCGGTCGTCCCGCAACGGAAACACGCTTTTTTCATGATACGGGTTTCTCACATGAATTGTCGCGCCATTTTCCCATTGCGAATAAAGATACCGGCGCGACGCGTCGGCAAGATTCGCATATTTCGAGAAATCGGTATTCGCGTCGCCGAAATAAAATTGAGCGTCGCTTCCGCTTCGCGCCGCCCATTCCCATTGAGCTTCGGTCGGCAATTGAATTTTCAATCCCGTTTTTCGGCTGAGCCAAACGCAAAATTGATTCGCTTCCATCCACGAAACGCGTCCGACCGGCTGTTCGGGATGATTGGCAATATAACCCGGCGTCACATGATCCTTGCCGTGTTCGCTTTGATAACGCGTGTCGTGTTTGGGATCGAACAGTTCATATTGCGCATTGGTCACTTCGGTCTCGCCGATCCAGAACGGTTTTTCAATTTTGATTACCGCGCGCGGTTGTTCGTCGGGAAAACCGTTTTGATTTCCCATCACAAATTCGCCTGCTGGAATATGCCGTAATTTCATCGCAATTCCTTTACCAAGTTCCACCGTTTTTTCAACCGCGCCGAGTTGCTTTTGCAATTCCGCCGCAACTTCGGGCGAGAACGGGAAATTCTTTGCCGTCAATTTATCCGGTTCCGGCTTGATATATTTTTCCGGCTTCACAAATTCCACCGGCTTTTGCTGCGCTGCGGCTAACGCTTCGTCATACTCGTTTTCAGGATTGTCGTCAATGTTCGCGTACAATTTTAACAATTCGAGTCGGCGCTTTTCCTGCTTTTCGTTTTGCCATTTCCCGCGCCACGGAGCGTTCAAATCAATCCAGCAATAAATCCGATCCCACGCTTCGTTATCAAGTTTGACGTTATAATGTCCGCGTTCCAGTATTTGTATCAACTCACTTGTCGAAGCGTGATATTCATACGGTTCTAAAACGTCCATGTCGGTTTCCGGTCCCGGACGATTGATGAACGGATGAATGTTGTCGTACGCTTTTTTCGCGTCGGCAAACGACGGACGCGGAATCGGTTTTTCCGAACCGTCGTGACATTCGATACAATATTTCTTAACGACCGGTTCATACACTTCCGCCTGAAACGCCACCGGACGAACTTTGCCATACCAAGACGTAATCGGTTTGGGAGCTTTTATCGCCGCCGTTGCGTAAGACGCGGGAGTGACATTCGTTTGATTTTCATGGCACCCGACGCAAGAAACGTTTTCGCCGGGCATTCCGACAAACCACGATCGGAACAATTGAATAGCGCGTCCTTTTTCGTCCAACGGTTGAATTGAAACGGGCGTGTTCGCCGGAATAACAAACGAAGCGCTGCCGTCCGATTCGACGTCCACTGTTCCTAAAATCCGTTTGACGTCCCAACTGCTTTCGACGCCGACCGATTCATGTCCGCCGCTTCCCCAATAACCGAAGTGATAAGAGAACACGCGAAGTTTTTTGACCGTTCCACGCGGCACGCCTTTCAGTCCAACGCCTTGATAAATGTCGGTAACAAATACGTTTGCCGTCTTAGAGTTGAGATCGACACGGTCTGCCAACACCGGCGGTTTCACAGGAGGAACGGCGGGAAGCGGTTCAAAAAATCCTTTTCCTTTTTCAATAAAAATCGGAGTCAGATTGTCGAAACGATCCACAAGATAAACGCCGTAAGTTCCGCCGTCGCCGGAGATATTGAGATTGCAAATGAAATAATTTTTGTTAAGCGGAAAAGGATAAACGAAATTGTATTTCATTCCTTCGCCTTGCGTATCCCGAACATTTCCCACAACGTCTTTGCCGTATCCCGGAATTTCTTGCGCGAAACCGGTCACTTCGGCGGGATAAACTTCGGTTGGAATATCGATGAAATCGCGTTCTTGTCCCCAAAATTTTGATTCGGGACGATAACGGAAAGGATACTTGTGTCCAAGCGACGGATCAATGACGCAGAGCCGTCCGGTTTCCGCGCGTCCGTGATGTCCGCCGACGATTCCGACAATTTCAGAAGTGTCGGGAATAGGTCGGGCGTGTTTGAACGCGGTCGGAAAATACGAACCGCTTCCGTACAATTCCATTTGATTCGTTCCGTCGGGATTCATCGTAAACAAGATGCGGCTAAAATAGTGCATAATGTCCGAGTATTCCCATCGCAAATACATCACGCGACCGTTAGGAAGCATTGTCGGATGCCAATCGCTGTCTTGTTCAAACGTCAATTGACGCACTTGTTTCGTTTTTGTATTGACCCGATAAAGCAACGCCATCGGACGTCCGCCGTTTTCGCAGGGAAGTCCTTGCATACACGCGGTGGAATCGGTGATAATATCGTCGCCGTCGGGCAGATAACAAGCGTCAAAAAAATCCACGTCCGGCTGATCGTCCGGCGTTAATTGTTTGAAGCCGGTTCCGTCGAGATTGACTTCATAAATTCCCCATCGGTTATTTCCATTGGGAGCGTTGCTAATCGACGAGAACAATACTTTCTTCGCGTCCCAGTACAAATCGACGTCGCGGATTGGTCGTCCGTTTTCCAGTGTAAAAACCGGTTGAAATTTCGGCTCGCCGCGTAAATCCGAGAGGATTCCCAACTCGTGATCCCAGCCGTCGCGCCGCATATCGTCGTGAACGTGCGCGTTCAGTCCCGGCGCCGCCAAACGCGATGCGCGGACGACAACCAATTTGTCAAAATCAAGCAAAGGATTTGCCAACAACGCTTTTCGACGGAACGCGGCAAATTCGTCTTGCAACACTTTGTCGTCCGATTTTTCGGCGAGACGTTTTTCAAATTCATCGAGTTTTTTGAGATTTTCCTGACCGTCGGGATATTTATCTCCGAAAGTCACAATCATGTCGTTCAATGCGCGACGTACCGATTCAATCGTATTGACCGGACGGTCGTTATTGTTGTAGTTGTGATTTTTTCCGATTTTCGTAATGGGGTGAAGCGGATCGGTTTGCAACGTCGCCCCTTTTTTCGGATCAACATCCGCCGCCAAAACGATCCCGCTGTAACTCCAATAGAGCGACAGCAAAAGAAACGCTCCGACTTTTTTGTTGAGAAAGATACTCACGTTTTTTACCTCCAAGTGATTTAAAGGAGAATTGTTTTTGTTTTTTCGTAAATTTGATTTTTTCCAATGCGTTCCATTATATACAAAAATTGACAGAAAAACACGCCGACGTCTTATTATTTCCTACTATTTACGTTCTTGTTTGCAAAAATAGACAAAATGGGCGAGAATAACATTTTGAAGTATTGCTCAAAACTCCTCGTTTTTCATTATAAATGATTATTGCAGCAATAACTTATTCCGAAGCGATTGTATAAACTTTTGCATGTTTCTACTTGAAAAAACGAATAAAATCAAGTAGAATGTTATGATCTCATGTTACGCAGTAGTTTTCTTCCAGTAGGAGGTATTCGTTTGTCCTCGTTAAGAATTTTATTGCCGAATTGTTCCTAATCTGGTAAACTACGCCTTCCCATTGGTACGTTTTCCCGAAATTTAAGAACCCCAAGACAGGAGTACAATTTTTTATCATGGATGACCGATTGGATTTGTACACGGATTATTTATTGAGCAGTGTGACGGTGACCAATTTATCCCGTTTGCTTGATGGTTATTTTATGAAACGGATGAGGCGTGTTTGATTTTTGACGACACGATCATCCCTAAACCCTATATGGACGAAAGCGAAATAATCTGCTGGCACTGGGATCACAGTCATGGACGTAATGAGAAGGGCATCAACCTTTTGACGGCGTTTTACCACAGTCAACCGCTCCATGCTTCGGAAGCATTGCGAGTACCGGTTTCCTACGAGTGCGTCAAAAAGACGGTTCATTATTGTGATCTAAAAACACGCAAAGAAAAACGCCAAAGCGTGGTCAGCAAAAACGA
>JAISZO010000418.1 GCA_031269105.1 Planctomycetaceae bacterium | reverse complement strand
GGTGGTTTTCGTGACGTCTTTGACCTCTTTAGGTTGGTTAAAGGGAACGAAACGATAACTTTAATACGCTCGAAAACGAAAAAAAGAACAAGTTTTTTGAAAAATTATGCGACAAGACCTCACAAAGTTAAAAATTCCGCTTGCGAAACTTTTAGCTTTTCATTTTTAACTTCCTTCGCTTTTACCTTTTAACTTCCACGAAGCGCTCCGTTGGTCGGCTGCGCCGATGGGCGCTCCTCCACCGGAGGGGAATTTTGCGCCGGTTTCACGCTTTCCAAGACGAGCGCCTCGCGTCTCACAATGGCGCCCCGAAACGTAAGCGAAAGTGAAACCGTCGCCGACGCTCCGTCTGCCATTGAAGAAAGTGGAAAATTAAGCGGATATTTACCGCGTTTTCGGCGCGAGAAGAAGCATGTTTTTTTCCGCAAGTTTATGTTTCCGCAGTTTTTCAAAACAAGAAGTCATGTCGATCATTTTATCAAAATGATTGTTGCGTCCTATTGTGAATTTCGCGTCTTTCGCTTTTGCAAGCTCAATAAATTGATCGCCGGGAAACGCCGAACCCGCCTGAATCTCAAACGCGACGTTATTTTTGACCGCCGCGTCAATCAACTGCGTCATTCGCTCTTTTGTCCAAAGTTCATCGTACTTGTCCGCAATGCGCAACGGCAAATAAGTCGGATTCGCCATGATTGTAATCGGCTCCTTGACCACCGTCATGCAATGCGCAAAATACCGCTCAAACCATTGTTTCGCGTCGTCGATTTTATATTGCTCCTCAAGCCAGAGTTTTTGCGGCTTGCCGTTTTCATCGTTCATAATCATCGTGTCGGCAAGGATATAATCCAGCCGTTTCAGCAGGTCGGACGAAATCGCCTTGAACCAGTCGCGGTCGTTGACTTGCAGCCCAATATAAACCGGATACTGTTCCGCCGCTTCGATGAACGCACGGATTTTTTCGTTGTCCGAGAGCGGCCAATCCGCGCCAGCATTTTCTAATACGCCGGATTGAACTCCGGTTTTCGCCTGCAAAATCAGAGCTTTTTCTGCCGTCATGCCGCCGCGAAGATGAATGTGATAATCAATCAACGGCACATTTCGCGAACCAAATTCGTCAATTTGTCGCGCAAGATCGGCGGGCGGATCAAATAAATAAGACGTATCGCCTCCGTCGTCGGTTATGGAATCGGGGAGAATTTTCACGGCGATGTTGCGGTAAGCGGCGCGCGTTTCAGGATCGTGCGCCTGCAACGCAAACGTACCGCTTGAAAGAACCCGCCCTTTTCGCGTTCGCGGCGCGTTTTTCGGTTCCACATAATCGGCAAGCAACATGCCGTTGACTTTCACCTGAATCCGCCGTTCGGAAACTTTCAACCATAAATCCGTCCACGTTCCGTTTTTCACGAAATCGGCGTAAATTCCGCGAACCGCAAAAAGCGAACCGGTTTTTCGAGTTTCTTTGTCGCTGCTGTTGATCTGAACCTCGTAACCTTTCGGCGGCGATCCGGCGTCGGAAAATTCCGTGTGAAAGAAAAGTCCCGAATTCGACTTACCTTCGAGTTTGAACTGCAACCTCAACTCGAAATTTTTGAAACGATGATCGGCAATTTTTCCGTCGTAAAATAAATGACTTCTCGCGCCGTTCGACACAAGCGCGCCGTCAATTGCCGACCAAGTCGTTTGCGATTCCGACGCTTTCCAACCGTCCAGCGACTTGCCGTCAAACAACGGCGTCCAATTTTCTTCCGCCCAAACGCTTGCCGCCGACGTCAAACAGCAGAAGATTCCAATCAATAGTTTTTTATTCGTTTTCATTGTTATTCCTTGTTATTCCTTAAATTTTTTCGTTTGTCTTTCAAACTTCAAACAAGATTGACAAAATTTTACGCTGAATTTTTACGTTAAAAATTAATATTTTCCAAACGTACTGCGAGAAACCAAACGTTTCGTGCGATAAGTATAGCATAGACGCTTTCCAAAAACAATTCCCGCCGAAATTTGACCGAAATGTTTTCCATCGCATTATTTTGCGGAAAACTCTTGTCAAAAAGCAAGTTTGAGTGTATGCTAAAAAGCGTCGCAAATTTTTTTGAGCGGACAAAAGAATAACGAATCGTATTTCATTCCACATCGGACAACGGAGCAAATCAACGTGATCAAAACAGAAGAACTGACGAAACAATACGGCAAGTTGTTTGCCGTCAAGGATTTAACGCTTGAACTCCGCGAAGGCGATCTGTTCGGTTTCATTGGTCCGAACGGTTCCGGTAAAACGACAACGATGAAAATGCTGGCGACATTGTTACAGCCGACTTACGGCGAGGCATACGTTTGCGATCTTTCCGTCTATACGCATCCGAAAGAAATTCGGCGGCTTATCGGTTTCATGCCGGATTTTTTCGGCGTTTACGACGATATGAAAGTGATTGAATATCTTGAATTTTTCGCGGCGGCGTATCGAATCAAAGGGGAAAAACGCCGGAAATGCTGCGATGAAATGCTTGAACTTGTCGATTTGGGATATAAACGTCAGGCGCTTGTCACCAGTTTGTCGCGCGGTATGACGCAACGCCTTGGGCTGGCGCGGGTTTTGTTGCACGATCCGCAAGTTCTTTTATTGGACGAACCGGCAAGCGGTCTTGATCCGCGTGCGAGAATTGAAATGCGGGAATTGCTCAAGCGTCTCGGCGGACGCGGCAAAACGATTATGGTTTCGAGTCATATTTTACCGGAGTTGGCGGACGTCTGTAACAAGGTCGGCATTATCGAACGCGGCGAACTTCTTGTCAACGCGGACGTCGCCGAAGTGATGCGTCAGGTGCGCGATCAACCGGTTTTGCTGGTGCAAGTCGTCGGCGAATCAGAAAAGGCGGCAAAACTTCTCGAATCGGACGAGTGCGTCGAAAAAATTGAAATTCTACCGACGCAAACGTTAGAAATCACCATCAAACAAGGAAAAGGAACCGACGATTACTGCGAACTTCCGGGAAAATTGATTAAAAACGGCTTCAAAATTTTGTCGTTTAAAGAAGACGAAATCAATCTCGAAACCGCGTTTATGAAACTCACCAAAGGAATTACGGCATGATTATGGATATGAATATAAATAAGGTCAGGTACGAGAGCTACTTCGGAAATCAGTTTACGAAAAACGATCTGTTGCCGGAAGTAAGAGACGAATATGATCTTGTATTGCAGGAATGTTCCAAACTTTATTCGGAACATTATGGAAAATGGAGTAACGCTGATAATATATTAGAACGACGCGGTAAACCAATTAAATTGTCTCCTAATCGATTAAAAAAATGGCTCGGTAACGATACCATTGTTTATTTGGCAAGAAACGATAATCATCTTCTGATAGGTTATGCAATTGCATTGCGTACCAAAGTCAAATGTTATGATAACAAAGTCGTTTCTTGGGTCATGCAACTTGTCGTTCATAAAGATTATCGAAACAAATCCATCGCAAAAACGCTTCTGAAAAAAATCTGGCAATTTTCAAACGATTATGCTTGGGGAATCATCAGCGCCAATCCTTATGCAATTAGAGCGTTAGAAAGCGCAACGCATAGAAGATGCGATTCTTTGCGTATTAAAAAAAATATCAAAAAAATTTTGTCGTTAGGTTGCGAACATCTGCCTTATATTGACGAAACGACGGAAACAATTTTAGATGAAAACGAATCGAAAATTAACACTCGATTTTTTGTCGATCATTCCGACGTTCCCGCCATGAGAGAAAACGTTACCAAACAGAAATCATGGTTATTGGGCGATATTGAGGAAGGTTGGGAATGGTTGGCTTTTACTTTTCATGATCAGCCATTAACGAAAATGTCAGAAAGTGAATGGGAACAAATTCTTCGTAGTTCCGACAATTCGGTCAAAGACGCTTATCGCCGCATGGACTTGTCGTCTGAAAGTCAAACATGGATGAAATATACCGACAAGGAAGCGGATTTTATTATGAAAGAATGTCGTTTGCAAAAAAACGACGAAATTTTGGATTTAGGATGCGGTACGGGAAGACACGCTTTCGGTTTGGCGGAAAAAGGAATTCATGTCTTCGCTGTCGATTATTTGGAAAAACATTTTTACGACTACCAAAACTCGTTATCAAACAAGTCGAAATATGATTTCAATCATGTGAAATTTATTTGCGACGACGTCAGGACGTTGGCGTCTTTATCGAATAAAAAATTTAAAGCCGTAATTTGTCTTTATGACGTGATTGGTTCTTATGCGGATAATGAAGAAAATAAAAAAATTCTTCGGCAAATTTCCGAACGTCTTGAACCGGGCGGATATGCCGTGATTTCCGTGATGAATTACGAGACAATCAATCAAGCCGATCATTTTTCTGCGGATGAACTTTTAAGTTTAACGCCGTCGAATACAATGGAAACGACAGGAAACGTTTTTGATTCAAAACACCTTCTGGTAAACAGCACGACGCAAGTTGTTTACCGCAAAGAACAATTTGAAAGAGGAAATTTACCGCCTGTGGAATTGATTGTCAGAGACAGACGTTTCAGAAAAAATGAAATTGAGCAAATGTGCCGCGAGGTAGGACTTGAAGTGGAATTTTCCCGATATGCGAGAGCGGGAAACTGGAATGACATGCCGTTGATCAACGATCAGAAAAACGCAAAAGAGATATTAGTCAAGTGTAGAAAATAAGGTAAAAGAAATTCGTCATGCCTCAAGAAACAAACCAACAAGATAAAATGCGAACGCCGCAAAATTCGTATTCGGAAATAAAATTACAATGGACGCGGCGGGATGCGTTTCTTGATGTTGCGATCGCGTTACTTTACGTAGTTGCTGTCGCTATTGGATTTCTTTGGAATGCGTTATGGGGATATTTTTATTATGTTTTTTGTTTCCAATGATTATTATATTTTTTGTAATGATGCGCAGTCCTATATATTGCGACGATAGCAATTGAAAATGGAGCAAAAACATGACGCCTGAAACAAAAGAGCGTTTTCTTATTGGTTTGGCGAGAATTTATCGCGTTATGGTTATTTATGAAGAACTGATACTTTTGTTGGTAATCGTTGTTGCGGGAATTACTAATAGTACATCTTGGATATTACTTTACTTTGTTAAATCTATCCGGTTTCATTTTTTTTCCAATCATTGCAATCTACAACTCAAAATTTAAAAAACTTTTTAGAAAACAATAAAATGACAAAACAGTGGTTAGCGCAGCGCGCGTTTTCGTTTGACGCCTCCGGGATTCGAAAAGTGTTTGATCTTGGAGCGAAGCTAAAAAATCCGATCAATTTGTCGATTGGTCAGCCGGATTTCGATATACCGGATGCGGCGAAAGACGCGGCGTGCAAGGCGATTCGGGAAGGAAAAAACGGCTATTCGCCGACGCAGGGTATTGCTCCGCTTTTGACGCGGTTGCAAAACGACGTCGATCAACAATACGGACATGAAGACCGTAAAATCTTCATCACTAGCGGAACCAGCGGAGCGCTCGCGCTTCTTCTTTTGGCAATCCTCGATCACGGCGACGAGGTAATTATGTTTGATCCGTATTTCGTCATGTACGAAGCGTTGACCAAAATGTGCGGCGGAACGCCGGTTTTAATCGATACTTACCCGAATTTTGAATTTGACGTTCAGAAAATCGCAGACGCCGTCACTCCGAAAACAAAAGCGATTTTGTTCAACTCGCCGGCGAACCCGACCGGCGCGGTTGCGGCGGCGAAAGTTGCGGAAGACGTGGCGAAACTTGCCGCCGAAAAAAACGTGCTGCTTGTCAGCGACGAAATTTACGACATGTTTTGTTATGAAACGTTTACGTCGCCCGCGCAATTCAATCCGCAAACAGTCGTGATGGGCGGTTTCAGCAAATCGTATGGAATGCCCGGCTGGCGCGTCGGTTTTATTCACGGACCGTCGGAAATTATCGAGCAGCTTCTCAAGTTTCAGCAATACACGTTTGTTTGTGCGCCGCAACCCGGTCAATGGGCGTCGCTGACCGCTCTCGATTGCGACATGAGCAAAGAAATCGCTCATTACAAACGGAAAAGCGAAATGTTATACGACGGTCTCAAAGATTTGTATGAAGTGACCAAACCGGGCGGCGCGTTTTATATGTTTCCGAAAGCCCCGTGGGGAACGGCGTCGGAATTTGTCCACTCGGCAATTACCGATTATTCGATGCTGATTATTCCCGGCAACGTTTTCAGCAAACGCGACACGCATTTCCGCATTTCCTACGCCGCGTCCGACGAAACCATTGAACGCGGCGTCGAAGCGTTCCGCAAATTGGCAAAGAAGCAAGTGAAAAACTAAAAGTGAAAAGTGAAAAGCTAAAAGTTTCGCAAGCGGAATTTTTTGTTCTGGGATTGAAACAATCGTCTGCTCAATTTTTAACTTTTCACTTCCGCAAAGCGCCGCGTCTTACTTCGCTTCTCCCCAATCTTTTCCGACGGCAATATTGACCGTAAGCGGCACGGAGAGCGGTTGTCCGAGCGTCATTTCCGTTCGGAGCATTTTTTCAAACGGTTCAAGCGTTTCCTTTCGCACTTCAAAAACAAGTTCGTCGTGAATTTGCAACAGCATTTTCGCGTCGAATTGTTCCGCTTGCATTTTTCGAAAAACCGCCAGCATCGCTATTTTCATCAAGTCCGCCGCCGAACCTTGAATCACCGTGTTAATCGCCGTGCGTTCTGAAAAATTCAGTTGTCCTTTGCGCTGCAAGCGGCTACGGATTCCGCTAATCCGCCGCCGCCGACCGGAATAAGTCGTCGCATATCCGTTCATCAAACACGCGTCGAGCGTTTCGCTAAAGAAAGCGTTGATTGACGGGTACTTTTCAAAATACGTCTCAATGAATTTCTTCGCTTCGCTCTGTTCAATACCGAGCTGCTTTGACAATCCAAACGCCGATTGACCGTAAATGACGCCGAAATTCACCGCTTTCGCCGTGCGGCGCATCTCGGAAGTCACGGCGTCGACGGAAACATGATAAACCTGCGCGGCGACGCTGGCGTGAATATCTTCATTGTTCGCAAACGCCCGACGCAAATTCTCGTCTCCCGTAAAATGCGCCAAAGCTCGCAGTTCAATTTGCGAATAATCGCAGGAAAGAATGGCGTCAAACGGTTTCCCCGGCACAAACGCTCCGCGAATTTCGCGTCCTTCTTCGGTGCGAATCGGAATGTTTTGCAAGTTCGGATCGCTGGAACTCAGCCGTCCGGTCGCCGTGACAACCTGATTGAACGAGGCGTGAATGCGTCGCGTAACCGGATCGGCAAATTCCGGCAGTGCGTCAATGTACGTTCCTTTAAGTTTCGCCGCCTGACGATATTCAATAATTTTCGCGGCAAGCGGATGAATCGGCGCAAGCAACTCAAGAACTTCAATATCGGCGCTAAATCCCGTTTTCGTTTTTTTCATTTGTTTGCCGTCTTTGAGTTTTAGGTGCAGTTTTAATTTCTCAAACAAAATCGTTTGCAACTGTTTCGGCGACGCGATATTAAAACGCTCTCCCGCAAGATCGTGAATTTCCGTCTCCAAACGCGCTAATCGTTCCGCGTAATGCCGGCTCAATCGGCGAAGCTGTTCAAGATCAATTGCGACGCCGTTCGATTCCAACTCAACCAACACGTCAATCAGCGGCAATTCCATCGTTTCAAAAAGAGGTTGCAGATTCTCTTTTTGAAGCATAGATTCCAAAATCGGACGCAGCAAAAACGGAACGAGAGCGTCTTCCGCCGCGTAATCCGCGACAAACGACGACGGGACTTCATCCATGCGCCGCTGATTTTTACCGGAGCCGATCAGTTCTTTGATTTTGATGGTCGTATGTTTGAGATAACGTTCCGCAAGTTCGTCGAGATTATGCCGTTGTTCGCCCGCGTGTAAAAGATAATCGGCAACCATCGTATCGAACCGCACGCCGGCAAGCCGCACGCCGAATTTCCGTAAAATCAGCGCGTCGTACTTGATATTCTGTCCGATTTTTCCAATCGCCGCGTTTTCGAGAATCGGTTGAAGGTCGGCGAAGACGCGTTTTTGTTTGAGCGTCGGCTCGCCCAACGGCGCGCGAATCGCAACGTACCACGCCTCGTCTTCCCGCCAGCAAAACGACATTCCGACAATTTGAGCGTCGATATAACGCAGCGCCGTTGTTTCCAGATCAAAAGAAAATCCTTGTTCGCCGTTCTTTGGAACCTGAAGATAGGATTGCAACGCCGTCAGAAACTCTTGAAACGCGGTTTCGTCGTTTACAAGACGATATTTCGCCGCGACGTTTGCGGAAACCGCGTCTTCCGTTTCTTTTTCAAACAAAGTCGTTTGCTTTTCAACTTGCGGCGGATTGAACGCAACGTTTTCCGAGCCGCCGCAAAACATTTCCCGCGTTTCTTCGCGGAGCGACGCCGGATCGATCCGCCGCCCGCCCAGCGTTTGTTCGAGTTTCTCCATACGCGGTTCGAGCGACTTAAAGCCAAAACGCCGACACATCGCGCGCAGCAATCCGGCGTCAATTCCCCGAACCCGTCCCGATTCCCACGAAATCTCAAGCGGCACGTCTCGGCGCAGCCGCACCAATTCGCGGCACGTCATTGCAACGTCCCGACCGTTTTTCAGATTTTCTTTTCGTTTCCGACCGGAAATCTCGTCCACGTGGTCGATTGCATTTTCGAGCGTTTCGTACTTTTGCAGCAGTTGCGTCGCCAGTTTCGGACCAATCAACGGGATTCCCGGCACGTTATCGGTGGAATCGCCGACCATCGCCTGAAAATCGACCACCTGATCAGGACGAATCCCCCAATCCGCCATGAGTTCTTCGGCTTGGTAGAACGCTTGTTTCCGTAGATTGAAGAGCGAAACGCGCGGCGTAATCAACTGACGGCAATCTTTGTCGGCGGTGACAAGAACGCAATTTTTTCCCGCCGCTTCCGCTTGGGCGGCAATTGTCGCCATCAGATCGTCCGCTTCAAACGATGGCGCTCCGAATGCCGGAATCCCGAACGCTTCAAGAACCGAATGAATCCAACGAATTTGAACCGAGAGCGGTTCCGGCATGGCTTGACGATTGGCTTTATAATGGACGTCGATTTCGTGCCGGAACGTCGCGCCCGGCATATCAAACGCGCAAAAGAGCGACGCCGGGCGGTAATCGGTGAAAAGCGTCAGCAAATCGCGCACGAATCCGAAAATCGCCCCGACCGGCTCGCCTCTCGGACTGCTCATATCGCCCGGCAATGCATGAAACACCTGATATAAAATTCCATGGGCGTCCAGTACCCAAACCGCGTCGTGATATTTTTCGTCTGACGACGTCATACAACCCCGCATCAATGTTTAAAAAGGAGTGAAAGAAAAGAATAGAAAACGCAACCGTTATCATTATGGCGAAAAGAAATCAAAAAAGCAAGCGGGAAAACAACCGCTTGTTGTTTGTTGGTATGAGGTAACAGGGTCCAGGTTACAGGTATCCAGTGTTGGCTTGCCGTACTTTCCTGTGTTGAAAACTAACTCTGCAACCACCCCGTCGGTCGGCTGCGCCGCCCGCCACCGGAGGGGAATTTGTTTAGGTAACAGGTTCCAGATATCAGGTTTGTTTTCAACATGGGAAAGTATTGCAAGCTAACGCGCTGGTATCTGGCATCTGAAACCTGGTCTCTGGAACCTGCAACCTGGCGTCTGACGACGTTCCCAAGAGTTCCTCATTGTCCCAAGCCCGCGTTAGGATTTTCGGCGGCGAGGGCTGGAGTTTTCAATTGGTTCGGACGATACCAATGACCGCGAAGCCAATCGGCGACTAATTCGACTTCCGCGCGAGTCAACGTCGAGTCCGCTTTGCCTTCGACAAAATAAACCGGCATCGACGAGTTTTTCACGCCGTAATATTTCGGACCGCCAATGTCGGCAATCGCGCCAATCAGCCATTCGCGGGACATATAGCCGGTTAAGTCCGCCGCCTTGCCGATATTCTTTTCGCCAAGTCCGTAAAACTTATGACAATTCGCATCCGTGCAGCCGAAATTTTCAATCAATTCGTAATGACTTGCCTTGATTCCTTTCGGAAGTTTACCGTCCATCTCGCGCGGCTTGTCTAATAACGCTTCCTGATATAACGCTTCGCTCAAATTGTCGCGGTCTTCCTGAAACGCGGCTTGATCTTCATCAGCGGGAAAATTCACGCTGATCACATCTTTTACCATACTTCCGTTTCTGAACTCCGTGCCGCCGAAGTAATCGTCTGATTTCAAACGTTTCTCATCGAGAAAACCGCCAATCCAAAACTTGCTGATCGGATGATAGAGATTCGGCGCGGCGGCTTTCCATGTTTCGGAACCTGCGGCAGGTTTCGGATGACGATACGGTCGGAAATCTTTATGCGGCGTTTCTCCCGGCTGCGGCTCAAACGCATGACACGTTGCGCAATGACGGACGAAAATTGTCCGTCCCTGAACTTTCGGGTCGTTTTGCAACAGCGACAACGCGCCGGTCGGCGGAATCCCTTCAGGACGCAACGCCAATTCCAACGACCGCACCGCTAATTCATCCGCTTCCGTTTCGGCTTGCAAATAATCGCCGTTTGTCCAGTCGTGATGATACGACGCGTAAGTCATGTAAAGAAACGCAACAAGAAACGCCGCAGTCGTCAGCACAATAAGATAGCGGAACGGTTTGAATTTGCCGAGTATCGGAACGGCAAAAAAGAACAACGCGATCAACGGCGGAATCACAAAAATCGAATAGATTTTTTTCTCGGCGGGAAACATGTTCGAGAAATGATACAACGCCCGAAACGACCATTCGGGACGCGCCGCGTCATACGAATTTGCCGGATCGGCGGGCGACATAAGTTTCGCGCCCCATCGCGTCTCGGGCGGCAACGTTGACCAATCGACTTGAGCGGTTTCCGTCGATGACGATTCGGATTTGATCTCGTCAGCTTGCGCCGCGTCGGATTTCGTATCGCTTGCGACAGTTTCCGCTTTGAAATGATACGGCAGATATTTTTCCGCAAGATCATGTTGGAATACTAACGCCAACGCCGCCGCGAGAAAAATAACGCACGCAATCGCCGCGAAAAACGCTTGTACCGACCAGAAATACGCCAATTGGGGACGTTCTTCTTTCGCCGCTTTTTTCGTTTGTTTTCCATTCGTATTTGGCGCCGCGTCCGGTTCGCCGGAGTTTGCCGCCATGCGCCGTTGATAAACGGCTTTCGCCGCGTTTTGCGCGACTTCAATTTTGCGAGCGCGGAAATCAAAAAAACGCCACAGCGCTAAAAACGTAAAAAATCCGCCGCCGAAAACCATAACGTGTAATACGAGAAACCGCGTCAAGGTGTAAGTCCCGAAACCGGGACCGGGATTGCCTAACGCGAGTTTGAATAAATCGTCGCCGATAATCGGCAGCATCTGCAAAAATCGCACGCGCACCAATGTCGTCGAGTAACCTGTAAGCGTCCACGACATCAGATCGCCGGTCAAACAACTGCATACGGAAATCAACAGCAAAATCAACGCGCTCCAAAACACAAATTCGCGCGGCGAGCGGTACGAATACCGGAAAATCGACGCGATAATAGAAAAGCCGAGTATCCCGACAATCAACTGCGCCGAATAATGATGCAGCCCGCGAATCAGCCAGCCAAACGGAATGTGATACTGGAAAAAGAAGACGCTTTCCCAAGCCGTTTGCGAACTTGGAGAATAATGCGCCCACATGATCACGCCGGTAATCGCCTGCACGAGAAACGCGAACGTAATCACTATCGGAATCTGGCGGAAAATCCATTTTGTCGCCGGAACCGTCCAATACCAAAACGTTTTCAATCCGGTTACGGCGCCGGTTCGATCATTAATCCATTGAATCATTGAGTATTTCCTTTTTTATTTAATTTCCACGAAAACCGCTAAAATTCACGAAAGTTTCCCATAAAAACTTTCTGATTATGAAATTTTCCTCAATTATAGATGCAATAAAGGGCAAATTCAAGCGGGATGTTGCCAAACCAAGATTTTTTATTCCAATCTCTCCAGTCAATCATGTTAAGCCAGTCGAAAAAATATTCCAAGTTTGTTTGTTGAAGGTTTTTAGAAGCGCCCTTAAATATTCTTCCGTCATGCGGAAAAAATACAAAATTTTGCTTAAAAAATACTATTATAGCACAATCTTTTTGGCTATAATTTTATGTATGTTAATTAAGTTTTACAAAAAAAAGTAAAACAATAACAATTTTTTAGAAACGAGACCTATGAAAACGATTTCAACTTGGATTGCCGTTTTTTTGTGCGGCGCTCCGTTATTTGCCGAAGATAAATCGACAGAGCCGTCGGCAAACGACGGTTTTAAGACGATTTTTAACGGAACCGATTTGACCGGCTGGGAAGGCGTTCCCGGCGGATGGGGCGTGGTCAACGGTTGCCTTGTCGCGGAAAGCACGCCGGAAAAACCGTGCAAGCAGGCGCATTATCTCTCTTGGACGGGCAGCGAACCGGAGAATTTTCATCTCAAATTGTCGTTCCGCTTGCAGGGAAACGGCAACTCCGGCATTCAGTTTCGGAGCGAAAAGCGTCCGAATTGGGATACGTATGGTTATCAAGCCGACGTTGACGCAAGCGGACAATGGACCGGTTGTCTGTTCCACCATAAACGAGCCGCCGTTGTCCAACGTGGATTTGAAGGCAAGATCGACGCGGACGGGACGCCGCATTTCAAACAGTTTGCCGACCCGAAGGAATTGATAAAATCCTACAAGCCCGGCGATTGGAACGATTACGAAATCATTGCGGAAGGACATGATATTACGCTTTTGATCAACGGTAAAAAGATGTGCCAAGTGGACGATCGTCACGCGACCGAAGCGGCGACGGCGGGAATTATCGCCTTACAAATGCACCCGGGACCGCCAATGAAAATCGAATTTAAAAATATTCAATTAAAAATACTGCCGAAAAAATAATCGCGGCGGAAAATCACGCTGGACTTTCAGCGGAAATTTTGATAATATTGTTTGATGCGCCGAAGGAAAAGCCGTTTGTTTTTTCTCGGCATTATTCCCCTCTCAACCTTTTCCATTTAAGGAGTTTGTTATGAACAAAACAACCCGCCGTCAATTTTTAGCGATTTCGGCGTCGGCTGTTGCCGCGCCGCTTATCATTCCGCGTTCCGTACTCGGTTCGCCGGACGCTCCGGGAGCAAATGAAATCGTCACGATTGGTCTTATTGGTCTTGGCGGACGCTGTACCGGAATTTATCCCAGCGACGTCAAAGCCGCGAAAGGAGCAAAAGTTGTTGCCGTCAGCGATATTTTGCAACCCCGTATCGACCGTTTTATGAACCGATACAAAGATTTCACGCCGGAACAAGGATTTACCGATTTCCGCAAAATGATTGAAACCGCAAAGCCCGACGCCGTGTTTTGCGAAACGACAACGCATCAACGGGCTTGGGTGGTCGCTCATTCTTTGGCGATGGAACGTCATACTTACATCGAAAAGCCGATTGTGCTGACGATTGACGAAGGACGGCGTCTTGTGAATCTGGCTCGCAAGTACAATCGCGTGACTCAATGCGGTTCGCAGCAGCGGTCGTTACCGCTTTGTCAATGGGCTTGCGAACAAGTTCAGAACGGACGAATCGGCAAAATCAAAGAAATTCTCGCGCCGAATTTTGTCGGTCCGAATCAATGGGACGATAACGCTCACAAAACGGCGGAACCCTACGTTGACGGTTTGACCGACGAGTCGTGGGACGCATGGCTCAATCAATCGAAGTTTCGTCCGTTTCATCGGGCGTTGTTTCATCAATGGTCGAATTGGCAGGATTACGACGCCGGCGGTTTATGTTTCGGCGTGAGCGGCTGGGGAACGCATTCTTACGACCAGATTTGTATGGCAATCGGCATGAACGACACGGGACCGACGGAGATTCTGCTCGAAGAACCGAGTACGATTCAGGACAGCGGCAAGTTTCAGACGCGGCGACCGACGGACGAAGAAACCGGCGCGGCTTATTACGGCATGGCGAAAGTCAAAGGACCGCGAGCCAAAATGACGATGTGGACGAAAGACGGTATTGCGATTAAACTGCATCTTGACGGCGATTGGGGACCCGGTTTGGGCTGTATTGTTGTCGGCGAAAAAGGCAAGATTGAAATCAATCGGCATAAGATCAGTTCCAATCCGAAAGAAATTGCCGCGGAAGGCATGAGCGAACACAAGAATACGCGAAGCGAAACGGTCTATCACGTGGAGAATTTCATTGAGTGCATCAAGACCGGCAAGCGAGCGAATGCGGACATTGAAATCGGACAACGTGCGACTTCGTTCTGCGAATTGGTGAACATCGTTCGCGCGACGGCGCCGGTCGGTAAAAAAATCGGCTGGGACCCGGTCAACGAAAAATTTATCGGCAACGACAAAGGAAACGAAATGCTTTCGCGTCCGCGCCGCAAAGGTTGGGAACTTCCTGAAATTCCGTCGTAAAACGGAACATGAAAATTCTGAAAAATCAAACAGCCCGTTGCGCGAGCGACGGGCGTTTTCATAGAAACATTGAAAAAAATAGAAATGATCGGCGGCGAAGCGATTCAACGAAACCGCCGTTGAATTATTTCGCGGACTTCATCAAGCCAAGTCGTGCGTTCTTCATGCGAACTGACGATAATCGGCTCAAAATTACGGCGTTCAAACGATCGACAACCGCAAAGTCCGAACACGATCGTTTTCCAAAAAACTTCTAACGGATCGCCGTAAACTTGAATTTCCACGTCGCGCGGCGTGTTCGACGTGCTGAAAACCTGCACCGTTTTATCGTTGAAGAATTGTTCGCGACCGTTCGGTCCGAATCGGTACGCAAAACCGCTTCGCAAAACGCGATCCGCCCAACCTTTGAGAATTGCGGGCGGCGTTCCCCACCAGTTGGGATGAACAATAACAATCCCGTCCGACTGTTTCAATTCTTGAATATGTTGTTTTACAAGCGGCGGTAATAAATTTTCATCCGCGATTTCCGCGTGCGGTACGATGGGATCAAATTTTTCAGCGTACAAATCGTGATAAAACGTATCGCGTCCTAATTCTTTAAGCGTATTGAGAACGCAGCTTGTAACGGCATGGTTAAAACTGCCGGGATTTTGATGTCCGATAATAACAAATACTTTCATTTCTCTTTCCTTAAAAAGTTTGTAACATTTCAGCACGTTTTATTTAGATTTTGTTTGAAAATTTGACTTTTTCGTTTCCGACTAAGGTTCGGCGATTTTTTTAATGTAATGGGCTAAACGATCGTAGAGGTCGAGAATGTTTTGCCATTGTTCAAATTCCAGCGAGATTTGACCGTCCGACTCGCCATTGCCGACGCTTGCCGCGAGGTAACGAATCCGCAAATAAAAATATTGCAGCATTTCGAGCAATTGGGCTTTTTGATGCGGCGCGAGAAGCGACGGCAATTTCGGCGGCAAAATCGAATGAAGCGCCGCCAAATCTTCCGGCGTCAGTCCCTGAAAAAACAACTCTTCAAGAATCCCGCCGGTCGTGTCTTCCAAGCGCGAACCTTGAATTTCGGCAAGCGTTTTTTCGTCTTCGACGTCTTGTTGCAAATATCCCATCGGCACGGCGGAAGCCGGAAAATCCTGATCCGCGCGCAACGTCTTAATTCGTCGGGCGATTTCCTCGCGGCTGCCGACTAAAATCACGGAACGTCCGATAGAAATCATGTCGCCCGGCTTGATTTCCCAAACCTGTACCTGTTCGCCATTGACGCTGGTTCCGTTGGTGCTGTCGAGATCGGCGGCAATGACTACGTTGCCGTTCTCGTAAATTTTTATATGAAAACGGCTGACCCGCTCGTCGTTGAGACGAATCGTATTTCCTTCTTCGCGTCCGATAGAAATCGGCGTGGAGAGCTGCTCGTAAATCCTGCCCCGTTCGGGACCGTCAATGATCCGAAGTGTAACCAATGCCATTATTGAATAAGTTGCAAAATGAAATAAAAAATACGCATGATTCCACGCGGAATCAATTTGTCCGCGCATCAAAGACAATGCCGCTTTTCATAACTCAACGGCGATATTGTCTGCCGCAAATATCAAAATTTGGACAAATGAAAATATTCCGGCAAGCAAAAGAAAAGTTGTTTTTTTATAAAAGTTTGTAATTATAATCGTTATAAAAACAAATCTGTATAATCTACTTATTAGGATAACCGTTTTTTCTGAAAAAATCAAGAGAAACCGCGGCGAAAAGGAAGTGAAAAGCGAAAAGTTAAGAATAAAAAGCGAAAATATAGCCCGAAGCGTAAACGAGGAGGAAACCGTCGCCGAAGTTCCGGTCTGCCAATAAAGAAAACGAAAAGAGAGAATGGGACGCCAACAAATGCGGATCGCAGAGTAATATACTCATTTCGCTAACGACACAGTTCTTTACAAAGTTTCATAAAACCTTATAATACGAATAATAGATTTTTCTAAAATTTTGTCAAGGACGACCTCCCTGCTCCCCCTAACTTTATCGGATTCTGAAATAGCGAAGTGGAA
>JAISZO010000371.1 GCA_031269105.1 Planctomycetaceae bacterium | reverse complement strand
ACGTTGTTTTTTCAGGCTCGTCGCTGAACCGAAACAATTTCCGGCCGACTCCCGACTTTTTTTCATCGACGACCGGCTTGACTTCCGAATTTCTGATAGACTTCTTCATAGCGCTGGTTCCTTGAAAAATGATGGTTTTGATTGCACTCGCCATTTTCCAATAACCCCGCTAACTTTTCAACGCATACACAACTTTCGAGTATAACTCATAAGATGGATGAAATAATATCAAAAGAAATGCTAAGTTTTTTTGATTCTACTTGACTTTCCCCCCTTCTTTCGTGTATGCTATTAAAAAGAGTCTTGAAAAACCCCATGAAAAAAGTTTGGTAACAAAATCTCTTTTCTTTAACATTGCCGACTATATTGGAGTCGGACGGGCGAGGATAGTAAATTATGAAAAAAAGAACATTGGAAATGATTGTTGCCGCAACTCTTGCGGTATTCGTTATTTGTGAAACTTCGGCTAACGCTCAAAAAGCAAATAAAACCGATAAAAACGCCGTGAAAACGGAAACCGTTTATAAATCTTGGACGTTGGACGAATCGTTAAAATCGCAACAGCCGGTTTTTAACGACAGCGTGGACGCAAACGCGGCAAAAAATTATCTTACAAATTACTTTTTTGCGCGTTGGACAGATGAAAAAAACGCGAATAATTTAAAAGAATACCGCGCGGAACTGGATCGGCTGATTCAAGGAGCAAGCGGTTCAGGAAAAGAAAAAGCGCTGAATGGAGCGGCGGGCAATTTGAAACGAATCTATGAATCGCCGAATCTTTATCCCGCGTGCCGATATCATGCGATTTCTGCGTTTGGAGCGTTGGAATCGGAAAAAGGCGTTCTTTGGGCGAAAACTCTTCCGTATCTTGCAAGCGCTTACCGTCCGCAATCCGGCGATACAAATAAAGACGCGGCGGAAAGAAATAAACGTCTTGCCGATCCGGCTTACGAAGCAATTCGTCTTGGAGCGTTGCTCGGAATAGTTCGTCATGTTCAAATGGGAATAAAAGATGAAAAAGTCCGCGATAATCAAGTAGCGCCGCTTTTAATCGATCTTGCAGCCGATACGCCTCATAAAGATCAAAAGGAAAATGACGATACCGAAAATTCTATCACCGTAACAATCGACACGTCTGCTGTTGGAACAAACGAACCGCAACGAACAGTCGAACAACACGATTGGTTTCGTCTGCGCGCTATTCAGGCGCTCGGTTATTTGAAAGCGTCGCAAGAACAGCAGAAAATTATCGAAACGCTTTTAACGTTGATGAAAAACAAAAAAGAACGTCCTGACATTCGTTACGAAGCGGCTTTTTCGCTTTCGCAACTTGATATTGTCGGGGCGGGCGTTTCGCTTGACAAAGCGACGGATGCGTTAGTAACGCTTGGTATCAACGTTTGCGACGACGGGATTCAATTTATGATTCGCGAAATGACGAGCCAACAGGTTGTTGGTTCAACCGGCGTCGGCATGGGCGGTATGGACGCGGGCTACGGCGGCGGAAGTTTAGGTTTAGGAAGCGACGGCGCTACAACGTCGCAAACGCAAGCGGATCAAATCAATAATTCTATTTCGCAAATCAAATATGGTTTTAGCGGTATCCTTGCGTGCGTTGTAGGACAAGATTATAAAAAAGGCGGATTGACGACGTTGGACGCCGTGAAAAATACGCCTTCGCTGGAGGAAGTTTTAGTGAATATGAGCAAAGCCGTCGGCGAATGTATTGAATTTCTCGAAAAAGGCGATCCTGAAGCGGCGAAACGTAGAACGGCGGCGCTCGCGACCGGCATAGATGGCATGACGTCTTCAACTTCGATGACCGCAACCGTTACGGTAAAAAATCAACCGAAAGTTACGATGAATGAAATCAATACGCGTCTCGCATCGCTTCGAAAAGATTTGGAAATCCTTCAAAAAACAATCGCCAATTCTGCCGCGTCGTCGGAAACTGGCGCGACGACCGCAAAAACAACGCCCTAAAAAATAATGATAAACAACTAACTTTCTCGTCGCGAATGCGCAAAAAGCGCCGTTAAATAATATTTGCGTATTCGCGGCTTGTTTTGTAAAACAAGTTTTCGAGACGTTATAATTAAGTAAAAACAGGGAAGTGAAAAACGCATGGCACGACGCAAAACCGGCTTACTTCTGAATCGACGGGCAAAGTCCAAAATAAAAAAGATCGGTAGCGGCTTGATTCTTTTGGTCGCTTTACCTCTTATTTTGTCGTTTGCAAAATGGGCGGGAGTTCCGCTTGATTCATTTTTCGGCAATTCCAATCCCGATCATTTCTTGCAAACTTCGCAACAATTGGTCGTTCCCGAAGGAGAATACAAAGTCGTTCGTTGCGTGGACGGCGACACGATTGATATATTCTTCTCAAAAAGAAAAGTGCGAATTCGATTGATTGGCGCGAATACGCCGGAAACAGTCAAGCCGAATACTCCAGTCGAGCCGTTTGGACCTGAAGCGTCGCAATTTACAAAAAGAATGATCGCCAAACATGGAAATCGCATTCGTATGACTTACGACGGCGCAACGACGGACAAATACGGACGAACTCTCGCAATGGTTTGGCTGGGCGACGTCTTGCTGAACGAACTTTTGATTCAAAACGGATTGGCAAAAGCCGAACTGCAATATCATTACTCTCAAGCGATGAAAAACCGTTTTCAAGCCGCCGAAAACGAAGCGAAACGTAAGCGTTTAGGGATTTGGTCGCAATAAAAATCAATCTTTCTTGTTCATTTCGTATTCTTCCAACGAAAGGGAATTTTGTGCGAGCCGCATATCTCATAATGGTTGTCGAAGACGGCTCTTCATTTTTTCATCATTTGGAAGTATAATGAAATTTTATCAACAAATATTGAAAAAGGGTAATATATCAGCGGAATTTGCAAAAACATATTGTCATTGTTTCAACAAACCTTATTTTTCGATGAAACAACCTCAGTAATAATGACAACAAGACAAACAACCTTATTACCTTCTTTTGCGGTTAATATTTTCACCGAAAAACAACAATAAGGTAATGAGGTTTAATTTTTAGGGATAATTTATTACTACTGAGGTTGTTTTGTTTGAAGAATAAGGTAAAAATGAGGTTATTGAAGATGAACCTAAAATCTTTAAAAATTTCCACTGATATATTACGAAAAAGGAAACTCTCAAATGCCGGTTGAAGTTCCGCTTACCAGTACGTTTCGCAACATCAAGCGGGTCACGGAAATCGTGTCCGTTTTGATTCGTTTTGGATTTGGGGACTTTGTTCGCTCAACCGGATTGGATCGTTGGTACGCGCGGGGACGGCGGCTTTTTCGGCGGTCAACTTCCGATCCGCAAATTAAACGTTTGTCGTTTGCGGCACGGGTTCGCCGCGTGTTGGAAGAATTAGGTCCCACGTTTATCAAAATGGGACAAGTTCTCAGCACGCGTCCCGATTTGCTGCCGCCCGATTTTATTGAGGAATTTCGCGGCTTGCAGGATAATTGCCCCGAACTACCGTTTGCGGCGATGCAAACCACGCTTTCCGCTGCGCTGCACGGCAAAGAAAAAGAGTTGTTCGCCAGTTTCGACGAAACGCCGCTCGCGTCCGGTTCTCTCGGTCAAACGTATCGCGCGAAACTTTACGACGGAACGCCGGTTGTCGTGAAAATTATACGTCCGGGCGTGCGAAACACGATTCGGTCGGATATGGAAGTGCTGGAATTTCTCGCGCGGTGGTTAGAAACGCATTATAAAAATCTCGGTTTCAGTCCGGTCGGCGTTGTTCGGGAATTTTCGCGTCAACTCAATCAGGAGTTAAATTATCATCAGGAAGCGGAATCAACGGAACGTTTGCGGACGTTGTTTCTCGACTCGGAAACGATTGGTTTTCCCCGCGTTTTCTGGGACGCGACGACCAACGACGTTTTAACGGCGGAAGAAATTGTCGGTCAACCGCTTTCCAAACTTGATCCGAAAACGCTTTCGCCGACGCAACGGGTTCGTATCGTGAAAAATCTTTGCGACGCGGTTTTTCAGCAATGTTTTCAATACGGATTTTTTCACGCCGATCCGCATCCCGGCAACGTTTTCGTGCAGGAAAATGAACGCGTCGTATTCATTGATTGCGGCATGACCGGTTATATCGACAGAAAAACATCCGATTTGCTGGCGAGTATTTTTTACGGCGTTGCGGTTGGCGATACGGAAATTGTCGTGCGCACGGCGTCCGACCTTGCGGAAATCGATCCGATGACTTCGGACCGCCGCGATTTTCAAGCGGAAGTGGCGACTTATATCGCGCGGTTTCAGACAACGCCAATTTCGCGGATTCAAATTGGAAAATTATTGCAGGATTTTTTCGAGAAATTGCGGAAATACCGAATTCATTGTCCCAGCGATATTGTATTTTTGATTAAAGCAATCACGACAACGGAAGGAATCGTGTCGGCGACGTCGCCGAATTTCGACGTGGTGCAATACGCGAAACCGTATATTGTCCGGCTTGTGCGGCGGCGTTATAATCCGAATCGCATCGGAAAACGAATTGCGCGAACCGCGTTGGCTTACGCCGAAATGTTAGAGACGCTTCCGAATCACACCGAGAAATTTTTCCGTCTTCTCAACCGCAATCAATTTCAATTACGACTCACGCACGAGGGCTTGTCGGCGTTTGACCGCACAGTCGCGGCGTCGAGCAAACGTATCTCGACATCGCTTCTTTGCACGTCGCTGATTATCGCCGGCGCGATTCTCATTCACGCCGAAACCGCCCGACCATTCGGAAATGTTCTCCTCATCGGCGGCTGTTGCATGATTGCATTGAGCTTGTTTATTATAGCGACTTCGTTCCTGTTTGACTGGAAAAAATAGACGCGACGGCGTTTGACTTTCACGTGTTGAATATCAACCCTGTAATATTTCACGAGGTTTTTATTGAAAAATTCCATCGAAAATATTTGGGATTGGTTTCAAGCGAGTTGGCAGTTTCTTGTGTTTTTATACAAATATAAGAAAAGAGCGATTCTGAAAACATTCGCGATCAATGAAAAGAAACAACGCGGTCTTTCGGCGAAAGACCGCGCGGCGAAAAATTTTCAGAACGCGGTTCGCGATATGTTCCGCAATTATCCCCAAACGGATTTGACGCCCGGAAGCGCGATAGGATAATTTCCGTTTTCATCCGGCAATACCGGCGCAGGGCTGTCTTCCGTCAGCGTATCAAGATTCGGCGCAAGTTGAACTTCGGACTTGCTTGCTTGTTCCCATGTGATTTCCCGACCGGATTCTACCGCCATCAACCCTAAAATTCCGGTCATCGCGGAATTTGCGCTGTATTCGGTCTCGTTGTACGGTTTATCGTTGCGGATTGCGTCGAACAAAAGGTCGTGTTCGGTTTGATAGAAATTATTGAACTCGCCTTTGTGTTCCCAAATCTGATCTTCCGGCAAACGTTTCCACGTTTTATACAATTTCGGACGGCTGATTCCTTCGCCCAAAACCGCCGAACCTTTGGAACCTTGAATAACGCTTCCGAAAAATCCCCAACATTTGTCCTGATGCCGTCCTTGCGCAAAGAGGGTCGTTCCGTCGGGAAAACGATACTCGACTCCGTAATGATCAAAAAGCTGATCTTTTGCCGTGCGCACTTGCCGTCCGCCCATTCCTTGCGCGGAAACGGGATAAGCCCCTTTGACCCAGCAGCAAACGTCGATATTATGAATCAACCAATCGAGAAGAAACGAACCGTTCAGCCATGTGAAATTACTGTAGTTACGAATCTGATGCGCAAGGTCGCTTTCTCCGTCTCGTTTAGGACCGAATCCTACCGCTCCGTGTTCGCGGTAAGCCCAGCAAGTTACCGCGTCGCCGATTGCGCCGGAATGAATCTGCTCAATCGCTCCGTTCAAAGCGTAAGAATGACGGCTCATTAAGCCGCCGGCGATTTTTAGATTTTTTTGTTTGGCAAGTTCGCCGGCTTTGCGGATTCTGTTGATTCCCGGCGCATCGACCGCGAAAGATTTTTCCATAAAAACGTTCACGCCTTTGTTGACGGCATACTCCACATGAATCGGACGGAACGCGGGCGGAGTGGCGAACAACGCGACGTCCGAAGAACCGAGTAAATCGACCGCATGTTTGTAACCGTGAAGACCGGAAAAAATCCGTTCCGGCGGAACGTCAACCTTTTCGCCGTGCGATTCTTTGATCAATTTAACGCAATTTTTGGCGCGTTGTTCAAAGAAATCGGCGACTCCGACAAGTTTTGTCGGTCCTTTAACGGAAAGAGCTTGCGACGCGGCGCCGGTTCCCCGTCCGCCGCATCCGACAAGAACAACTTTAATCGTATTGTCCTCCGCCGCATGAACGCGGGGAATTAAACCGGACGCGAAACCGCCAGTCAACGCCGTTCCGACGGCAATTGTACCGCTTTTTTTCAGAAAATCGCGGCGCGTGTTTTGTTGTTTGCGAGTTTGCATAAAGTTTCTCCGAATCAATGTTAAGGTTGATAAATTTACCAATACAAAACCTATAGCCTTTCCGCCAAATTTTTCTATTGGAAATCTATTTGGGTAAACGTCTCCTTATTATGACGACAATAAAAACGAAAAGCAAGTCCAGCGGACGTAAATTTTTTGTAACCGTTCACGGCAGAATTTTCAACTCTGGGATTGAAATAATCATTTGCCTCACTTTAAAAATCCTTCGTGAAAACTTCGCGATTCTTCGTTTCTTCGTGGTGAAAACGGAATGATAAAAAATATTTTCCCGAATTTTCAAAAAAATTTCAAAATCCCGACCATTCGTATTGACGTTGCCGATTATTTGCGCATAATAAAGATTAATACACTTTACTGAAATGACAAGGTCGCTGTGATTTTTGTCAGTTCAATTTCAAAAAACAAAAAATGTAGAAGGAGTTTCGACTATGAAAAAGT
>JAISZO010000364.1 GCA_031269105.1 Planctomycetaceae bacterium | reverse complement strand
TTTTATATTCGCTCCCCCTTTATTTTTATGGTTTTATCCGCAATTCATGGAGTTTTTCGTATGTAATATTCAATTTTTCATATCAGAGCGACAAATTGAATACGGTAGTTACAAAATGTACTATACTCATTTCGCTAACGACACAGTTCTTTACAAAGTTTCATAAAACCTTATAATACGAATAATAGATTTTTCTAAAATTTTGTCAAGGACGACCTCCCTGCTCCACCTCACTTTATCGGATTCTGAAATAGCGAAGTTGAACGAAGTTCTCGCAACAAATATTCACTCCCGCCTCCACCCGTTGTCTCGCCATCCTTATGCTCGGTAGGGTCGAAATACGACAAGCGAATGAAAACATGATTGAACCCGGATTTTCAGTCGTTTGGAAACAGCCGTGTCGATAGCGAATAGAGTATAGTAGTAAAAAATCGTTTACCAAATTTCAAGTGAGTTAATTCTTGAAAAAACGTTTGCCAATGAAAAATAATCCCTTTCGGTCGAAATGCAATTAATAAACTGACAACGATTAAGTCAAAAGTTGCCGTCCAAACAGGCGGGATGACGACAGCGCCAAAACATCCACAATTACTTTCTCGTAGTATTATCCCTTTATAAAACGAGATTCCTGCAAACAATGTGAATAATATCAAACTCATCAGCCACGCCAACTTTTGCAACAAACCGGATAACAACCAAATTCCAAACGCCAACTCAAATTCGACAACTGCGATATTCAACCATCTTGCATGAAGGAATCCATCGCCTAAATCCGGCGACGTCGCCAATTGATACGCTTTTAAGCCCGCCGCAATAAACAACACTGTCGCAACAAGAAAGCGTACAATCACCCAACCAATCCAATGACGAACTTTTTTATAAGATTCTAATTGTGCTGTTTCAATTGTCGCGGATATTTTTACAATCCTCAAACACTGAAAAAATTACAATCATTAATTAATGATTCATTTTTTATTTATCGAGAATCAAGTTTAGCAGAATTTGATAGACGTCGATCCCCCTCACGGAAAAAATTATAGGAATTTCCAGTTTTTTTAATCAGTCTATCGTATTTATATTCAGTAACATATTGCGTTATCATAAGTTATGACTACAAAATAAATTTTATTTCCGCGAGAATTTTTTTATTTTTTTCCGTCTTTTTGGCGTCAATGCAAAAAGAAATTCCCCAATTTCCAAAAATCATTAATAACGCGAAATAGGATCGTTCCCAAAGCTACCCTATTTTTAACATGATAAACTCATCTATTGTTTCACTTGAAACGATTGACTCATGCGCTAAAATCCCGCGAGTTCATGAAACGCTTGGAACGCCTGCCGATACGTTCACAATCGTTTAAACAATTTATCAAGTTCGCGGCAGGTGAATACAAGCGTCGAAGGGCGACCGTGCGGGCAGTGATGCGAGTAGATTTCTTCGCGGGCGAGTTGTAATAATTCGGTCATCGCGTCGGGGCGGAGTTTATCGCCCGCTTTGATTGCCGCTTTGCACGACATTTGATGCATCATTTCGTCGAGTAAATCGTTGCGATCCGGTTTTTTGCCGCTTGTCATCAACGGTTCTAAAAGCGATTGCAATAATTCCAACGGATCGCTTTCAGGAAACGCCGCCGGATAACCGTTAATCAAAATCGTGGCGCCGCCGAAATGATCCACCGGCAATCCGAGTTTTGCGAACAATTCCAGATTTTCAAGAACGCACGCCGCTTCGCTTGGCGTAAGATCAACCGGAATCGGCGACAACAATTTTTGCGACTCCGCCGTTCCTTTCGCCATACGTTGTTTCAACCGCTCGTAAAGTACGCGTTCATGCACGGCGTGTTGATCGATAATCGCCAAGCCGTCTTCGGTTTCTATCACCAAATAACGATTATGAATTTGAGTGACTTTTGAAAGTTCGTTTGTCGTAGCGTCTGACGCAACAAAATTTTGCTGCGGATGATTGGGCGAAAGATCGTTTTGAAAAGGATACGATTGCGCCGCCATCAATTCGCCGTTGAGATCTCGCAAATCCAAACCTTGACGCGAATCGGAATGTTGGAAATTCTGCGTTTCCGGCGAATTGTCGTTTTGCCGCGTTCCGCCGGAAATATTGCCGCTCGTTCCGGCGTATTTGCTCAATCGGAAAGCGCCGCCGGAAGGATTTTGCGCCGCGTCGTTTTCCGCGTCCGTCGAAGCGCCGCCGCGTTCTTCTTTCGTTTCATTGTCATAAGAATTTTCGCCGTGAATATTTTTTGCCCAACCTAAAATCTCTTGCCGTAATTGTTCGGCGGTTTGGTCCGCCATTGCCAATCGCGGATCGTTCTTATCGAAATCCGCTTGCGGTTTATAGCGAGACGCGGCGTTCGATACGTTTGGATTTTCAAACGGCGATTCGTCTTGATCGTTCTCGCCGTCGTTTGTCGAAGGCGTCGGCAATCGCGGCGCGATTGTTCCGGCGGACGGCGCGGACGGATTATTGAAACGAGCGACTGAATCAAGAGAAGGACGCGAAATAAGATCGGCGGTCAAAAAACGTTCGCGGATTGCGCTCAAAAAATGTCCGTAAACCGCCGTTGAATCAAGAAAACGAACTTCCATTTTCGTCGGATGCACATTGACGTCGACTTGATCGGGCGGAATTTCCACATGCAAAAACGCAATCGGAAAACGTCCGACTGTCAGCAAACCGCGATACGCTTCGGTCAATGCGTGCTGCAAGGCGCGGTCGCGGATATGTCGGCGATTCAAAAAAAAGTATTGCAATCGGTTATTGCTTCGGCTGTGATTCGGATGCGCGACATGTCCCGACACGGAAAAATTTCCGCGTCGGCTTTCCACCGCAATCAAATCGCTTGCAATTTCTTTTCCGAAAAGTTTTGCGATTCGCTCAATTCCGTTCGAATTTGGCGGCAAATCGTGAATCGTCCGGTCGTTGTGTCGCAACGTGAAATGAATGTTCGGATGCGGAATAACAAGCCGCAAAAACGTTTCGGTAACGTGTCCCAATTCCGTTTGATTGGAGCGTAAATATTTTCGGCGAACCGGCGTGTTGAAAAATAAATTGCGAATTTCAATCGACGTTCCTATCGGATGACCGCACGGATTGACCGAACTCACGGCGCCGCCGTCGCTACGAATTTCCGCGCCTTCGCGACATTCCGGCGTTCTGGAACGAACGACCATCTGGCTGATTTCGGCAATCGACGCGAGCGCCTCGCCGCGAAACCCAAACGTGCGGATTTGAAAAAGGTCGTTAGGATCGGAGATTTTGCTGGTCGCGTGACTTGAAAGCGCAAGCGGAAGTTGTTCCGCTTCGATTCCGCAACCGTTATCGACAATGCGAATCAGCTCGGTTCCGCCTTTATCGACAGAAACGTCAATACGAGTCGCTCCCGCATCGACAGAATTTTCGACAAGTTCCTTAATCACGCTGGCGGGACGTTCAATCACTTCGCCCGCCGCGATTTTGTTAATCATACTGATTGAAAGTTGATGAATGATTGGCATATTTTGATAAGTCAAAAATTAAAAACTAAAAGATAAGAGTGAAAAGTGAACAACGACAAACCGGAGCGTCAGCGACGGTTTAGGACTCGCTGACGCTCCGGGACGTTGTCCTCAATCATCGGCAACATTTCAATATCCGGTAACAATTTTTACAGGACCGAGTAAACCGGATTCGTGTAAATTGCCGTTGGGACCGCGGCTGATGTGGAGTTTGCGTTGTTCGGCGGGCAGTTTGCGGTCGCCGATAATGCGGTTTGCCCACGTGTTGACAACTTCAACCTCGATTTCGTTTTTGCCCGACTTGACGAACGGCGTAACATCAACACGATACGGATTCGTCCAAACTCCGCCGGCATACTTGCCGTTCACCTTGATTTTCGCCATCGCAACAACCCTGCCAAGATCAAGATACAATTTATCAGCCGAATGATCGTTTGGTTTTTGTGCAAGTTCAAATGTTGTTTTGTAAATTGCCGTGCCGGAGAAATATTTGATACGATCATCCGAATGTTTT
>JAISZO010000181.1 GCA_031269105.1 Planctomycetaceae bacterium | reverse complement strand
GCGACGGTGAAGCATCGCACGTACAAATCGAAAGGCTGCGGAAGTCGCGAAACGTATTTGACGATGGTCTTCAAGCTGACACAACAAGCCCAGGGACGTTGGCGACGTCTCAACGCTCCGCACCTCGTGAAGCTCGTGGCCGACGGCGTGACGTTCGTCAACGGGGAATGCCTGAACCCGCCGAACAAAGTGACAACGGAAGAATGGGAGAAAGACATGACAAAAGAAAAAATCGCTGCGTAAAAGAAAACGTTTTCATTTCCTTTTAAAGGAAAAAAGAACCTGGAAAAAACTCAACTTTGTTTCAAAATCCAAAAACTTCAACAAAACTTAAACACTACTATTGACCATAACTCCATTTGCTATCGGACATAATTGCCATGCAAAAAACTATGCCATACAAAAAATCCTTAACTTGAAACCACTGACACCCAATCCCTATTCTTTTTCTTTTAGGTGTTTTTTCAAGTATGCGTAACATGAGTTATTAATGTTTGCAAATGCAACAAATGTTATTTTCTCTGATGATGCAAAACGCAACAGACAAAAAAGATGAAGCGATTTTTGATGGAATATAATTCCTGTAAATTTCCTAAATCCCCATAAAACTTGATTTTCTAAAATTTTTTCGTTTGGCATCATTTATGCTTGTTACACAACATACTGGCCCGTGGGGGATTCGGTGCATTGTGTGAGTTGTAGGTTAATTTGCCCTTGCCTCAACTCAAGCTGTTTTGGCTCGCTGAAGCCCCACTTTTTTCTTTTTTGGAAATTTTCTTTATTTCAAAATCTTTTTTCTTTTGAATTTCGTCTTCAATTATATCTACGAGACAAAAACGTTTCTTGTTTCATAAAATAAACAATCAAAATCAGGAGAGAATAAATGTCACAAAGACGTCTTTTCAAATTGCACAAAATCGTTATTCTTGCGTTTCTTTTCGGCGGAACGCTTTTTTCGCCAACAACTTATGCGCAAGGACTTTTAATTTCTGAAGGCGATCGTTTACCGCGAACTCGGATTTTTCCGCCGCGTCCGCGTCCGATACCAACGTTGGTTGTCGATTCCAGTCAAATTTACGCGATTAAAGAAATCGCCGTTGACGGAAAATTGACGGATCAAATTGCGGAAGTCAACGTTTCGCAAACGTTTACAAACACAACGAATCGCACTATCGAAACGTCGTTCGTTTTTCCGTTGCCATACAACGGAGCGATTGACCAAATGACGCTGCTCGTGAACGGCAAAGAATATCCGGCAAAATTACTCGACGCGAAAACCGCGCGTTCCGATTATGAGAAAATTGTTCGCGCCAACCGCGATCCGGCGTTGCTCGAATGGATCGGAACCGGTATGTTCCGTACCAGCGTTTTTCCGATTCCGGCAGGCGAAAGTCGAACCGTAACAATACGTTACACGCAATTGTTACGCTCGGAACACGGCGTCACCGACTATATTTTCCCGCTCGCTACGGCAAAATATACCTCGAAGCCGCTCGAAAAAATCTCAATAACGCTCAATATTGAATCTCACGACGAATTAAAAAATGTTTATAGTCCAACTCATGGCGTTCAGGTAAAACGTTCCAGTGAAAAACGTGCGGTTGTTAAATATGAAGAATCGAATACCGTGCCGCGTTCCGATTTCCGATTGTTATTTGATACCAAGAACGGCGAAATCAGCTCGCGGATTCTCAGTTATCGTCCTAAAACTGACGAGGACGGTTACTTTTTGCTGATGAGTTCGCCGAAAATCACGTCGGAAAAGAACAAACCGATTGCAAAAACGGTTGTTTTTGTTCTCGATTGTTCGGGGAGTATGTCGGGGAAAAAAATCGAACAAGCCCGCGAATCGCTGAAATTTGTTCTCGACAAACTCAACGAGGGAGACAAATTCAACATTGTCGCGTTCAATTCCAGCGTCAATACTTACGAACAGAATTTAATTGAGTACAACGGCAAAACGAAACAGGAAAGCGCCGATTTCTGCGACGGCGTTCGCGCAACCGGCGGAACGAACATTCACGACGCGCTTAAAACCGCGCTGGCAATGATTCAAGATAAAGAGCGTCCGAGTTATCTTATCTTTCTGACGGACGGACAGCCGACTTCGGGAATCACGGACGAATCAAAAATCGTCGCAAACGCTACGGATTCCAACGGCAACAAAACGCGGATGTTCGTTTTTGGAGTCGGCAACGACGTTAATAGCCGATTGCTCGATAAGTTGGCGCGCGGCAATTTCGGCGTCAGCGATTACGTTTTGCCGGAAGAAAACATTGAAGAGAAAGTCGGCAACTTGTATTCGCGGATCAGCGAGCCCGTGTTGACCGGCGCGAAATGGTCGATTCTTCGCGAAAGCGACGGGAACCGCAACGTAACCAATCAAGTGTATCCGGCGGGCGAATTGGATTTGTTCGCGGGCGAGCAAATGATTATTGTCGGGCGTTATTCCAAAACCGGCGCCGTCGGCGCGACGCTGATCGGAACGGTGGACGGCGACGAAAAGACGTTTACATTCGACGGCGAATTTGTCGAAAAGAGCGGCGATTCGCGATTTTCGTTCATTGAACGGCTTTGGGCGGTTCGGCGTATCGGCGAAATTATCGATCAACTGGACTTGAAAGGCGATAATAAAGAACTCGCCGAAGAGCTTGTACGGCTTTCGACGCAACACGGAATTTTAACGCCAATGACTTCGTTTTTGGCGGACGATTCGACGGATTTACGTGCGACGACCGATAACGTTATCCGCGCAAGAGAATTGAGCCGCGAACAGTTAGGAATTGTCGTCGGTTCCAACGCAACGTCTTCGCGTGCGATGAAAAATTCTATGCAAAACGCGCAATTTGCCGACGCGTCCGTTGCGAGGCAAGAGTTAGCGATTCATGAAAACGTCATGCAGCCGCTTCCTTCCGCTCAAATAAATTCTTTGGGCGGCGGTTACGGCGGAGGCAGTTATCCCAGGGGCGGAAGAATGAGAATGACGGCTTCGTCACCGACAACGTCTCAAATACCGGCGGCGTCGCAAAGTAGAAGTAGTTTTGCAAACAACGACGCGAAAATAAATTCTTCGCAACTGATGGGACGCGTGCAACAACTAGGAAATCAGACATTTTATTTTCGCAACAATCAATGGGAAGACCCGTCCGTGACCGCCGAACAGCGTAAAAAAGTACAAGTCGTCAAGCAGTTCAGCGACGAGTATTTTGCGTTGGTGAAAAAACACGGAAAAGAATTGACGCAATTTCTCGTCCTTGACGAACCGGTGTTGTTTAACTTCAAGGGTCAGACGTATTTGTTTGAGATGTGAAAATTTTACGCTACCGTTGGATTGATATTTTGGTAACATTCCCGCCGAACTTGCAATGGCGTTCCGAAGCGTAAGCGACGATTCATGGCTCGCTTACGTTTCGGACGTTATTGAAGGGAGTTAAAAGTGAAAAGTTGGGCAAAGGATTCTTTCAATCCCAGAGCGACAAATTCCGCTTGCGTAACTTTTAGTTTTTAACTTTTCACTTTTTTTTCTTTCCCGTCAAAATTATTAACCGATCAATCTTCATGAAACGCAAATGCTTAAAAATTGAATTATTGCGAATCTTTGTAAAATTCATTTCGTTCTCTATTTTTGAAAAACTTTCTCAAAAGAAACGAAAAATCCCCAAAAATCTATTAACTTGTTACTCTAAATAATCTATTTTAATTATATTGACAATTTTCACTCTTAAAAATCCCAAAAGTAGATTATGGAGAAATGGAAGATGACGGAAACGTTTACGGAAAAAAATCCGCAAGAACTCGGTATCGATATTGCGCAAGCGGCGTCAGACATTGAAGATACGTTGAAAGATATGTATCTCACGTTCCGACTGGGCGATGAAGATTATGCGATAGAGATTCGTTATGTGACGGAAATCGTTGGTATGCAAAAGATTACCGAAGTTCCCGACATGCCGGAATACGTAAGAGGCGTTGTCAATCTTCGTGGTCAAGTGATTCCTGTAATCGATATGCGTTTGAGATTTAGTATGATTGAGCGTTCTTACGACGAAAGAACTTGCATAATCGTTATAAATATCAAAGGTCGTCAGGTAGGGCTGGTTGTCGATACCGTCAATGAAGTGCGAACCATTGAAGAAAACAATGTTTCTCCGCCTCCCAAAACTGGCGGAGGACAATATTTGGATTATATTAAAGGTTTAGGAAAAGTAGGAAACGAAGTCAAAATTCTCTTGGAAACGAATCGTCTTTTATTTGAAAATGAAGAGTAAAAATCAAAATATTGGAGTAAATTGGCTTGGCTCCATTTTAATTTTTCATACATTCAATAAGTCCGTTCTCATCGAAAACATCTCAATGAAACGAACATCAATGATAACAAGATCGTATGACAATTCAATTTTGACCAAAATTTGAATTTCTTTCAATCGGGCGTGATAATTTTACTCTCCTGATTTTTGCTTTTTCTTTGAGATCAGCGGACTTTTGGGAAAAAGAAATCCTCTTTCGGGGATTTCTCTGTCAAATTGACCGATTTGCCGCCATGAATTTGCGATTCAATGTGATTTGACGTCTTGAGTATCTCTCAATCATTTTCTCAAAATGAAATTTTATTTTTTGGGAAAATCAGGATTTCTGTCGAGTTCAAAATTTAATTCTTTCGTGGACGCGTCCACTGTTTGAGTCAGTTCGGACGTATTGGCGCTCAAGTATTTTTTATGAATGAGCGACGTGTAAATCGGTTCGCCGGGCGTACCGTCCGAAGTCTTTGACGTTCCGGTTTGTCCGTGAACGTCGATAAAGAAAACTTTGTAAGTTCCCGACGGCAAACCGTCCGTTTCTTTTAACAATCCCATTGTAAAAGCGCCATCGGATCGAATTGTTCCCCGCGAAAGAACGCTACCGGAATCAAAACAGATGGTTCCGCACGAAATAGGACTTTTATCGTCGGAAAAAACGACTTTGCCTTTCAAGCCGACATTGCTTCCGCAACCGGCAAAACAAAGGACAAAAAGTAAAATTGCAAAATAAGAAAAATTTTTCGTCATGTTTTTTAATACCTTTTTATTTGAAAAAACCACAATTAAAAACATATCGAAACGTCGGGGCAGACAAAATATCCGCCCCAATTCATTTCATAAACAAGTTTGACGTTCGTTATTTTTACGGCAACGATACGGCGGCTGTACTGTTGACATTCGCCATGTTGCCGAGTAATGTTCCCGACGTCGTCACGGAAACGGATTGCACAGAACCGTCGCCCAACAAGAAAAGGCAAACGCCGGAATGCCAACTTCCGAAATGGTTTTGCGGAGCGTTTGTATCGGTCGGACGAGCTAAAGGTCTGCTTTCACAAACAGTTCGTCCGATTGCCCAATCGCGTGCGCCGGAATCAGTTGCCGCCAGAAAACTCTGATCATGCCGCCAAGCGGTGGAGTCGTCGCCGAGAACTCCTCCGAGAGGGATATGTTTCTCGCCAAAAATCAATTGATTACTTGTTCCGCGCGTCCATCGGGAAAACGTGTCTCTCGATTCCCATGTATTCGCGTTATTGTTCTGAATCCTTGCACGGCGGAATGGACTGGCGTTTCCTGAATGATCGGCATAACGTACTCCATCGACGGCATTATCTGTTGAAATCCACTGCCAATTCGTACAATCCGGCGCGGCATACGTTGTATAAATCACCGGCGCATAATCGGAAAACGGACCATAGGCGGCGATATTCTGCATCGCGTTTCCATTTACCGTTTTGCTAATGGTTCCGGCGGCGGCAATTGCTTCGCCTTGTAAAGTTGTTCCGGCAACGCCGGTTCTGCGCGTTGGACATTTAAGATAATTAACCGAAGAAAATCCTTTCCGCATTTCATCGGTCATGTAAGTCGTGTCGCGCCAGAATCCCGGTGAACCGCTAGCGCAGAGGTCTTGATCGAAACCGCTACCGGCATTTCGGCTCCCTTCATAGCCGTCAATGAAATTGTACAGACTTGCCTGTTCTAAATAAGGAAACAGGAGAACCTGAATTGACGCGCAACCGCGTTTGACCTCCAATGGAGGAAGGTTGTTCATCGCGGACGCGAAGTTGTGAACGCCCAACCCGATTTGTTTGAGATTGTTGGTGCATTGCATTCGTCTTGCTGCTTCACGTGCTGCTTGAACAGCTGGAAGCAGAAGTGCGATTAACACCCCGATAATCGCAATCACCACTAACAATTCGACAAGCGTAAACGCCCGCGATACATGACGCTGCAACGCAAGTCGCCATAACGTATGACGTCGCAATACGGAACTTTTGTTGAAACGTTTTCGGACAAAACGTCCGAACAAACCGTTTCCGAATTGAGCGGAATTGTTTTTTAAGCGGACAGAAATGTTTCCGAATCGGGCAAAACTCTTTCCTAAACGGATGGAAATGTTTTCCAAACGGGCAAAAACGCTCGAACAGGCAGAAATGCACGCAATTATACGAGCAAAAAGACTCGTAATAACG
>JAISZO010000092.1 GCA_031269105.1 Planctomycetaceae bacterium | reverse complement strand
ACGTATGTCGCTCGCGGAACGTTGAAAGAAGACGGGACTTACGACGTCGGTTCGATTTCGGAAAAAGACGGTTTGCCGAAAGGAACGTACCGCGTTTATATTTTCGGCGCGGATAAAATGGTTTCGGGACCGGGCGGAATGCAATTGCCGGAATCGCTGATCGACGAAAAATATCGTAAAAGCGAAACTTCCGGCTTAACAGTTGACGTTCCTGTTCCCGGCGGAAAATATGACATAATCGTCGAACCGAATCCGAAAGCGAAAAAATAATAATATTTCCATGAAATATTCGTTTTTGAAGCGCCGCGTCGGTTAACTGCGTTGACCGACGTTTCTCCGGCGACAAAAGTATCAGGGAAATTTTGTTCAGCGTTTCACATTGTTTCGTTGCCTGCGGGAACAAAACCCGAAGACGTCCCCGAAGAACGCCGAAATCAGACGTCGCCGGATATTCCAATCACCAATTCCGATTGAAATTGAAATCACCGAAAAAGGCGATAGTAATATTGTCATTGATTTGAAATAAAAGATAAAGAAAGAGCGCTTGTCGCGGAAATGGCACAAAAGAATTGATTGGTTTTGATATTTTTATCGGCTTTTTTGCATCGCGAGAAGCGGTTGAATTTCCAGCGTTTCTTGTCGGCGGACGACGGTCAAAACCGGTTGATCGCCCACGTTAGCTTGGGCGACTAATCGAATGAAATGATTGTCGTCTTCAACGTCAACGCCGTTAAAACGAATGATTAAATCGTCGATTTGCAAACCGGCGACGGCAGCCGGAGAGTTCGGCGTTACGCCCGTAATTTTCACGCCAATCAATTTGTTCAAACCGGCGACGTCGCGTTCTTCGTCGGAAATCGCGCGGGTTAATTCTACGCCCATATACGGTCGCCTCGCTTCGCCGTAACGCACAAGCTCGCCCGCAATCCGTAACACGCGATTGATCGGAATCGCAAAACCAACGCCTTCATTCGCGCCGGAACTCGACGCTATCGCCGAAATCATGCCGATCACCTCGCCGCGCATGTTGACAAGCGGACCGCCGCTGTTGCCCGGATTGATTGCCGCGTCAGTTTGTAACATGTCATGCAACGGAATCGGCTGATTCCCTTTCGGAATGCTTCGCCGTCCCACCGAACTGATAACGCCGCGCGTGATCGTTCCATTCAAACCATACGGACTGCCAATCACAAGGACATAATCCGCAAGCCGCACCGTGTCGCTATTTCCCGATTTGACCGGCGAAACGTTGTTTTCTACAATTTCAATCACGGCAACGTCAAAATCTTTGTTGAGCCAAACCCGTTTTGCCGAAATTTTTCGCCGATCATAAAGTTGTAGTTGAATCGCGTCCGCATTCGCTTCGCCGATCACGTGATGATTCGTGATAACGTGCGGTTTTCCGTCAATCAAAACGATCATGCCGGTTCCCACTTCCTCGATTCGTTGCGCCGTTTGTCGTCCTGTTGCGGAAACGGCGTTATGAGTCCGCGTCGGTTGAATCGTCGTCGTTTCAATATGCACAACGCCCGGCAAGGTTTGTTCGGCGGCAGACCGCATGACTTGGCTGGATTGTTCCAAGACGTTAAAATCGTTATCCGTAACGTTTGTTTGCGCCGATAATTTTTGCGCCGCAAAAAATACAAAAAACAAAATCAACAACGCAAAAAAACTTTCAGGTTTTTGAAATAAATACGGCATGATTTTTATAAACGTCGTTTTGTGGATTTCATTATTCAAGCAAGTCGTTCCTTTCTTCTTTCACCCGTTTATCTCGTCGATTTATTTTTCCGTAAAAAAATGAACTTTCAAATTGATTTGATCCAGCAGAATCACTTTGTTATTGGAAAGAATACTCGCTTTGAGAACGGGAACCGGCAGGTTTTCATGATCCAAATTCCATTTGTTTTTTTCTTCGGAAAACCAACCGTCGGATTGATACGACGGCGCATAAAAGAATCCCGGCGACGCCGCCAACGATTGAAACGTATGTTCCGGCGTAAAAATTTTAACGCGATTCACGTCTTTTTCGATAGTCAAAACGCGACCGTCTTGAAAAAACGCAAGCGAAATCGGATTATTGTCTCCAAAAAATTGATCGGAAAGATCATTCTCGGAAGACGAACCGTGCGTTCCCCAAATTTGCGACGACAACCATTGTCCGCTCTTATCAAACGGCACAAGACGACCGTTTTTCGCATCGGCAACCCAAAGATTTTTTTGCGAATCAAGAGAAATACCAAGATAAAAATTATTCGCTCCGAATCCCGGAAACGGTTTTTTTTCCGCATCAAGCGTTTTCTCTTTTTCAATCGTTAAATTGAGTTGTCCGTGTAAGTCGAAACGATAAATTTTACTTTGTAACGCATCGGCAACCCAAAGATGTTCGCCGTCCGCCGCAAGCGACGTGAAAAACGCGTCTTCTTTTTTTGGCGCGGAAATAGTCTTGAGCAAATTCCCTTCGCGATCATAAACGCCGATATTGTTTGAAAACGCAATCAACAAATTTCCCAAAAACAATTCGCCTTCTTTCGGAATGAGCAGATCGGTTGGAATTGCGGGAAGCGGCGTTTCTTTTTGCTTTTTTCCGTCTTTGGAATAAAGAATAATACGGCATTGATTTCCTTGAACATTTAATCCGCCGACCAGAATTTCGTTTTCGGAAAACGCCGCCAGCGCCATCGGCAAACTAAAATCGTCGGAAATGCTGAACGACGTTTCGGGAAAAAATCCGATCAGATTGTCCGGGAACGACTGTCGGGCAATTCGTTGATCTGCCTGCATCGGCTTTTCTTTGTTCGGAATAAAATACAGCGCCAAAAAACCGAAAACAAGAGAGGATAAAATCACAATAATCAACGGCGTGTAAGAATGCTGTTTGTGCTTTTGAAGAATCTTTTTCAAAATTTTAAACGAATCTTTGCGCGTTGGTTCAATGTCTTCGGTAAGTTTGTTTTGAGGATCGGTATTCTGATTGGTCATTTTTGTTGCGGCTTTAAATAAATAATTAAAATGGATTTAAATGACTGAAAATTGTGCGGCGCAAGCGTCGCCTTTACAACGAGGTCTTTTGTTTTTTCGCGACGTCATTTCAATTTTTTTCCTCTTCCGATTTTTTCGTCGGAAAATATTTTTCAATCAACGCCGTCGGCGCCGGAACGATCACGGTAACAATATCCGCTTTTTTCGACGGCGCAACGTTGGAAAACGCAAGACGCTTCGGTTTGACTTTACTGCCCGACATATCTTCGTCAATTTCCGTTAATTCATATTTCAACGTCATCGGGCTGATTTCGTTCCGCAAACTTACCGTCACGCGCACCGCTTCTTTCGCGTTGTCGCCGATAAGCAATTCAATCGATTCCGCCTGATCGGCGTTGGTGATTTTGACGACGTTGCCGAACGTTATCAACGCCGTTTCAAACGTTCCCGCGTCTTCCAACGCAACGTGGTCCAGAATAAGCAATTGTCCGCCCGCGTGCTTTTCGCCGTTGCGCCCGTCGTCCGTGCGGTTGAAAAAAACGGTTCGCGTCAATTCCTGTAAACCTTTGACCGGATACGCGCTCGATAAATCCATTGCGATTTTGTCTTCCGCGTCGGTAAACGATTTCTCAAAAATCGCTCCTCTGGCTTTCACGCCGGTTTGCTGCAATATTCCGTTGATTCGCGGCACGCTATGTCCAAACGAATTGATGACATTGCTGTCGTAACGCTTGCCGCTGAAAGTCCGGCTGGTGTAAACCTCGCCGCCCGGATCAACCAACGGCGTTCCGCCGCCAAGCGAGACGATATAAGAACCGACGTCGTTATGGTTGTGATGTTCGTTGTTATGTCCCGCTTTGATACTGAACGACAAACGTTTCGGATCGTTGTTCGTCGCCCGCGCAATCAAAATTCCCGCGTCGGCAAATTCATGCCGTAACGCGAAACCGGTTTTCGTTTCGCCAATATCGCGGGACGTTGCGGTATTCGGAAATCCCATCACGCCAAACAACGAAAGCGACGTTTCGCCGCGTCCGCGAAGAAATTGCGAATCTTCGTAATCCGGCAAACCGAGCGAAAGTCGGCGATTCATATATTTCATAATTGCGGAATCCGGTTTTGCGTAAGGAGAACAATCTGCATAAGCCGCGTAAACGTTCGGCGCTATTTGCATATTCGATCCGAACAACGCAACGTTCCGAACAATCGGCGGACTGAAAAAATCGACCTTGCCGCCGGTCGCCTGCAAAACAATTTCGCCCATGTAAACATAATGCCCGAAACCGTAATTCCAGTATCCCATTCCTTCGCTGCAATAACCGTCTTGCGTGAAACCGTTTAGAAAGTATTCGCTGTTTTTTTCCGCCGCCGCAATATAAAACGCTCTTCGCGCCGGATCGTCGATCAACGCAAGAGCCGCGCCGACCACTCCGGCATGACACACGGCGTTCCAATTGTTCGTCGTGGTAATCCACCAGTTATCGCGGGAACCGTTTTTTTTACCTTGAATCGATTTTTCATAAGGAGCGAACGTCCGCCGTTCCACATTGTCGCGAATCAATTTTCGCGTTTCCGGCGAAAGTTTCTCTTGCAACCAATAATCCACCGTCGCGAGCCGCCAACTGAAGTCCGCAGAATAAAGATCAACACAAACGACTTCGCCTTTGTAAATTCTCGCCGACGAGTCGTGCGCCGGCAAAACCCACGACGGATCGTCGCACACGGCACGAATCGCTTCTTCAATCGCCGGAAGAAAACGTCCTTGATTTTCAAAACATTCGCCCAAAACCAACGAGTTGATTCGTCCGTATTTGCGTCCATGCACTTTTTGATAATTAACGCGGTTTCCGGTTTGATAATAATCCATATACAACGATTCCGGCGTTTCGGGAATCGGCGACGCCATGACTTTTTCGGCGGTTCTGATAATCGCCGGAACGTCAAACGAATTTTTGAGCGATTCCCATTTTTCGCGGTCGGCAATCGGCGAGCCGACGCCTCGCGCTTTTTCAGGCAAAAACGCCCGGATTTCTTCGGCGCGTTTTTCAATTTGAGCAAACCGTTCTTCGTTTTGAGCAAAAACTGCAATCGTTATTCCCCAAAATACAAAAAAAGACGCCGCGTAGTTTTGATACTTCATTTTTTCTCCTTATTATTATTTCAACTTTGATGAAATTCTGCAATCGGCTGAAAACCGCTTTTTCAAAAGAAAACTGTAAGAAAACCTCTAAAAACCTCATTATTGTTCGCCGCGAAGGACGCGAAACTTCACGAAAAAATTTAAAAAGGATTTGATAAGCGATTCAATTTCATTTAACAAGCGACGTATCAGAAAATCCTTCGCGATTTTTTGTGGTAAAAAATATTTTTTCGAAGTCCCCTTCCCCTACAAATATATCATAACATTATTTTAACAAAATAAAAGAAAGTTTTTAGAAATTCCCAGACGACTGAGAAAAAATTAGAAGAAATAAGGTGATGTTTCAGCTTGCGGTTTGGAACGACTGAGGTTGTTTTGTTTGGAAAATAAGGTTTTGTTTTGACGTCGAAAAACCTAAAATATTTGTGGAGACGCTTTTGGACGAGGGTTCGGGCATATTTTCAATATGCGTTGAAATCCTCAAAAAGGTCTCCGGCACGCTTTCAACAACATGGAACTTCAAAAGATAGATTCGGCGGAAATGTTACACAATTATTTCATCTTGCCGTAAAATGACAACCATTCCGCTTCTTCACTCTGTTGTTACATTCTTCACGCTGTTGTTACGGTTTGCGTCAATGGCGGATTGACGGAATCGCGCGAAAATGGCAAATCGTTCACGTTTTCTTTTTCAATCTGCGCGGATTCATGAATCGCAAAAAGACGTTCTTTGACTTCTTTCGTGAGCGTTGTTCCGTGAGAAATTTTTTGAACGGAATCGTGAATTAACTCGCTGATTCGCGCCGCCGCGTCGTTGGAATGTTTCGCCAAATCGCGCACTTCCTCTGCGACCACCGCAAAACCGGCGCCGTGCGTTCCCGCCCGCGCGGCTTCAATCGACGCATTGATCGCTAACAGATTCGTTTGTCGGGCGATGTTGGCGATTGTCGTAATCATGCCGGTAATCTCCGACGTTTCGGCGTTAATTGCGTCCATAATTTTCGACGATTCATTGATGCGATCCACCATCACATGAATACTCTCGACAAGTCCCGAAGAAAATTCTTTTTGCTTTTCGCTTTGCGCCGTCATCTGCTTTTCGTTGACGATCAATTCGTTATGCTGTTTCTTGAAACAATGCGAAGGATGCGACAGTCCGTTGTATAACGCCGCCGCCATTTCCGCGCACGAATGATAACCGCAAGCCGTGCAATTCAAAACGTCCAACCGATTGTGTTTGGAAAGATCGTTTTGATAAATCCGTTCAATATCGCCTTGCGAGGGTTTTCGGAAATTGACGTTGTTGGAACTTAAATTTTTATAAGAACGTCCATATAAACCCGGTTTCCAATAATTGTCGATTTGTTTGTGCAAGAGAGCGTGTTGGTCTTCCGTCGAAGGAATTTTTCGGGCGCTTTGTTCCCGTTGATAAATTTCCCGAAGTTTTTTGCTTCGTTTTTCGATTCGCGATTCTAATTCATCTTGCGGTCTTTGCCAACTACTTGTTCCGGGACCGCCGTTGCAACCCAATTCGCAATTCAGACAGTCGATCAATAACGGATTCGTGCCGTTTTTCCGCGACTCGTCCAATTGATCCAAATAATGATAAACGGACGGTCCTTCAATTTTCCGAATGTTTTCATCAATGCCGACCGCTTCCCGCATCGCCGTTCGCATCAAACCGCCGGGCGTCGAAAACAACACCGCGCGTTCGGCGGGCGGATTGTCGTAATTAACCGGATCAAATTGTTCAAGAGAAATATTATGTTCGTTGAGATATTTTTCGATATTCACCATCGTGACATTGTAATCGCCCAAACCGGTTTCTTCAAACTCGCGTTTTTTCGCAATACAGGGAGAAATGACCGCCATTTTATGATTGCGGTATTGCGGATAAAATTCCCGAATCATGCGAATCGTATGTAACATCGGACTATGTGCCGGCGCAAGATACGGCAGCAATTCCGGTCGGTAAATTTCGATATAAGTGACAATCGCCGGACACGGCTGCGCGATAACCAATTCGGGATGATTTTGTTCGATATGATTTAAATACGTTTTAACCGTAAGTTCCGCGCCGAAACTGACGTCGAATACCGCGTCAACGCCGAGAGATTTCAGCCACGAGTTTAAGTGCAAATACTTTTCGGGAAAATTCGCCGCAACCGCCGGAGCCGCGACCGCGACAATAGGAACATGACGTTTTGCGTCTTTCATAAATTTGTCAAAATCGTCGATAATTTGCCGAGCGTCGTGAGTACACGCTTTCACGCACGCGCCGCAACCAATACAAAGATTGGAATTTAATTTGATCGTATCGCCGTTACTTCCGTCATTACAATAACGGACGGGACAAACGCGAATACAATTTTTGCAATTCACGCATTTTTCTTCAACAACGCGGACAACTTGAGGAAGGTTTTTCATTTTGATAGCTCGTATTTTCAAAAAAGAAAGGAGGTCTGTATAAATTAGAATAATTTTTCTTAATTGGTAATATTTTCATCTTGGTAGAATGAATTATTTATAAATAGCATGTAAAAACAACATGATTAATAAACAAACGGTAAAAATATAAAAAATTTTGATAATTCTATTTGAAAATGGAAACAAACTCGAAAACTTATTTTGGCACAAAACTAAAAAATTCTACAAATTTCTGCGGCGTTCTTTGTCGTATTTTCTGTTTTCGCAGTTTTTGGCGTCAAAGAAAATAAAATTTTTTAAAAAACGTTTTGTCTGATTTCAATTCGTTTGGAAAACTCATAGCTGCGCGTCAAGAAGTTTAATAGTCCGCTCGGAAACGCAAAAAACATCGATTACGAATTGAGCCGTGAAAAAGAGAGGATTGATTTTATAAAAAATAGTGGTATAGTCAGGGCTGGAAATAAAATATTATTTTGATTTTGACAATATATAGAGAGGCAAAATTTTAGAGGTCTTTATTTTGGAAGAACAAGATTCGGCAAACAACAATGGCGTCGACGACAATTCCAACGCCCGCGCAACGAATGAAGCGGCGGTTTATTCTTATTTTACGTCGCTTGGTAATGACGAAACTCCCGTTTCCGAAATCCGCGCGACTTCTTTGCACGACTTGCGAGATTACTATTCCTCAGAAGAGGAATCCGACGCTAAAACTCAAAATCTCAATCCAGAACCGCCGCAAGACGATTTTCTGACAATTCACGTTCCGCAAAAACCGGAATTACAATGGCGGAAGCCGTTGATTTTGTATCTGTTGACGTGGATTTGCGTTTGTTGGGCGGGTAGCTGGCTGTTTGGTTTAACAGGCGGTTTGCTCTTTGCTTTCTGCGTGATGTTGATTTTAACATGTCACGAAATGGGACATTATCTGCAATCGCGGCGGTATCGCGTGAGCGCGAGTTTGCCGTATTTTATTCCGCTGCCGCCGATAATTTCTCTTTTCGGAACGATGGGCGCGATCATTCGGATGGACGGACGTATTCCGAACCGCCGCGCGTTGTTCGATATCGGGATTTCCGGTCCGCTTGCCGGACTGGCGCCGACGCTAATTTTTTGCGTTATCGGCGTGAAACAAGCATACGTCGTACCGGGACAAAGCGGCGGCTATCAACTCGGCGACCCGCTTTTTATGACATGGCTGACGCGTTTTTTTTTCGGCGAGATTCCCGACGACTTGACGCTCTATTTAAATTCAGTCGGAATGGCGGGATGGTTTGGGTTGTTTCTCACGACGCTCAATCTTTTTCCGATTGGACAACTTGACGGCGGACATGTGTTTTACGCGATTCTCGGCAAACGCGCCCCCGATTTTTCGATGCTGCTGTTTACATTGATTGTTGCGTATGTGATTATTTCGCAGCATTATTTCTGGATATTGATGCTTATTCTTCTCTGGCTGATGAATCCGAAACATCCGCCAACGCAAAACGACGCGCCGAAAATCGGCGCTTTCCGCACGATACTCGGCTGGGCAACGCTGGCGTTTATCATTATCGGCTTCACGCTTACGCCGATTACATACGCGCCGGAAGAACATTCTGAACCGGCGATTGTGCAATCCCTTGAGAACAACGAAGAGGGATTGCAAAGTAACAATTTTAACAAAGTCTCTTCCTTCCATTTCAAGAAAGAAAGTAAAAATGAAAAGAATAGTAAAAAGTTTCAAGCGTAATTTTCTGACGGCAGTTGGTTTGTCAGGAATTTCAATGGTTGTTTTTTGTTTTACCGCAATAGGGCAAACGACCAAAAATTCCGCCGCGCAGGAATTTCGGTTTGAGAAAAACATCGTCGCATACGAGCAAAAGAGCGAGGAGAATCCGCCGCCCAAAAGTTGCACGATGTTTGTCGGCAGTTCGACTTGGGCGTTGTGGGGGAAACAACTGGAAGAAGATTTTCAGGAGTTTCAAGCGGTCAATCGCGGGTTTGGCGGATCGACGATCCCAGAAGTTTTATATGCGACGCATCGAATTATCTTGCCGTATCAACCGGCAAAAATTGTTTTCTTTTGCGGTACGAACGATGTCGCCGGAGGCGCTAGCGGCAAAACGACCTTTGAAAATTTCAAAAAATTTCTCGCGAGAATTTGGGCGGAGTCGCCGCGCACGGAAATTTTCTTTGTTACCGCGACTCTCGCGCCAAGCCGCGAAAAATTTCGTAAAGAGATGACCGAATATAACAATTTAATCAAGGATATGGCGTCGAAAGCGACAGGATTGTATTATATTGACGCACTTTCGACGATTGTTGACGAAGACGGCAAGGCAAAAGAAGAGTTTTTCCAGAAAGACCGGCTGCATCTTAATCGCGCCGGACAAGAACGTTGGATTCCTCTTATCAAAGAGAAACTCCGCGAAACGGAAAAAGCGCCGATAACAGAAAAGTCTCTTGAATCGCTTGCGAAAGAGCGAACAGAACTCGGTCTGATATTGCCGAAGGATTCCCCGTGAACGACGCGCGATGAGTTTTTTCTCCATAAAAAGACTTTTTGAAAAAGTAAAAAATGAAAAAAATGAAAGGAGCGCATGTTATCGAGTAAATTTTATTGGGAAACGGTCTGATAAGACCGTTTCTTTGTTTCTGCAACAACTCTTTTCTCTCTCTTGCGACGCTTCCGCGTCTAAAAATCCCTTCTTCCTAATCGTCTTTTGACAAAGTTTTTGATGAAGAGTAAAAAATTTTTTATTTTTTTTGAAGCTTTACCTCTCGTTTTCGCAAAACAAAATTTCTCGTTTAGAAATAAAGTTTTCGATATTTCTTGACGATAGTAACCGCCATAGGATTGCATAACCAAAGTGAATTTGAACGTTATACGCGAAAGTCTAATAACACGTTTTGATTCGTAAAACAAGTAACTTCGCAAGAGTTTAGCCGATCTGAAAACCAAAAGTAAATTTGATAGACAAGGCGTTCGGAGCAAGAGTTTTTAAGAGGTCTTCAGAATATCTTTTGATTCGTTACTGGTCGTATCGGAAGAAAATTTAACTTCATTGACTGTTGTAATCGGTCTCAAGATCAAAAATTTTTTAAAAAACTTTAAAATTTTTCACATAAGTCACTTGAGCAATCTGAAAAATAGTGTAAGTTGTTGTATAAGTTGATTGCGATGCGAATAACATCTCGACAACTTGAAGCGAATTGAGCGAATAACGGAACGGCTTGTGCGTCGTTCCTGATTCATTCGCGAGATTCAGACAGCCGAACAACGAAAAGTTTCGATGGAAAGACATGAAGAATTTATAAAACGCTTTCCTCAAATATTCGTTTCGTTGAAAAGGCAATTAGGGACTCGTTAACTGTTTCACGGTGAAACAGTTTCCCTCTGTCAAAGGAAGGATGGACTACGGGATAAGAAAATCGTATTGAAATAAAGTAACTGACAAGTTTCTATTGTTTTTCAATCAGTCGTTTTCACCCTGTCCCTTTTTCTTCGTGAAAAACAAAATTTAGGAGATGGTTTACACATGGCAAAAGCAGTGAAAAAAGCCGCAAAAAAATCAAGCAAAAAGGCGTCAAAAAAAGCGTCCAAAAAAGCAGTGAAAAAAACGGCGAAAACAGTAAAAAAATCTGTGAAAAAGTCTGCCAAAAAATCCTCGAAAAAGTCTGCGAAAAAAACCGCTAAGAAAGCTGCGAAAAAATCTGCAAAAAGAGCGGTTTGCCAAACAACCGGTTGCGATTGCAATAGCGCTACGACTGTCTGATTTTTCGTTTTGCCGGTCAAAACGACCCGATTCGGATTCAGTACTGATTGATGATCGACGCTGCCCATGAATATTGTTTTATGGTCGGTCGATGTTGTCGCTCTAGGGTAAAATAGATTTTGCCTTATGCGGCTTTTGTGTACCAAAAACGATTAAAGCCCGTTTCTTGAGAATGGGCTTTTTCTATTTCTTGCGGAATGGGATTGACATTTGGAAATAGAACGGTATTTTTTGATAGAATTTATAAAATTAACATGATAAGATCAAATTCGCTGTGTTCGATAACTGTTAAAATAGTTTGTTAAGGCGATTTATTGGAATCAAAAATTTTTACCAGCCGTAAATATTTACGTATAAAATGAAAATCCTAATCCTAACGGCTTCTCCATTTTTCGGCGGACCGGAACGTCAAATGATTGAACTTGCGAAAACGTTGCGGATTCGTCATCCCGATATCGAGTGTTGTCTCGGATCGTTTCCTGAAAAAGGAAACAGCCGCGAGTTTCTCGAAAAAGCGGCGGCTGAAGGTTTTGAAACGCTGGAATTGATTCACGATTTTCCTCATCTTTTCAAGTCAAGCCGCGAATTGAAACGACAATCGCTTGCCCGTAAAATCGACATAATTATCCCTAACGGTCATAAGCCGCGTTGTATTGCATTGATGGTCAAGCGATCGCTTCGCATTCCGGTCGTTACGGTTTCGCGGGGATGGACGGACGAAGATTTTAGGATTCGGTTTTATAATCGAATGGATCGTTTGTTTCACCGTTGCTGCGATCATGTGATTGCCGTTTCCGAAGGTCAAGCGAAAAAAGTTATTCGTTTTGGAACGCCGAACAATCGCGTAACAATCATTCAAAATGCAATTCGTACGGAACGATTCGGCGCTACTCCCAATCCGGCGGATCGTAAGACGCTTGAAACAATGTTCCCGGAAAAAACAACGTTTTTGCTCGGTGCAGCGGGACGATTTAGCCCGGAAAAAGGATATAATCTTCTCATTGACGCAATGAAAACAATACGGGAAAAAAAATTTTCGGCGGGATTGATCATTTTCGGCGAAGGTTTTCTCCGCGAATCTTATCAAAAGCAGATTGCCGAACTTGGTCTGCAAAATTTTGTGCGATTACCGGGTTTTACAAACGAATTGGATAAATTTTTACCGCATTTCGATCTGTTTTTACAATCGTCTTACACGGAAGGACTGCCGAATGTGCTGCTTGAGTCGATGGCGGCGCAAACTCCGGTCGTTGCAACGGCTGTCGGCGGAACGCCGGAAGTGGTCGAAGACGGCGTCGCCGGATTGCTTGTTTCGTCGGGAAACGCTGAATCAATCGCCGATGCCGTTTGCCGTTTGCTGACGTTTCCCGAAAAACTTTCTGAAATGGGACGCGCGGGCAAATTGCGCGTCGAACAATATTTTACTTTTGAACGTCAGGCAGACGCATATTATGAACTGCTCAATCGGTTCTGTCATAAATCCATTGAAATCTAAAATTGCGATGTTTCGCCTCCGTTTCGCGTGGAAAGCGCTCGTAAAATGCCGACGCTGATTGTTTCGGAAAGGAAATGAACGGAGCCGTCGCCGAATGTGAAATTCGCGCCGCCGTGATGTTCGCTCGAAAAACCGTGCGAGCTGCCGCCATCTTGTTTGCAGAAAGCGTCGTGCGTTGTTCCGACTAATAACGACGGAAAACAACCGTCTCCGGCAGGCATTCCAACCCAAGTGGATTTTCCGATTCGGCTGGCGCGCTCGCCAATAAAAAATGTGTTGCTCAAACCGTCGGTAAACGCTTGGAGTCCGAGACAACTGTTGTGATAAAACGCGCCGTCAGTTTTGAAAAGGGTTCCTGCCGGACAGTCTTCCGCTTCTTCCGTATCTGCCGTGCCAAACGACGCAACGTAATTCGCCGTCGCGAAAACCATATCGTCCAAACCGCTATCGTCGTGTTCTTCCTCTTCTTCTTCGTGTTCATGCAGGGCTTCAAATTCTTCAATCGTGAAATTTGTGTTCCCCGAATCGGACGGACAGCGAAACAAACGTAACGCGGTCTGTCGTGCCTGTTCGTTTTCCGGGTCGGAAACGGGTTTGTCAAAATGCACTAAATTATTTTGCACATTTCCTTGTTCCACATAAGGAAGAATCGAAGCCGCCCAACTCCAACCGGGATTGCCGAGCGCGTAAGGACGGTTTGTGCCGCTTTCGTAACCGAACCATGCGGCGGGTAAACGATTGAACGTGTCGTGATAATTGTGAAGTGCAATTCCGAATTGCCGCATATTGTTCGTGCATTGCATTCTTCTTGCCGCTTCGCGGGCTGCCTGAACAGCAGGCAACAAGAGCGCGATCAAAACTCCGATAATCGCAATCACGACAAGTAATTCGACCAACGTGAACGCATAAAAACGCGCTTGTTGGCTTTTTTTGCGAAGAATTATTGAAATTTCATCGGCAAACAGTCCGAATCCTAAAACGGTAAGAATTGCCGAAACGAAAAAACGAAATTGTAATTTCTCAATATTAAAATTAAACATTGGTAAAACCTTTCATTCATTGAGTTTGAACAAGCGTAAATCGACGCGCATAGACGCAAATGCGTAAATAAAAAATGAAATTCCGCTTGAATTAAAGAAAAATTAACTCAATGAAAGAAGCGGCGGACCTCGTAAAAACAGACCCGCGGCGCCTTCGAAAACATAGAAACGGTTTTCTAAATACATTGACTGTTTCAGAAACGCGATTTCGTTCAATAACATATCAGGAACAAAAAGCGTATATTGCAGCGATTGATAAAACGAACAGATCGAACAATGTTCGACGTCGTAAGTTTCGGAAGAAGACGCAATTTGAGCAATGTTATTTTGCAGAAAACTTACAGAATGAGAATGTTCTCCAAAGTGCAAACCCTGACCGCAAACCGCCCAAAAGATAAATTGGAGCGACAAAAGCCGACAAATAGAAATTTTTTGAAAGCGTTTGTGTGTCATGGTTTTCGGCAATGAATGATAAAACACTTGTTTCTTATTTTTATCCGCCGCCCCGTTTCATGTCAAGAGTTTTTTTAGAATTTTTGGGTCTTGTCGCATAATTTTTCAAAAAACTTGTTCTTTTTTTCGTTTTCGAGCGTATTAGAGTTATCGTTTCGTTCCCTTTAACCAACCTAACGAGGTCAAAGACGTCACGAAAACCACC
>JAISZO010000077.1 GCA_031269105.1 Planctomycetaceae bacterium | reverse complement strand
ACGTATGTCGCTCGCGGAACGTTGAAAGAAGACGGGACTTACGACGTCGGTTCGATTTCGGAAAAAGACGGTTTGCCGAAAGGAACGTACCGCGTTTATATTTTCGGCGCGGATAAAATTGTTTCGTGACCGGGCGGAATGCAATTGCCGGAATCGCTGATCGACGAAAAATATCGTAAAAGCGAAACTTCCGGCTTAACTTTTACCGCCGACGGCAAAACGAAACGATTTGATATTACTGTTGAACGTCCATCTATCAAAAAATAATAAAAATATTGATTCGCATTGAACCATTTCCGCATCCGAATTACACTGCGGAGTGGATTTTGCGCGATTTGCCGATCCGTCAAAAAGCAAGATTATGGTTGAAAAAATGGAGGAAAAAAGGTTAAAGAGAAATAATGTTGAAGAAAAACAGGAGAAAAACGAGGTTTGCATCATAGTAACCTCTTATTTTCAAAACGGGCGGATATGTTAGAATAATGTTTTTCGGAAAGAATACAACATTCGTTTGTTGAAATTCCGCGTCAGCATAATACGCGAGAGGAAAATGAATGAAAGTTGAAAAAAAATGAACAAACATCTTGCGTGATAGACTCGTCATACTTGAAATTTCGGTTTTTGAACACGGAACGCACAGAATACACAGAAAAAATACGCTAAAAATTCCATGCTATTTCGTGATTTCCGTGTTCAAAACAATAGAAACAAAAATCGAATTTTAAAGTAAGAAAGGTATAGAATGAACTTCAAGACAAAAAAGCGAGACATGAACTCTGAAAAATAACGAAATTTGAATTTTCAGAAAAAGAATGGGTTATTAGAGACGCCCAATATATATTTATCTATCCTGTATTCTTTGTCCAATGGTGAAAATTATGACTTATTCTTCCATCGAAGAAGTCCTTGAATCGATGAAAAACGGCGAAATCGTGATTGTTACCGACGATCAGGAACGCGAAAATGAAGGCGATTTGATTTGCGCGGCAGAAAAAATCACTGATGAAAAAGTGAATTTCATGCTGAAACATGGTCGCGGACAGGTTTGTATGCCGATTTTGCCGGAATTGTGTCATAAATTGGATTTGCCGCCGATGGTCACGGAAAATACCGCGCCGCTGCAAACGGCGTTCACCGTTCCCATTGACCATGCGTCCGCGCGAACAGGAATCACCGCTCAGGAAAAAGCGGCGACAATTCTTGCGGCGATCAGTCCTAACGCCAAGCCGTCCGACTTTGTGCGTCCAGGACATCTTTTTCCGCTAGCGGCAAAAGAAGGCGGCGTTCTTCGCCGTGCGGGACACACCGAAGCGGCGATTGATCTTGCGCGGCTTGCCGGTTTACAGCCCGCGGGAGTACTTTGTGAAATTCTAAACGAAACGGGAAACCGCGCCGCAACCGACGAACTTTTTGAACTGGCAAAAACCTATCATTTGCGTATCACGACCATTGAAGAACTCATTCGTTACCGTCGCCGTCACGAAAAAATTGTCGAATGCGTCGCCGAGGCAAATCTGCCGACAAAATATGGTCTCGGCGTCATTCGGGTTTACCGCGTGAAATACGAACCGGAAGAACCGATTGTTATTGTATTGGGCGACATTGCGAAAACTGACGCTCCGTTAGTGCGATTGCATTCGTCGTGTTTTACCGGCGATTTGATTGGTTCGTTGCGATGCGACTGCGGCGACCAGTTGCATCTTGCGATGAAAAAAATGCAGGAAGAAGGCGCGGGCGTTTTGGTTTATCTGCCGCAGGAGGGACGCGGTATCGGACTTGTGGAAAAAATCAAAGCGTATAAATTGCAGGATCAGGGACTCGACACGGTGGACGCGAATCTTGCGTTGGGACACAAAGCGGATTTGCGGGATTACGGCGTTGGAATCCAGATTCTCAAGGATTTAGGAATCGCTAAAGTGCGGCTGTTGACAAACAATCCGAAAAAGACCGACGCTTTTATTTACGGCGGATTTGATCTTGAAGTGGAGGATCAAATTCCAATTATGGGACAAGTCAATCTGTATAACGAACATTACATCGCCACCAAACGCGATAGAATGGGACATAACATTCCCGACGAGTTTTGACGCCGGAACAACGCCTATTTCTAATCGGAAACGTCTTATTCTTTCTCACAGGGAAAGCGCTAACCTAGTAGTTTTGGACAAATGTTTTTGCATTTTTTGAGTTGGGAGCGGTTGATTGCGTCGAGCAAACATTCAAAGAGTAAACGTCCGGGAAGAGCGCCGCAACGCTCAACGGCAGCGTTTTCTTCGCCGGGAATTGCGATTTCCGCATAGAAACGGTATTGTCCGTCGCGCCCGTTGAGTTCCATGCGGAGAAGAGACAACTCCAAGCCGAAAAATTCCCGCGCCGCGTTCAAGACGGCGTTTTCCGCCGTCAAACCTTCGCCAACAACCGTCCGATTGTCGGAAAGCGTCGCCATCACGCGGCTGTATCCATCGTAATGATATTCCGAGTACGCCGAACAACAAAACGGTTTCGGAACGCCAAACGGCAGTAATCGAAATTCTCCCGCAAGCGTATAAAACTCCGTAACGCCGAATGTTCGTTTGTCCGACCGTTTGATTCGCTCCAAAATTCGTTCCGCTTCGTCGTCGTCGAGCGCTTCGAGTCCGTTTTGTTCGGCGGCAAGACAAACGCCGGCTCTTCCCGAATGACGCGACAGCACAATTCGCTCAGGAATTTTACCAAACATTCTTACAAATTCCGACGAATAGTTGTCTTTAGAAATTGCCGCTCCCCTTTGATGAATCCCCGACGCATGAGCGCGAACGTTCCAACCGGTCAGCGGTTTGAGTGGTCCGAGCGAGATTCCTGCGGAACGGCAAAATGTCGCCGTTAAATCGGCAAGCGATTCTAACCTTATTCCGGTTGCCGCGCGGTACGTTTCAGGATGCAACGCAAGATTGACGGCAATTTCCTCCAACGCGGCGTTTCCCGCGCGTTCCCCTAATCCGCCGACGGTCGCTTCAATCTGATCGCAACCGGCTTCCACTGCGGCAAGAACGTTCGCCGTCGCCAATCCAAAATCATTATGACAATGAACGCTCAACGCGGCGTTTCTAAATCCCGAAACCCGCGTTCGCAAAGTTTGAATAAGCGTCTTGATTTGCGGCGGCGTAAGAACGCCAAGCGTGTCGGCAATGTTGACGACCGTAGCGCCCGCCGCGATAACCGCTTCGCAATAATCGCAGAGAAAATCAACATTCGCGCGAGTCGCGTCTTCAGCGCCGACTTCCAGCGAAGAAAGCATTCCCGCCGCAAAGGTAACGGCTTTTACCGCTTTTTCTATAAGCTGCGTGTGAGTCAGATTCCCCGCCGCGACAAGATGAGCGTCGCTGACCGGCAACGTCAGATGCAAAACGCCGGACTCGCCAAGAATGTTTGCCGTCCGACGAATCTCCGCGCCGCGCGCACGGCACATCATCGCCGTTTTCGCCGGACTTCCCCGCAAGATCGCCGCCGTTTCCCGACACGCATAAAAGTCCGCGTCGGAGGAAAACGGAAAACCCGCTTCGACAACATCAACGCCCGCGTCCGCCAACGCCAGCGCCAGCGACGGCTTGTCGCTTCGTGAAAACGCAAGTCCCGCCGCTTGATCGCCGTCGCGTAATGTCGTGTCGAAAACCGTTATCCGTCGCATGTGAAAATTTCCCGCTCCGCCATCGCCGCCGTTTCGTCCGCCGCTTTCAAAAACCGGAACACGTCGTTTTTATCCGGCGGCGTGATTTTGAACGTTTCCATCGAACAAAGTTGCTGAAGTTGATCCATATAAAGCAACGTATTTTCCAGTTCTTCGCTCACCGGCAAAAACAACTTCGCTTCCATGAGAAAATCGGACGCCGTGTGATTCAACGGTAACCGCCCGCGTTTTAAAAAAATCGCCATGAAATATTTTTCAATCGCCATCGCCGCAATATTTTGCACGATTTCCGGCGTAAACACCTCCGGTCGCCGTATCGATCCCCGCGCGGCTTTGTGAAAAGCTCGTCCTTCGTCGAAAAAAACTTGATAATCAGACATGGGAAATTAAGAGTTAAAAGCCAAAAGTTAAAAGTGAAAGATAAAAACCCGCCTTTTCTTGCTTTTCGCGTTTCACTCTTAACTTTTCACTTTCTTCCCGATTCATCCTTTCTTTTTGCTTCGGTCTAATTGATATTTTGCGATACGAAGTCCCATGATTCGCTCGGTGATTCCGAGACGCTTTGCGGCTTTCGACATATTGCCGTTGGCGCGGCGGAGTTCTTCGGCAATCATATCCCGCTCGACCGATTCAAGGACTTCCGGTAATGTTCCGATTCGCCGCAAAACAAAGTTCCCCATCATCGCCTGCTGAATTTCTTCCGGTAAATGATAACTATGAATCACGCCGTCGGTCGAAAGAATAATGGCGCGTTCTATCGAATTTTCCAATTCGCGAATGTTTCCGGGCCACGAATAATTGTTTAATATATTCGTCGTCGAAACCGAAAACGAGACTTGCGGTTTTCCGTATTCCTCGCAAAAGCGTTTTGCAAAATGATTCGCCAACAGCATAACGTCCGCTTTGCGCTCGCGAAGCGGCGGAATGATAATCGGAAAGACGCTGAGCCGATAATACAAGTCTTGCCGGAACGTTCCCTCGTCAACGAGTTTTTTCAGATCGCAATTGGTCGCCGCAATCACTCGCACATCGACATGAAGCGTTTCCGAACCGCCAATACGCTCAAACGTCCGCTCTTGTAAAACTCGTAGGAATTTCGATTGTAATATAAGCGGCAATTCGCCAATTTCGTCAAGAAATATCGTGCCGCCGTCCGCTTGTTCAAAATATCCTTTTTGCTGCTGCACCGCGCCGGTGAACGAACCTCTTTCGTGTCCGAACAAAACGCTTTCGATCAGATTTTCAGGAATCGCCGCACAATTCACTTTGATAAACGACGCCTTCGCCCGCAACGACGCATAATGAATATCATTGGCGAAGCGCTCTTTGCCGACGCCGGTTTCGCCAAGCAACAACACGGTCGCTTTCGTATTGCAAACCATATTCATCTGCCGATGAATCCGCCGCATTCCTTCACTCTTGCCAATCGACGAAAATTTATGACAATGTTCCTGCAACTCCGCCTGCAAACGACTGTTTTCCACCTTCAACTCGTTAAACTCTTCGAGGGAAACTTGACAAACATGAACAAATTGACTGATCGACGCTCCGACAACGGTTAAAAGCCAGACTTTTTCTTCTAATGGTTCCGACGAATATGGCAAATCGATGCTGATCGTTCCAATGACTTCGACTCCGCTGCGAATCGGAACGCAGATAAACGACGTTTCGCACGCTTCCTTTCTATCTCGTGCGCCGGTACGGTTAAGGAAAAGCGGTTCTTCCGAAATTCGCGGCACGGCAATCGGATTACCGGTGTTGACGACTCGTCCCGTGATCCCTTCGCCGGGAAGATAACATCCTTTTTTCAGTTGTTCGTTGTCCAAACCGTATCCTTCGGCAACGTCGATTTCTCCCGTAACGCGATTTAAAATGGAAATCGCGCCTCGGATAATTCCAATGCAAGACGCCATTTTTTCCAACAACGGCTTGAACACCGATTCCACGTCCGACGTTTCGGAAAGAATAATGCTGATTTCATAAAGAAGCCGCAGTTCATTCCGCCATCGCGTGCAACCGGACGAATCGTTGGTAAAACACTCCGTTGGAAACGAAGCGTGATTGCATTGCTGCATTTTTTTTGTCTTTTCTATTTGCTGAATTATAAGAACAGCGATTTTAAAAGCGGAATGTTTGTCGTAATAAGCCGTGAAAAGCAAAAAATATGCCAATGACTCGTTTTGCCGACAAATTACAACGCTCGCCGCATTATTTGACAAAATCTGGAATTTCTAACAAAGCGCCTTTCTTTAATTTTGACAAATCAATGAAATAAATTTTCTTATCGTCTTATTTTCTATGAGATAACCACAGTTTGACAATCGTCGGCGATAACAAAAACGTAACTTAACGCAAGAATACTCACAAAATTGTACCGCTTATTCTGCTCTCTTACGAAGGGTAACCTCTCCATCTTTCTTGCTCTTTCTGAAAGTTCCAATTTTGTTGCTTTTCCGGGTTGACGTCGTTAAAATAATAACGACGAGCTTTTACTGTGAAGTCCGCCTTATTGGATTTAGGAATTTTTCACTTTCATGACGCAGTACGGTACAATATACGGTTCTCGCTTGAAAAATTGACTTCCCTTTTTGTTTCTCCCGCAATTTGACGTATTTTTTATTTTAAAGCCGAAATTTAAAGGAGAAAAGCAAAAACGTGAAAGATTTTCGATTTTTATAACAATAGAAAGACCTTTAATGAAACCGCGAATCATTCCTCCAAATATCTTGTTGCCGTTTATCCTGCTGACAAGTTTGTTTTTCGCGTGGGCAATTCCGAATAATCTGACCGACACAATGCTTGCGGCGTTTAAACGAATTATGAGCATGTCGGATTCTAAAACCGCGTGGATTCAAGTTGTTTGTTATCTGTTGGGCTACGGTTGCTGCGCTGTTCCCAGCGCATTATTTATCAAAAGATTTACCTATAAATCCGGCGTTTTGTTGGGATTGTTCTTCTATGCCGGCGGATGCTTTCTGTTTTATCCGGCAATGCTGTGTCTGCAAATCAATGCCGACGCGAGTTTTATCATGTATCTGGTGGCGATCTTCATTTTGTTTGCCGGATTGTCCGTACTCGAAACAGCCGCCAACTCTTACGTTTGCGCCATCGGACCGGAAGAAACGGCGACGCAGCGTTTGAATTTTTCTCAATCGTTCAATCCGTTCGGAGCGATTGCAGGCGTAGTAATCAGTCAGGTTTTTATTCTCTCTCAATTGAATTTGCTGACCGCTTCCGAAAGAGCGTCGCTTCCGCCCACGAAACTGGCGGAAATTCAGGGACGGGAACTGAACTCTGTCACCATGACCTATGTGACGCTGGGATTCGTAATGTTTCTGCTGCTTCTGGCGATCTTGGCGACCAAAATGCCGAAACTAAAAGAAGGAGGACAAAAATTAGAGTTGATCGCAACGTTCAAACGGTTAATAAAAAATAAAATTTATGTCTGGAGCGTTGTCGCGCAGTTCTTTTATGTCGGAGCACAGATTTCCGTTTGGTCGTTTGTGATCCGTTATGTGATGCAAGAGATGAACTTCAACGGCGTCGTGGCTTCGCTCGGCGCGTCTCCTTCGCCGGACAGGATTGTTGAAAAATTGCGAAATCTTGAACCGGTTGCCGCCTGCTTTTATCGTTTTTGCGAAATGATCGGATTCAACGATTTACTACCGCGAACTTCGGAGCAGGCAGGCGCAACTTATTATATTATGTCGTTGATTTTATTTGTTGCGATGCGTTTTGTCTGCACCGGTTTGATGAAATTGATCGTGCCGCGAAAAATTCTTGCGGTATTAGCCGCGACCGCCGTCGTTCTCTGCCTGCTGACGGTTTACGGAAAAGGAATTGTCGGCGTTTACGCATTGGTGGGGATTACGGGGTGTATGTCGTTGATGTTCCCGACGATTTACGGAACCGGCGTCAGAGGACTGAAAGACGATACCAAAATCGGCGGCGCGGGAATGGTGATGGCGATTGCCGGCGCGGCGGTGTTGACTCAAATTCAGGGAATCGTTTCCGATTCTTCCAATATCAAACTGGCGTATTGGATTCCGGCTATCGCGTTTGCAGTCATTGCTTATTACAGCTTGGTTGTTTGCAGAAAAATAGAGAAATGAATACAATGAATCCATTTGAAAAAGGAACGTTTGGTTACGATCGGCAATATCTGTCGCAAAAAGACAAGGATAGAATTGTCTTGTCGGACGACGCCGAGCGGGCGCAAGCGATTGTTTCGCCCAAATATCAGGCGAGGGTCTTTACCAGTACCGCCGACGGAATGCGGGGAAAAAGTAACGGCTTTGTCAATGACAAAGCGTTGGAGTCGGACGCGATTGACGAACACATGAACGGATACGGCGGAGAAAACCGTTTCTGGATCGGACCGGAAGGCGGAAGGTTTTCCATTTACTTTCCGCCCGGCGCGAAACAAACGTACGACAACTGGCACGTTCCCAAACCGCTTGATCTCGAAGTGTGGGAAGTCGTGGAATCCGGGCAAAAAACGGTTTCGCTGAAAAAGGAGATGGAAGCGACCAATTATTTGGGCAGACGGTTAAAGTTGAGCGTTGAGCGGACAATCTCGTTGATGGAAACGGAAACGATTGCCGCCCAATGGAAAGGGACGGAAATTCCCGGCGGCGTGAAAACCGTCGCCTACGCAACGGAAAACCGGCTTATCAATCGGAATGATTTTGAATGGACGAAAGAAACGGGAACCGTTTGTATTTGGATACTTGATATGTTCCATCCGTCGCCGCGAGCCGTTACGCTCATTCCTTTCCGCGAAGGCGACGAAGAGCAACTGGGAAAAATCGCGACTTCCGATTACTTCGGAGCAATTCCGCCGGATCGTCTCAAAATTAAGGGGAATGTTATTTATTTCAAGACCGACGGCAAATATCGCAGTAAACTCGGTTTGAACAGTCGGCGCACGTCGGCGATTGCCGGAAATTATGATCCCGACGCCGGACGATTGACCGTAATTACTTATGACGTGGAACCCGACGCCGTTTATTTGAGTCAGGAATGGAATACGGAGAAAGACCCGTTTGCCGGCGACGCCATGAACGCTTACAACGACGGACCGCTTGACGACGGCAGTATCATGGGACCGTTCTTCGAACTGGAGAGCGTTTCTCCCGCCGCGTTTCTAAAACCGAATCAAACGCTGACGCATCAACATACCGTTTATCATTTCATCGGCGGAGAAAAAGAGTTATCGGTTCTTGCCGAAAAACTCTTCGGCGCTTCGCGGAACGGAAATTTTTATTAGAAACAAAGAATTTTCCTAAAAGTGAAATTTTGCGGAAAAATTCATCTCTTTCAAAATAATCATAACCTATATTTTCATGGTAATCTTTTGAAGTAATCACTTTACGCGTCATTATTTCTCATATGCGAATCATCCTTGTTGATAATCAGTTGGAAGGCGGCGAAAGAATTGCGGAAATGTTGCGCGTTGAGCATCAGGTTTTGATAGTACAAACCGGTGAAAAATGTTTGCAGCTTTTCGCGGAATTTTCTCCCGACATTTTACTTGTCGATGATTTATTACCGGATATGACGGTTGAAACATTTTACGAGCGCGTGAAAAAATCGCCGCTCGGAGATTTTATCTGGATTGTCGCGATGTGTTCCGACATGAAAGTTGAAACGCGTCTTCATTATTACAATATCGGCGCCGACGATTATATTTTTAAGCCGCTTCATTTTGGCGAATTAAAAGAAAAATTCCGCGTCATGGCGCGCGGACGGTGTCAAATCGAAAAACTTTGGTTGGCTCACTTTTATGCGAATCAGCAGCAAGACCGCATGAAAGACCTTGTGCGGGAAAAGTCGGAAGAAATTGATTCCGCGAGAAATATGGCAGTGTTTGTCATTGCAAAACTGGCGGAATCGCGCGTTTCGGGAATGGGACAACATCTCGAGCGCATTCGCGATTACAGCCATGTTCTTGCGGAAGATTTGTATCGTCAGGGAATTTTTCCGGAAATTGATCCTACTTTTCTCGACGACATTTATAACGCCAGTCCGTTACACGACATTGGGAAAATTTCCATTCCCGATCATATTCTCGGCAAAAAAGGACCGTTAACAAAAGAAGAGTTTGAAATCATGAAAGAACATTGCGCGATTGGAGCGCAAACGCTTCAATCCGCGATGCAAAACACGGGATACTCCAGCTTTCTTGCGATGTCGATTGATATTGCGCGTCATCATCATGAACGGTTTGACGGCGCCGGTTATCCCGACGGATTGTCGGGACTAGATATTCCGCTTTCGGCGCAAATTGTTTCCGTAGTGGACGTGTTTGACGCGTTAACGTCGCACCGCGTTTATAAAAAAGCGATTCCGCCGAATCTTGTGAAAGGCATGATCGAACAAGACGCCGGAATACGTTTTAATCCGGCGATTGTGAAAGCGTTTTTGTATCACTTTGACGATTTGATGGAAATTTATCTCGCCAACCGCGATACTCCCGCCGAACCGAAAAGTATTACTTACGAAGCCAATATCGAATGGTGGTGACTCAATAACGATCGAATCAGCTTTGAAAATTCCGCCGCGTTTATGCGATTCCGCGTTTTAACAAACGGACGTTTTGACGCTTTCTTTTTGTAACCACGACGCAATTTGAGCGGCAATGTCTTCGGGTGGTTTCTGGTCGGTATCGATTTCTAAATCGGCAATTTCCCGATAAATCGGACTTCGTTGTTCGAGAACGTATTGGATTTCTTCGAACGGCGGAAGTTGAGTGAGATGCGGACGAGTTGTTTCCGTATTGGGATCGCCGGACATTCGTTCCAAAATTGTTTTCGGCGACGCTTTCAGCCAAACGATTTTGCCGAATTGTTGCAGTAATATCCGATTCGCCTCCCGCATTGGCAATCCGCCTCCGGTCGCAAGAATGAGAGGGCGCTTTTGCAACGCTTCAAATAATACTTCGGATTCCAAATTGCGAAACGCCGGTTCGCCGTCTTCCGCAAATATTTTCGCGATACTTTTTTTCGCTTTTTGCTCAATCAATCGGTCGGAATCTGCGACGTTCCATTGCAGCGTCTCGCCAAGCTGACGTGAAATCGACGTTTTGCCCGTCGCGCGATAACCAATCAAAATCAAATTTTTCTGCATGATATACTAAAATGACTTTATCTTTTATTTTGTTTTTATATTTCTCACAGCGGCGCAAAGTCCCAAGTAAGTTGAAGAAAGCGAAAAGCTAAAAGTTGGGCAAATGATTGTTTCAATCACAGAGCGACGCATTCCGCTTGCCCAATTTTTAACTTTTAGTTTTTAACTTCCATGAACCGCCCCGTCGGTCGGCTGCGCCGACGGATGCTCCTCCAACGGCAAAAGTATCTCCACAAATATTTTAGATTTTTTGACGTCAAAACCCCGACTCTTATTTTTACCTTATTTTCCAAACAAAACAACCTCATTAGCGCCAAATCCCCCAAAAATACAAACCTTATTACCTTATTTTTTTCTCACACAAAGACGCAAAGTCACGAAGGAATAAAATTCCCCTCCGGTGGAGGGGAATTTTCATGGGAAACTCCTACATAGTTTTTTTTCTTCTCGCGCATTTCCTATCCCCAGTTTCACAGCAAAAGTATCTCCCCATCTTTTATAAAATTTGGCAGGGATTTTTTGAGGAGCGCGAAGTTTTGCGATTTGGTTCAGGTCGTTGCCCATGGAATTCAGGTAGTCAAGGACTTGGAGCAACACGAATAATCCCGAAAGCAAAATTCCTGCGGTCGGCGGCTTGCCGCGTTTGCGACTCTTGCCGCTCAAACGAGTCAACACGGTTTTGAGTTCCTCCGCTTCCGGCGTCGCGCTGCAAACGCCGCGAAGCGAGTTAAAAATTAAAAGTTAAAAACTAAAAATTTCGCAAGCGGAATGCGTCGCTCCGGGATTAAAATAATCATTTGCCCAACTTTTATCTTTGTAGTTTTTCACTTTTAACTTTCCCGCCCGCTTTCATCAACTTAAAATACGATTCAATATCCCAACGATAATAATACCATAACGCAATTTGCTCCGACGAAACGTCGCCCGGAACATTCGTAAATAGACGCCAACAACTCAACTCGTCGCCGGTTTTCTTATCAAGAAGTTTCACGATCACAAGACGCAAAGTCAGCGGTTTGCCCGGAATCTTAACAAATTTTCCCCCGCGAAAAAAGAGCGGTTTTGGGGATTCCCGCAATTTGAAAAAAATGTGTAGATACTTTTGCAGTGAAACTGGGGGGGATTCAAGTCGTCTCTCTTGATTTTGTTGCCAAATGAATCAAAATAATTCTTATGAATTGAAGAGGAAAATCTAGAAAAATTTTATCTTTTTTCTCTATGAATCCCTATTTAGATTCTACGATTGATGGATAAGTCAATTTTTGATTTGAGAACAAATAACGATAGAGGAAACTGAATTATGGTCAGTGAATTGGCAGGAAAACCAGCGCCGGAATCACTTTTGATTGATGTGTCAGAATTAAAGAATAATTATTTTCAATTGACGCCGGACGTAACGAATGCCGCGCAAAAAGTTTCTTTCGGAACAAGCGGACATCGCGGAACGCCGCTTAACGGTTCGTTTACCGAATCGCATATTCTGGCAATTACGCAGGCGATTTGTGAATATCGTGCGGAAAAATGTTGTACGGGTCCGTTGTTTCTTGGAAAAGATACGCACGCCGCTTCGTCCGACGCGCAGCGAACTGCGGTGGAAGTTCTTGCAGCTAATAACGTTACGGTCATCTTACAGGAAAATGAAGCGTTCACTCCTACGCCGGTTATTTCGCACGCCATTTTGACCTACAATCGGGAAAATTCCTCGCAACCGGCTGATGGAATCATTATAACTCCTTCGCACAACCCGCCTTGCGACGGCGGTATCAAATATAATTCGCCGCACGGCGGACCGGCGGACACGGACGCGACTGGCTGGATTCAAGACCGCGCTAACGAATTGTTACGCGATAAGTGCAAGAATGTCAAACGATTATCGCATCGGAAAGCGTATCAAGCGGCGACAACGCATCCTCGCGATTTTATGACGCCGTATATCACCGATCTGCGGAATATTATTGATCTTACGGCAATTTCAAGATCGGGAATCCGAATCGGCGTTGATCCGTTGGGCGGCGCCGGTTGCGCCTATTGGGAACCAATTGCCGAAATGTACGGATTGAATATTACAGTCGTCAATTCAAAACTTGATCCGACTTTTTCGTTTATGTCAGTCGATCACGACGGAAAAATCCGCATGGATTGTTCCAGTCCGTATTCAATGACGAAACTTGTGGCGCTCGCTCAACAATTCGACGTCGCCGTTGCCAACGATCCCGATACCGACCGGCATGGAATTGTGACTCCTTCGGCGGGATTGATGAATCCGAATCATTATTTATCCGTTGCTATTGATTATCTTTTCAAAAATCGAAACAATTGGGCAACGAATGTTGGAATCGGTAAAACGTTGGTTTCCAGTTCGATGATCGACCGCGTTGCCGCAGGACTGAACCGGCGTTTGATCGAGGTTCCGGTAGGATTTAAGTGGTTTGTGAACGGGCTGTTCGACGGGACAATCGGTTTCGGCGGCGAAGAAAGCGCTGGGGCAAGTTTCCTTAAATTGGACGGCAAAGTTTGGTCAACCGATAAAGACGGCATTATTTTGAATCTTTTGGCGATGGAAATTTTGGCAAAAACGTCGCAAGACCCGGGCTTGCATTACCGCGAACTCGAAAATCGTTACGGAAAATCGTATTACACGCGGGTTGACCAACCGGCAACGTTAGAACAAAAAGCGGCGTTCAAAAATCTTACGCCGGAAAAGGCGACTGTCAAAGAACTTGCAGGCGAACCTATTATCTCAAAACTAACCAATGCGCCGGGAAACAACGCTCCAATCGGCGGCTTGAAAATCGTGACGGAAAACGGTTGGTTTGCCGCGCGTCCGTCGGGAACGGAAAATATTTATAAAATTTACGCGGAATCATTTCACAGCAAAGAACATCTTCAACAAATTCTTAACGAAGCCCGTGAAATTGTTACGAATGCTTTGACGTGAAAAACCAGACGTAAAAATAACGATTCTGCATAATATGATTTATTGTAGATACCGTTATCGACTTTGCCGCATTGGTTGACTTTTATTGTCGCTTGACGTTTTGCAAAAGAATAAAATTTCATTTTCCGATATTTTTTATATTGAAAAATACTTATTTTTCCTATGTTGCATATTTATGTCAAATTGAATCTCAAAATTTTTTATTGCGATTCAATTTTATTTTTTGTAAAATTGCGACATAAAATTTTAAACAGAATATAGATCAGGTTTTTGACAATGGTTGCAGCGAGCGTTAAAACGATTAAAACGTTTTCTGATTTACGGTTTTTTGTATATGAAATGCTATGCGAACATCACGAATTATTAACAGATTCTTTTCCGACGTCTGAAGCGTTGATCAAACGCGGCAGGCAAGATGCGTGCGGAGTTATGTTTTGTCTTTATGGTCCCCGCGCAGTGAGAATTACAGCGATCTGGGAAAAAGATAAAAACCGAGTTCTTTTTTACGGTCCTACAGGAAAACGTTATCATCAGATTGATCTGGACATGCTTGTTGTTTCAGAACAAGAACTGCTTGGCATAAATTAAAATTTAGAATCTTGATAAAAATTTCTTTGTCATAATTATCGCGTCAAATTCAACGCTTGTTTGCGGCTTTTTCCTGAATTTATGTTTTTACACAAACAATCCAAACAAGCGTTACGACCGAATCACAAATCTCTCGTTTTATTTTTTTATAAGAAAATCATTGCGTTCTCTTTGTCTTTCTTTCCGATGTAATAAAATGATAGAGTCGTTGACTCGTCAAATTGAGTGACTTGAGATTTTCAAGTTACGGTATGGATGCGGCGAAATGCAGGATGCGGTCGCAAGTCGCCAATCGTTTTCAACGATTTGGTCTTGTTCATTTCATCTTAGTTTAAGAAGTAGCGGCAGGTAATCCTATGAAGTTACGCATCCATCTACTCAAAAATTTTTTCTTTGTTCAATCGGCAAAGTTGTTTGTCATCGTTGCGGGAACGACTGTTTTTCTAACGGCGGCGTTTCCTGCGCAAGACCTTGATTTGCGTTATCAGCCGATTTCGCCGTTGGGAAACGTCGGCGACGTTCGGTTGCCGGAAGAAACTCCGCAATCCGGCGGAAGTCCCGATATTTTGCTTCCCGAACTTCGGGGAGTGATTTTTGTTGATCGGCAGGAAATGGCGACAAGTCCCGCTCCCGACATGCCGGGAATTTCAATTCAAGGACAAAATCTTAATATTCTCCGAAACGGTTCTTTCAATAATATTGTTAATACTTATCTCGGTCGTCCGGTCAGTATTGCGTCGCTGAATTCGTTAGCCCGCGACGTTATTCTGTATTACAAAGATGCGGGAAGACCGGTGGTTGACGTTAGCGTTCCTGAACAAGATATTACAAACGGCGTGGTGTTTATCGTGGTGACGGAAGCGAAAATCGGAAGAATCACAGTCGAAGGAACGCAATATTTTAATCCCGGCGTTCTTGCGAGGTATATCAATTTGTGCAGAGGACGGCAAATCGCGGAAAGCGAAATGCTTGAAGAGTTACGATGGCTCAATGAAAGCGTGTTTCGCCGCGTAAATATTGATATGCGTCCGGGGCAAAGTTTCGGCGAAACGGATATTGCATTCAAAGTCAAAGATCGTTTTCCGTGGCAATTTTACGCCGGTTACAACGATACCGGAACGCGGGCGACCAGCTTGGAACGCTTGTCAATCGGAGCCGTTTGGGGAAACGCTTTCAATCGCGATCATACGTTATCATATCAATTTACGACCAGTCCGAATTTCAAAGACGTGATTTCTCATTCGGCGGTTTACGCGATTCCCCGCGCGAATAAAGATCGGCTGATTTTTTATGGAAGTTACGCGACCATGCAGCCGAATATCGCGCCGTTTCAACACGACGGATTTTATACCGAACTCGGTTTTTTATACGATAAGAAATTGCAAACGCATTATTTCGACGAAAAAAGTTGGTACGAACATCGTTTTCACGCCGGTTTTCAATTCAAAGAACTCAACAATACGTTGGATTTCGGCGGTTATCATTTTGCGACTTCGACAAGACCGGCGGACGTTGCCCAAATTGAACTCGGTTATAACGCCAAATTGTACGACGATAACGGTTTTTGGATGTTAGGAGCGAATTTTTACGTCAGTCCCGGCAAGTTTTCGCAAGGAAATTACGACAATATTTTTACGGCTTACCGTCCCGGCGCAGAAAGTCAATACGCGTATGCAAGACTCCGTCTGGAACGATACCGCGACTTGTTTTGTAAAAAGTTTCGTCTTTATCTTAAAGGCGAAGGACAGGCGGCGAATAAAAATCTGTTTACGACCGAACAGATCGGAATGGGCGGAACAAACAGCGTGCGCGGTTACGATTCCTATCAACTCAATTTCGACAATGCCTTGTTGTTTACGGCGGAATTGCAAACCGCTCCGCAAACGCTTGGATTGTCACGATGTTTCCGAACGCGGGAATTAGACCAATTTCAGGCGGTTGTTTTTTACGATCACGGCATGGGATGGAACAACCATCGTATGGCAAGCTGGGATTATAAGAGCGATTACGTCAATAGCGTCGGCGTCGGACTCCGTTATTCCCTCAATCCGTATTTCAATATCAAAGCGGATTACGGTTGGCAGTTGCATACCGACGTTCCGAATAAACGCGGAAACGGACGACCGCATATCAGTATGACGTTTTCCTATTAAAGAGAGATTTTAGATGACGGGTTTCAGGGTTGGCATTCCGTACTTTCGCGTGTTGAAAACCAACCCTGGTACCTGTAACCTAAAACAAAATTCCCCTCCGTTGGAGGGGTGGCGGGCGGCGCAGCCGACCGACGGGGTGGTTCGTGGAAGATAAAAATGAAAAACGAAAAGCTAGGCAAACGATTATTTCAATCCCAGAGCGCTGCATTCCGTTTGCGAAACTTTTCACTTTTAATTTTTAACTTCTTTGTGCCTCAGCGCCTCCGTGTGAAACCTTTTCTTACACAAACATTTTTTTTCTCACACAAAGGCACGAAGGAATTTAGTCAGTCGCCAGGGTTCAGGTACCAGTATTGGTTTTCAACATGGGAAAGTATGGTCAGCCAACACTGATTCCTGATACCTGCGAAAAATCTCGCAAAATATTACGAAAAAACAATAAGAAAGAATTGTCATGAAGAATCAAAAAAAGTTGTTGCTTTTTTATCCGCTTTTTGCCGTAGCGGTATTATTTGCCGTCGTCGTATGCCGGCAAGCGAAAGCGCAATATCCGCAAGGCGCTCCGCCGAAACCGGAAAAAGCGGCGCTTTCTTCGTCGTCCGCCAATTCTTCCAAGCCGAAAACGGGCGACGACGAAACCAAATCCGAAATCAAAACGGAAGATTATAACGCGTTTAAAAAGATGTATTACGCGGATACGAAATCTCAATCCGAAAAACCGAACGAAAAAGAGAAGGAGAAATCCGAAACTCCGGCGGAACCGGTTATTAGAAAAGACGAATCTCCGATTCTGCAAAAGGAATTGGAAAAAGCGGTAAACAACAAGCCGGAAAAAGCGGCGGACGAATCGGAAAACAAAACAACGGCGCTTTCCGAAATCGCGGAAGCAACCTCCGCGTTCAGCGCGCGAGATTACGAAAGCGCGATTGAAAAGCTGACAAGTTTTTATCAAAAAGATAAAACGCAACCGCCGCCGGGAATTTTCATGGCGCAATTTTCGGCAAACGCGCGACAGAGCGATCAAGTGCGCCGGTGGCTTGATAAAACGACATGGGATTATCCGCAAGACCCCGAAGCGTTTCTGTTGCTGGCGGATTTTGCGGTTCAGGAAAATCGTTTAATGGAAGCCCGATTACTTGTGGAGAAAGGAACGGCCCTTCTGGAAAATATCTCGCAAAATCCTAAACGGCGTCAAATTCTCGGACGGCTCTCGGAATTGGTTCAGGGGCAGTTGTATCAACTTCGCGAAAACTGGGAAGAGGCAAAAATTCATTTAGAAAAACTGAACGCCATCGAACCGAAAAATACCGACGTTCTTACCCGACTTGGTTTTGTTACCGTAAAACTCGGAAAATATGAAGACGCGATTCCTTATTATCAACAAGTCGTCGACGCCGGATCGCCGCTTCCGGCGCCAAAACTCGTCGTCGCGCAGTTGCTTAATCAGGACGGGAAAGAGCAGGAAGCCAGAAAATTGTTCGATGAAGCGATAAAAACGCCGAATATCACGCCGGTTTCCCTTCGCGTGGCGGCGATTATGCAGATTCATTGGGGAAACATTGCCGAAGCGGAAAAACTTCTTAATCAAGCAATTCAAGCCGAACCGAATAATATCGAAAACGTCAATTACGCGGGAATGATTGCGTTATTCAAAAAAGATTATTCTCAAGCGGAAGAACTTTTTGCAAAAGCGATTTTATTGGTTCCCAATCATCCCGCCGCGACCAACGGTCTCGCGTTGGCATTGGCGGAACAACCGGATAAATTGAAAAAAGAGCGGGCAATTATGTATGCGAAAAATCAGACGCAAAATTCCCAACAATCGCCCGACTCTCTTGCGACGCTGGCTTGGGTTTTCTTTAAATCCGGTCAAATGAACGACGCGGCGTATTTGATTGATCCGGTTTTGTTTTCGGGAGACGTTTCGTCGTTGAACGCTTATTTTCTCGCGGAAATTGCTGCGGCGGCGGGACAAAAGGAAAAAGCGCTTTCATTAGTCAAGGCGGCTTTGCAATCCAAAAATCATTTGATGAAACAGCAAGAGGCGGAAGCGTTAAAGAAAAAATTGGAAACGGAAATTCCGGCGGCAAAACCCGACGCGAAAACCGAAAACAAACCGGCTTTGAATTTGAATATGCCGAAAAAATTGTCGGAAGATTCCGCCTCGGAAAAAGTCGAAACGTTACCGTTACCTGCGGCGACGTCAACAGAAAAACCTGCGGACGCTCCGATAAAATTGAATCCGCCGATCCTGACTCCAACGGAAACGGCTGTTCCCAAACCGGTCTTACCGCAATTGGCGACGCCTTCTCTCCCCGCAAAACCGCCTGCGAAACAACCGTCCGTCAAACCGGAACTCAAGCCGGCTGCGAAACCGGAAGTCAAACCGATTATCATTCCCGGAATCCGAAGCGGAACAACGACTGGAGCGTCTCCCAATTCTCCAACTCTTGCTCCGCCGCAAAAACGATAAACAAAGATTTAAAAATTAAACGTACCGCTATCCCATCGTAAAATAGTCGTTTTAAAATGAAGAAAGTGAATTTTTTATCCTTGTTTATCAAGCGTCTTGAATCGCGCTTTAGTTTTTAACTTTGTAAGAAATTTATGATTATGAAACGTATTCTTTTTTTGGCGTTTGGAATTTTCGCGATTTTACTTGGAATGCAACTATTTTGCGTTCAGCAGGTAACGTTGACTCCTTTCTTGGCGGAAAAATTAAAAACGTCTCCGAATCTTTCCGTCGCGGATTATTTTCCTTACGGTATGATTTGCGTGGGAGCGGTTTTGTGTTATTACGGCTACAAAACGCCGAAATAATGCCGTTTTCGTTTTGTAGATTTCACCGATTTTTGCTCTCTTTCCGTTTCAAATCGGTAAAAAAGTAAGACGGCTTTTTCTCGTAAACGATAAAAATTTCCTAAAAACCCGCTTTTGTGAATTTTTTAAATAATTCATCTTTTCAATACTGGGCTGAATCAATAATTCTGTTTATGATATTGGGCGTGCGTAAGAAAATGTTTTTCTTATTGAAAAATTTCCCGAAGTTTATCTGCGTTTGAAAACAATGATCGGTCAGATTCTCTTCTGAAAAAGATTCAGGAATTAAGAATCGCTGTCATTTTTGGCGGAATATACGAATGAAACGCCGCATATTTTTTTTATGATAAACGGCGCTGATTCGTTTGCTTGAAGAAGCTGTTGACCGACGCCTCTGTTTTTTTTGCAGATTAGAGTTTAATGCGGAAATTTTGGTTACATACTTATCAAAAATAACGATAAGAAACACACGTTAAAGAGAACAGAATTAACGACGTCGATTTGTTCTTCGTTGGTCGTTTTTTCAGCGACGCAAAAAATCAACGAAGATATTCTCTGAGACGAAAAATTTGTCGTATCCGTTAATAAATTTCAGTTTGAAAATACAGGTCTGGACGTCAAAATTGAAACGTTGGAATCTGGACGCAATTTGAACTGAAATTTCCCTAATACGGTTACGTTTTTATTTACTGAGACAGATAAAATAATATGCAGGAAGGATGAAATTATGCGAGTCTATCAAAATGAAATGAATCATGCTATTCGCGATCAGCAAACATACGGCGCCGAATCCAGGTATTCGGCGGAAAATGGAGGACATTCTTTGTTAAAAGATAACAATTCTCAAAGAACGGCGGCGTTTTCCGCATCTTCGGGAGAACGCGCCGAAGCCGTTATGACGGACGCCGAGTACCGTAATCCGTATCGTCAAGAAACGAAAACGGAAAACCGTTATTCCGTCGATACGGACCCGATTCGTAACTCGGTAGAAAATCGTTTTACCGAGTTCAACGATAAAAATAAAACGACTTCTTTTAATCCGACGCCGAATGCGTTGAAAATAAACGCTCAAAACAACAATTTGATTTTGTTGATCTGCGGCGACTCCAATGCAAGCGCCGGATTGAAATATTTTCTGGAAGGAGAACGTTTTTATGTTCACGAATGTTCCGTCAAAGAAATTTCTTCGCTTGGAATGCCGGAACGTTTCGCTACGATTCTCGTCGATCTGACCACATGCGGCATGCCGTTGGATACGTTAATTCCGTATTTGGAAACGCATCTGCCGACGGTTTCGACTATTTTTATGGACGAACCGCACAACGATTCGGAGCGGCGCAGTTATTGTATCCAACATTCGTTTTCTTATCATATTAAGCCGTGTAATCGCGAGGAATTGATGCATGATATTTGGCTTGGAATCAAGTATTCTCGAACATTGCGGGAAAATGTTTTGCTTCGCAACGAATTTGGCATTCCGACGCAACAATATGAAATGTTCGAGTCGCAAACGTCGTTGCGGTCGCAATACAAACAGATAACGGCTTACGCCAAACTCGACGGAACGGTTTTGATGACCGGAGAACGCGGAACCGGAAAAGGAATGACGGCGCAAAAAATTCACGCGGAGAGCGCCCGTCGTAATAAACCGTTAATTGTCGTGCAATGCGATTCGTTACCGATGACTTCGTTAGATGCGTTGATTTTTGGTTGCACGCGCGACGCGTTTCCCGAATTTCCCGAAGAAAGAATCGGATTGTTGGAATTGGCGCAAGGCGGAACGATTTATTTTGATTTGATTTCCGAAATGCCGCTTCCCATTCAGAAAAAATTATTTCGTTTTTTGAGCGACCGGCAATTTCGCAGAAACGGTTCGGAAATTTCCAAAACGTTAGACGCTCGCGTTCTTGCCAGTTCGCGAATTGATCCGGCTTTAGCGTGCGTGCAAAAAACGTTTTTGGCAGAGCTTTATTACAAACTCAATTCGATGGTCGTTCATTTGCCGTCGCTCCGCGATCTTGCGGCGGAAATCCCGACGTTTGCGAAAACGTTACTTTACAATTATGCCAAACAAAATAAGTCGGGACTGTTTATGCTTTCGAGCGGCGCAATGAATAAATTGCAGAGATACTCTTGGCCCGGAAATTTCCGCGAATTTCACTTAGTACTTTATACCGCGTGCGCCAACGCGAAAGACTCGGTGATTACAGAACACGATATTATATTTGACGCTTCGCAACTGAACGTTAGCAATGGCAGCAAAGTCAGTATGGCTGGAATCACGATGGCTGAGCTGGAACGCCGTTTAATTATTGAAACGATCACGGCATGCGGCGGGAACCGCGCCGAATCTGCGCGACGGCTGGGAATCAGCGAGAAAACCATTTATAACAAGTTCAAGCAATATAAACTTAAAGGAGTCGTGTAAACTTTTCGATTTTAGAAACGGCGTCCCGGAGCGTCGGCGAAGGTTTATTTCACCACGAAGAAACGAAGAATCACGAAGAGGTTCACGAAGGATTTTTAAAGTGGGGTAAACGATTGTTTCAATCCCAGAGCTAAAAATTCCGCTTGCAAAACTTTTAACTTTCCCTTTTCATTTTTTAACTCCGTAGGAGTTTCCATGAAAATCCCCCTCCGGTGGAGGGGCGTCGGTCAACACAGTTGACCGACGGGGTGGTTGTTATCCGTGCGTAACCCCCAGTTTCACAGCAAAAGTATCTCCCCATCTTTTATAAAGTTTGGCAGGGATTTTTTGAGGAGCACGCGAAGTTTTGCGATTTGGTTCAAGTCGTTGCCCATGGAATCCAGGTAGTCAAGGACTTGGAGCAACACGAATAATCCCGAAAGCAAGATTCCCGCGGTCGGCGGCTTGCCGTGTTTGCGACTCTTGCCGCTCAAACGAGTCAACACGGTTTTGAGTTCCTCCGCTTCCGGCGTCGCGCTGCAAACGCCGCGAAGCGAGTTAAAAACTAAAACATAAGAGCCAAGTCTCACCGACAAGTGGGACGCCTTATGTATAATACTAGTGCCTTGTCAAAATAAAATATTGGGATAAAGTGATTCGAGTTTGATTCGGGCGTCTTCGGTGGTGAATTGCCAGTCGACGCCCTTTTGCTTTTTGTTGCATGAAATCGCCCAC
>JAISZO010000052.1 GCA_031269105.1 Planctomycetaceae bacterium | reverse complement strand
TTTAGAAAAATAAAAATACAAGTAACTTATTTTATGCAACGCGAAATCATCAGCGAATCTCTCTCGTCAATCAAAAGTATCTTCACAAGTTTTTGGCGATTCAATGTTTTATCTAAAACTTCATTTTTAACCTAATTTTTGCTCATGAAGAGTTGCCTCTTCTTTTTTTCTTTTTACCGAAAATCTCTCTTGAATTTTTTTGCCGAATTTTCCATAATTCTCTGATTTTGTTATTCTTGACTTTCGTCTTAACGCAAATTGAAATTCGTATTATTGGTTGTAAGTTACTACTTTTTAAAGATTAACGGCAAAAATAAGTTGGTTTGATTTCTGTTTTCATGGTAAAAAATTCAGCGAATATCCTGCAAAAAACTGCATTATTAATGCGGGCGGCGAATGTTGCGCGAAAAAATTTCCGAAAAATTGTCGCCGTCTTTCTTGTTTTTGTATCTTTCTCTACTTTCTGTTTTTCCCAAAGTAACGCAACGATTTCGGGCAAAACGCCGGTAACTTTGTCGAATACTGCAACAGGAAACAACGAAATGCGCGTTGTTCCGCCATCCAATCAGGTGAAGCAAACGCCGCCGAAAAATATGGCGGAAATTCATTTGCCCGGTTTTCAGGAAAATCAGCCGACAGCGTTTGAGCAAATTCCGTCTTATACGCCATTAATGGACGAACTGCAAAAAAGGACAAAGGCGTCAACGGGAACGTTACCGTCAACAAGCGTTAAGAGCGCGGGCGGCGATTTTTCGGTCAATGCCGATTCCGCCCGAAATATGAACATTGAAAATTTTGCCGCCGACATGACTGGAAAATCGCGTTTTCTTTTTAACGATCAAACGCTCAAAGAGCCGATTACGATTACCGGAACGCGGGCGTCGCAGGCGATTATTGACGGAGAAACCGTTTATTTGATCGACGGCGGTTGCCGTATTCGGCAGGAAAAGAGCGATCTTAACGCTCCTCGCGCCGTCGTTTGGGAAAAGAACAATCCTTCGCCGCCGGGCGCGGTTCGGCAAATTATTGTTTACCTCGAAAGCGAAACCGGCGAACCGTTGCCGACCGTTGAAATCGGCGGCGGAAGCGTGAGCGGAACGGCGGCGGACAGAAGTTGGATCGGCAATCTGACGACCGCATCCGAAATTCGTATGCAATTTGCGGAAAACGTTTTACAAACAGCGCGTTTGCCCGACGTCTATTATCGGGCGAGATTGGCGCGTCTTCCGAAAAGTAACATGTCGCGTCCGTATCGACTTATGTCGGAAACAGCGGCGACGTTTTCCGCATCGGCTCCGGTCGGCGGCGGGGAAGATTCCGGCGTCGTCGGTTTGTCAATCAATTCGCGAGGCGATACGCCGATGAGCGTTCAATGGCAGCAATTTCCCGAACAAAATCAAAGTAAGGTGATTATCGAACAAGGCGTCAATATTGTTATCGCCGGATTGCCGCGAAGCGAATTTCTGACGGGAGACACGATTGATATTTCGGCAGACCGCGCGGTCGGTTGGATGGCGAATCTTGAAAATTTATATAAAGAAAGTCAAGCGACCGGACAAAAACCGAATATTGCGGCGCTTGATTTGGAATTGTATCTGGAAGGCAATATTATTTTTCGCGAAGGCGACCGCGTCATTTACGCAGACCGAATGTATTACGACGTAAAAAATGCGGTTGGAAAAATTCTCCGCGCCGAAATTTATACGCCGGTGCAAGATTACGACGGCGTTGTGCGCGTGATGGCGGATTCGATAGAGCGAACCGGTCCCGATTCGTTTTCCGCGAGTAATACCATTTTAACGCCAAGTATGATGGGCAAACCGGGAACGACGCTCGGCTCTAAAAATATGCAAATTACGGAGCGAAGCGTTCCGCTTTACGACCGATTGACCGGACAGCCGATCATCGACCCGCAAACCAATCGTCAAGCATTGGAACGCCGGCAATACATTGTGTCGGAACATAACATGATCAAATTGGGCGGAGCACCGGTCTTTTATTGGCCCTGGCTGGCGTTCAACGCGAAAGAGCCGGTGATCTACCTGAAGAAAGCGGACTATTATCACGACAATATTTTCGGGCATCAGATTCGTACCCGTTGGGATTTGTATCAACTTCTCAATATTCAAAACCGTCCCGACGGTACGGCGCTTGATCTTAATCTGGATTATCTCACGAAACGCGGATTGGGGCATGGAGCGCAATTGACCTATAACCGCGATTCATTTATGAGTTCTTCGACGCCGATTGCCGGAATTGGCGATTTTTGGGGAATTTACGACGTCGGCGAAGACAATCTTGGTTTGGGACGTCGCGATCTTGCGCCGGAAAGCGATTACCGTTACCGCGCGTTCTGGCAGCATAAACAATTTTTCCCAAACGATTTGTTTGGTCAAAAATGGCTTGGCAACAATTGGGTTTTAACGGCGGAACTCGGAACAAGCAACGATAGAAATTTTCTGCCGCAATATTTTGAAAGAGAATGGGAAACTTTTAAAGACGAGAATACCGGTCTGGAACTTAAGCGGACATGGCGTAATCAATCGCTTTCGCTGACGGCGGATTATTCGCTTGACGACTTTCATTCTCATACGGATTCGACGCCGCGTCTTGATCATTTCACGATTGGTTACTCGCCGTTCAGTCAATATTTCGGCGATTATTTCACATGGTACGAACACACGCATTTGGGATTGGAAAGTTTTCACACGGCGACAAGTCCGAAAGATTTGCGCGACGCGGCGATATTCCGTTATCGCGAGTGGGAAACCGCGCCGGGAAGTTCGCTTGACCCGTTACTCGGCAATGTGAATCCGCTTGACGCGACGCGGGAAGTTTTTGCGACCCGTCATGAAATTGATATGCCGTTCAATCTTGGACCGATCCGGTGCGTGCCGTATCTTATGGGCGAATTTGCGCATTGGGGAGAAGACCGCAGAGGCGGTTCGGCGGATCGTTTACTCGGCGGCGCTGGTTTTCGTGCGAATCTTCCATTTTGGAAAGTCAATCCGAATTATTCCAGCAGTACGTTGTATGTCAATGGAATCGCGCATAAAGTCGATCTTGGTTTCGATTTTTCTTATGCGGCGGCGAGTGAAAGTTATGACAATTTGATTTTATACGATCAACCGGACGACAATTCCATTGAAGATTATCGACGGCGTTATTCCGTGACAACGTTCAACGGTACGATTCCGCTGTTGTATGACGAACGTTATTACGCGATTCGTTCCGGCTTGGGAAATTGGGTGACTTCGCCCGTCACGGAGCTTGCCGACGATTTGACGTTGACGCGGTTTTACTTCAATCAAAGATGGCAAACCAAACGCGGTCCAGTTAATCAACGGCGAATCGTCGATTGGATCACGCTGGACGCCGGACTCAATTATTATCCGAAAAAAGAGCAGAACTTTGGCGAAAATCTCGGATTGCTCGACTATAATTTTCGATGGCATGTCGGCGACCGTTTTGCGATTTTATCGTCAGGATTATTCGACACGTTCAACAGCGGTCAAACGATATTGCGTCTTGGCGGCATATTGCAGCGACCGGATCGGGGAAGTTTATATATCGGCGCGGATCGTCTTGAAGGACCGTTTTCGCGCACTTATTTAAACGCGAGTTTATCGTATGACATGACGGAAAAATGGTCGGCGATGTATTCGACGTCCTACGATTTGGATCGCGGCAGAAACATGGGACAATCGCTTTCCATCTCCCGCCGCGGCGAAACGTTTCTCGTTCGCGTCGGCGCAAACTACGACTGGAGTCGCGACGTCTGGGGCTTGAGCTTTTCGCTCGCCCCAGCGTTTTTTTCTAAAATAAAATCGGGTCCAAGATTGAATCGGTGAAAAAGAGTCCCGCAGGAACGAGACAATACATAACCGAGTGCAACTGCCGGATCAGAACGACTCCCTCGCTCCCAAAGCCCCGCACGGGGCGAGATAATGTGAAACGCTCGCATAAAATTCCCCTCCGGTGGAGGGGCGCCCGTCGGCGCAGCCGGATGACGGGGCGCTTCAAACTTTAAAAATTCTTCGCGAATCTTCGTTCTTCGTGGTGAAAAAAACGATTTCTCGGAATTGTTGAGAAAAATTTTTAAAGTTATTTTAAAATCAACAAAAAATTTTTTTAGGAATTTTATTTTTCATAAGTTTATTTGTTACAACAAAATGCAAAAGTTGGATTCGACTCAACTTTAAAAATTTTCCCAAAAAACGAAGAACCCGACCGCTTGCAGACTTTTGAGACTTCATTAAAATTCTCGCTGTTTTGTATGCATAACTTTATGAAACGACAAATCGCAGACAAAACATTAACAAACATAAACGAATGAAACTTTGTCTTGTCAACAAAGTTCCGTTCAAAAAATCCACTTTCAATGAAAGATTTAGAAAGAGAAGTTAAAATGCGCTCAACGCTCAACGCTCAACGCTCAACGCTCAACGCTCAACGCTCAACGCTCAACGCTCAACGCTCAACGCTCAACGCTCAACGCTCAACGCTCAAATTATGGGTTGTTGGGTTAATTCAAAGAGCCGCGTTCACGCTGGTTGAATTACTTGTCGTGATTGCGATTATCGGAGTTTTAATCGCACTGTTACTGCCGGCAGTTCAGGCGGCACGCGAAGCCGCAAGAAGAATGCAATGCGCTAACAACCTCAAACAATTCGGACTCGCGTTACACAACTATCACGCCAGTTTCGATTGTTTTCCGGGTATTGGCACCGATGGGCATGGTCTGGCTGGAGCCTCTTCATTGAGTAACTCCATGTATTCAGTACAATCACGACTTTTGCCGTATATGGAACAGGCACAGCTTCGAGATTTGATTGACTATTCACTTCCATTACTCCTCAGTGATGGTACACATGGTACCGGTAATACTTTCGGTTACCATGTTCGTGATGTGGTTGCAAAGCGACTTTCAGTTATGTCCTGCCCTAGTGATCCGATACGAGACACAATTTCAACCGGAAAATGGGTGTTTACTGATAGTACTCATAGCGGCACAGAAGAAACACCAACTGCACCAGGAAACTATGTACTTAACTTCGGAAGCGACATCTTTCGTATTAGTGCTACAACAGAATGGAACGGAGAGAAAAAACTGGCAAGTAATGGTCTGTTCTACTACAATTCGTGTTTGGGAATTAATGCAATTACAGATGGAACCAGTAATACAATGGCAATGTCTGAAGCAAGTATTACTGACGGTCAATCTTATCCTAAGATGACTCTTGCCGAAGTTCAATCCCAAAAATTGTATCGTTTTTTGGTCGGAACAAACCTTACGCTTACTACTAGCGGCACAACCTTGGTTGCCGATTACAACGAATTGGCTTCCAAGTATGGGACGACTGCCTCATCATGGTCTAGCTACCGATGCAGCTCCTGGATTTGGGGACCTCCCTACAATTGTGTTTATGGTGCTTTTTTACCGCCTAATTCGAAAGTTCCTTCGACGAACTGGATGAACCACGGTTTTTACGGCGCTTATAGTTATCACTCAGGCGGAGTTAATACCGTACTGGCAGATGGAAGTGTTCGTTTTGTATCTGAAACGATTAATTATGAAACGTGGAAAGCTGCCGCTACTATCAGCGGTACTGAAATCCAAAACGGATTTTAATTTTCTCAAAAAGAACTACAAGTGAAACATGATGTTGTATCACTTGTCGTTCAAACTAATTTTTTCACCAATTTTTTGAAAGGACAATTTTGTGAAACGAACGATTTTAACCTTAACGATTCTGTTGACGCTTGCCGCCAACATCGTTTCAAACACGTTTGCCAACAAGCCGAGCGAAGCGGAACGGTTTGAAATTTTTATCAAAACCGAAGGTTTGGTAAAGAAATTAGGACTGACCGACGAACAAATCGGAAAACTCAAAACCGCCGTCGGAAATTCTTATTTTCCGCACGGGCGCGACGGCAAACCCGGCGG
>JAISZO010000013.1 GCA_031269105.1 Planctomycetaceae bacterium | reverse complement strand
GTGGAAATCAAAGCGATACTTCAGTTGTGGGTTCAGGCGGCGTTGGCGCTTTATAGCGGCTGGGCGGTGAAAGGATTTTCAACCGCCGATTCCGTTGATGGTCGTTTTGTATAACGGCGCTAATAAAGAGTACGGTTATGAAATCAGTTTTCAGGATTTGTTTCCCGATATACCGGACGGACTGAAACCGTTTGTGCCGCAATTCAAAATTATTTTCATTAACCTGAATTGGTTTTCCTACGACAACTTGCCTGGCAAACCGGAAACAAAGGCAATCGCCGAAAGCATGAAACTTGCCGATAGTGCGTAACATGAATTAATAATCTTTTTTCGATGTGTTCAGCGTTTCCGTGTTCAAAAACTGAATTTTCAAGCGTGAAGGGTAGATTGGCGCTTCTCCGCTATAAACGCTGCGAGAATACATTTCGTTCTGAAGAACAAACATTGTTTGTTTTGTTACAGTTTTAGGAAAGCAAAACGCAATTATGAAAAAAAAAACGGGTTACCGAGTGTTTTATTTTTTATTAGGGATTTTGTTATCATTGATTTATTTTGTTGGTTGTCATGCGGATTTTATTGCGGGCAAACTGGCATTTCATCCGCCTCGATATCCCAAAGGTCATTGGAAATCCTGGAACAAAGCGGATGATGTTTCTATGGAGGTTAGTTTTCGTAACGCGAAAGATCAGGTGTTGGTTGGTCGGTATTTTGAGTATCAGAAAATCCAACAAACCCTTTCTGATCATTCTGGCGATTCGGATAATTCGAGTAATACAGGACAAGGTTCTGTTTTGTATTGTCATGGTAACGGTGAAAATATTTCCTATTTGGTAGATTTTGCGTTGCAATTAAGTCGCGATTTACGTTGCAATGTCTTGATTTTTGATTATGCCGGTTATGGGAAGAGCGAGGGGAAACCGACAACGCGGGGTATTCTTGACGACGGGCGCGCTGCAAGAGATTGGTTAGCAAAGCGTGATGAAATTTCGCGCGAGCAGGTGATCGTTTATGGTCAATCGCTTGGGGGAAGTGTTGCGGTGGATATTGCCGCAAACGATGGAGCAAGAGGATTGATTGTTGAAAGTTCTTTTACATCGCTGGAGGATATGGGACGCAAGTTGTTTCCGATTTTGCCGGTAAACTATTTGTTGCGGGAACGTTTGGCTTCTGTTGAAAAGATCGGCAACGTCGCCTGTCCGGTGTTTATCAGTCACGGCAAATCGGATCGTGTTATTCCTTTTTCGCAGGGACAACGTCTTTTTGATCATGCCAAAGAACCAAAAATGTTTTATATTCCGCCGTCCGGTTATGATTATCATTCCGCGCCGCATTGCGAAGAACATCGCGAAAAATTAAAGGAATTTATCAACTGGATTCAAAAATAATCGTTTCGTACTCTCGCGTTCGATTTATCGTTAAAATTTAATACTCTTTATTTATTCTATTCTCTCTGGATAGACACTTTTACGAGAACAGAAAATGTGTTTCTACGGGAAGACGGTGCGGCGTCTCAATTGTTATGCGCGTTTTCGTAATAATAGTCCTAAAAAAAACGGACCGCCAAGCAAACTCGTGACGACTCCCACCGGAATTTCTATCGGCGCCATGACGCTTCTCGCGGCGGCGTCGCATAAAGCAAGGAAGACGCCGCCAAACAAAGCCGACGCCGGAGCCAAGCGGCGATGGTCGGAACCAACAATCCGTCGGCAAATATGCGGAATAATCAATCCGACAAACCCGATAGGTCCGCAAATCGACACGATTCCTCCGACTAAAAACGAAACAAGATAAAACGTGATCAGCCGAACCCGCGCAACGTCAACGCCAAGCGTCATCGCCCGCTCGCTGCCGGTCGTCAAAATGTTCAGCTCGCGCGAGTAAATCAATAATAACGCCGTTCCAACAAACACGAGAGGAGCAATAAAAATAATATGCCACGCGGAAGTATCGGCAAGCCCGCCCATCACCCAGCGAATCATGACGAACACTTGATATTGTTCCGCAATATACTGCATAAGAAGAATCAAACTCGAAAAAAAGAGACTGACCGCAACTCCCGCCAAAAGCATTTCTTCAGACGACATATTTCGTTTCCACGAAAGAATATGCACAATGAAGACCGCCAGTAACGCTCCGCCAAAAGCAAACCATGTTGTTCCGGCAAGTCCTAAAAACGCAAACTTTATCGGCAAAAGAAAATAAAACGTCGCCCCAAACGCCGCGCCGCTCGAAACTCCCAATGTAAACGGCGTGGCAAGCGGATTGCGAAAAACTGCCTGAAACACCATTCCGGCAAGCGACAATCCCGCTCCGGCAAGAATCGCAAAAAGCGTTCGCGGAAAACGCATCTTCCAATAGATGATTTGAGCGTCGTCTGAAGCGTCCGCTGCGCAAGATAAATTCTTATTATTCGGCTCGCGATTGACGGAAGAAACGACAATCGATCGCAACGGATGAAAAATCACAGACGGCGAAAGCATCCGTTTTCCCAGCAACGGCAATAAGAATAAAACAAGCGCCGTTACTATCGTCATCAATAAAAAAGAACCGATTGTTTTCACAAAAAACTCGCTCTTTTCTTGCGGTAGAGTTTTGAACGGTAGGAAATGAACGTTAGAGAAAATGGTATTGCGGTAAAATCGTCTTTTGCCGAAAGAGCGAATCGAAGTAAGAAGTAAGCGGGAGTTTGCCGAATGCCCGCTTACTTAAAAACTCAAATTTCAGACGCTTTCCATTCTCTTCATTTCTCACGCGATAAGTTTCCGCAAATGGTCGATACTTCGCGCCGCTTGTTCGACGGTTCCGCATTCGACGCTAAACGCAATATCTTGCGGAATCGTTTTGCAAATCGCGACGACTTGCGCCCAATCAATCACGCCGTCGCCGCACGCGCAGCCAACCGGCGTTCCGGTTACTGTTCCGCGTTCCGCGTCGGATTGCTGAATCGAAATGTCTTTCGCGTGCAGGTGAACCAGTTTGTTCTTGATTTTTTCAAGCCAGACGTAAGGGTCTTGTCCGGCAAGATAACTGTTGCCCGTGTCAAAATTCGCGCCAACCGCAGACGAACCGGCAAGGTCGATAATTTTTTCGTAAAGATCGGGTTTCACCGTATATTGCTGATGCGGCTCGATACCGATTTTGACGTTGCGCGATTCGGCGAGAAACGCGGCTTCTTTCAAAACATATTTCATCAACACAAAATCTTCTTCCGCCGTCGTCCATTCTTTTTTCGGACCTTCGTCGGTATTGACAACCGGCGCGCCGCATTCCGCCGCAAACCGCACCGCTTGCTTGAGATAATCGGTTGAAGCGTCCGGTTTACAAAGCGGACAATGCGCCGAAAGAGCGGACAACTTAATTTTGTACTTTTCGCACGCGCGGCGTATCCGGTACGGATCTTCGAGCATCGAAACGCTGTGAAAATAACCGGCTTCGCTGAGCAATTCGCGTCCCCAGTGAACCATCGGCTCCAAATACTCGTAACCGAGTTCCGCCGCTTTCGCCGCGCCCCATTCAAACGATTTGTCGTCGTGACGGACATATTCCATGTTCACGCCAAGTAAAATTTTTCCCATTGTTATTCTTTCTTTTAAAATGGTGAAACGGTAAGATTCTTCTATTAACAATAGACGCAACCTTCCGGCAAATTACACTTCATTATGACATAAATTTTCCAGAAAACAAGTAACCGTTGAGGTCAGCCGTTTCAAGTTAAGACGTCTATTAACGAAGTAAGAATTCTTTTAATACTTCCGCCGAATTTGCGTTTTGAGAAAATTTCAACAGAAATGTCACTTATTTTTGTTCTGACATTTTTTCTTCCGACGTTGTTGCTTCAATTTCCGGCAAACCTATTTTTTGGCGGACGCGGTTTGCGTCTTCCGGCGCGATATGATAAATGTAAATCGAATAACCGATCCTGTCAATCGGTTCAAAGTTGAGAAAATAACGATACTGCTTTTCGCGGTCCTGAATCAGGAAACCAATTCTTAACCAATTCCTGATGATATCGTCTTATTATTAGTTACTTCAAATTGATAATCAATTTTACAGTCGCTGGATATATCAACGTCTTCATGAAACATCCCTTTTTGAGGATAACAAATTCCTTCAAAAAACCGACTTTTTCAATATCAAGAGTACGAGTTTTTTCATTATTTAATATCATTTTATAGTACTTGACTAAACCTTGCGGGTACATAATATGAATTTCAAATTTTGATGATTTGGATTTTTCACCTTTACGTTCTAATACAAGTATTCTTTTATTTTCATATATATATTCTTTCAAAAAATGCCAGTTATCTTTATCTTGTGTTATAGCGCTATGTATCAATTGTTCTAATTGTTCCGGCATATCTTCATATTGATATTTTGAAAATCCTATTAGGGTGACGCCTAAAAAAGTAAAAAAAGCCCGTCCTTCATCACCCCTCCATTCGTACCAAGGAATAATACTCCCATTACTCCATTTTCCTTCACCTTCCGGCGTATAGGTGAAATTACGAGTTTCAGAATATTTGTTACTTTAAAACGGTTAAAAATCCATTGCTGATCATAAGAATCTTGTATCTCGTGTAACCAATATTTCCAAGTCGGTCCCTTTTCAGGAAAATGGAATCGTATTGTTTCACGAGCATGTTTTATGGAATCAATTTTTCACCTTTGTTATTTTCTATGTCAAGACTGGATTTCACTGAAAATTCCAATCCATCGTATGTATGGACCCGCCGTAACGCGCCTTATTCCATTTCTTGTAAATCCGGCATTTCGGCAAAAATACAAGTATTCAGAAAACTGAAAATCGACGTCACAAAAGTAAATTTAGTTATAATAATAGCGATTTTTCTTATTTTTACTTTCCTTTTTAAAAAGCTTTATCAGGTAGAAAATAAATCACAAACGTCCCGCTATTTTTTATTTGTATTTGTAGGTATAACAACAATTGAGAATTCCACAATTCCCGCGTTGGAAGAATTTTAAAATTTTCTTAAAAAACTTTATTGGTAACGACATATAAGTTACTAGAACATACGGGCGTATGAGTCGTTACAATGGGGTTTTAATATTTTTGCTAAAAACTCTTCGCGCAAAACTTCGCGATAAACGAAGGGAAAAAAATAGTAAAATAACGGCGATGCAGCCCTTCCATTTTAACGTTTCATCTGTACATTATAATATTGTCGTTGTTTTTGGCGACTTTCAAATAACCAAACATTCAGTCCACAGGAAAATAGTATGAAAAAACTCGGTTTCACGGGAACAATTTTATCCCTCGCGTTGATTTTAACGCAGTCGCAAACGTCTTTCTTTGCCCAAAATACACAAACCCAACCAGATGCGTCTCAAAGGACAGAATCGCAGGAACAAACTCCGCCTAAAGAGTTTAAAAATATGGACGAATTAATCGCGGAACTTTCAAAATTGGGCGAAAAAAACAAAGCGTTTTTTGACGCTTTCACGCCTTATCAGGCGGTTCTCGGAAAACTGCAAACGTTGGTTACGGAATATCAAACCGCTAAACCGGAGAGAAAAGATCAAATTCAGCCCGAATACGAAAAATTACTTGCGCAAGCCGAACCAATGCGTAAAAATCTTGTCAATTCGGCGGTGGAAGCGTTTGCGGAAAAACCGTTTGAAAATCCGCTTGCTTTGCAATTTCTTTTTCAAATGTTGACTTACGAAAATTCGCGGGATAATTACGAAGTTTCTTACAAAATCGCCGACGTTATTCTTCAGCGAGAAAAAGAATTGAACGAAAAAGCGGGCGATTTGTATCTGGAAGCGGCGAAAGCGGCTTACGGCGCGATGGAATTTGATAAAGCCGAAATATGGTATAAAAAGGCGATAGAATTGAAAGCCGAACCGTCGCAGTCGGAAATGGAAAAACATCCCTTGTTTGCCGCGATGTTCAATCCGGCGGGACTTTCCGCTCTCAAAAAACTTTGGGCGGAAGAGTTGACTGTTCGCGAAAAAGAAACGCAAGCGGACGATTTGCCGCGAGTGTTGATTAAAACGAACAAGGGCGATATTACGCTGGAATTATTTGAAAACGAAGCTCCGAACACGGTTGCGAATTTCATTTATCTTGTCAAAAGAGGTTTTTATAAAAACGTGCCGTTCCACCGCGTTTTGCCGCATTTTATGGCGCAAGGCGGCGATCCGACCGGTTCTGGAAGCGGCGGTCCCGGTTACAATATTGACGATGAATGTCGTTCGCAAAGCGGAAAGCCGACGCCGCGGAAACATTTTCGCGGTTCTATCAGTATGGCGAATGCCGGTCCCAATACGAACGGATCGCAGTTTTTCCTGATGTTCCTGCCGGTTACGCATTTGAACGGAAGGCATACGGTCTTTGGTCGCGTAGTGGAAGGAATCGAAGTTTTGGCGGATCTCCAACGAATCGATCCGCAAGACGAAATCATTACGGTCGAACCGGACAGAATTATTGAAGCCAAAGTGTTGCGTGATCGCGGTCGCAAATACGAACCGGTCAAAAACGAAGTCCGGCGATAAAAAATATCCGTCAACATACAAAGTTTTGAGAAGCGAATCTTGAAAACTATGAACTTACTTCTTTGTTATCCGGCGAACGACCGGCATATTGAGCGGGTGCGGCAGGCGTGGGATGGAATCCATTTGATTTTCGCCGACCAGAATAATCGCGACGAATCGGAGCGGCAACTGTTTGAAGCGGATTATTTCTGCGGACATGTTAAAAAAATGGTGGATTGGGAATCGATTGTCAAACAAGGACGCTTGCGGTGGATTCAATCGTCGGCGGCAGGAATGGATCACTGTCTTGTTCCGGCGGTGATTGAGTCGGATATTCTTGTCGCCAGTGCGTCGGGGCTGCTTGCCGATCAGGTCGCAGAACATACAATGGCGTTGGTTCTCGGCTGGATGCGGAATTTGCCGACGTTCTTTGACGCGCAAAAGAAAAAAGAATTTATCCGCCGTCCGACTCGCGATTTGATGCGTGCGACGATCGGAATTGTCGGGTTCGGCGGCAACGGACGGCGAGTCGCTCAAGTAGCGGCTCCTTTTCAAACGCGGATACTCGCAACCGATATGTTCCCGGAAGATAAACCGCCGTATGTCGCGGAACTTTGGGCGGAAAATCGGCTTGATGATTTGCTCGCCGAATCGGACGTCGTCTTGCTGAATCTGCCGTTGAACGATTCGACTCGCAATCTCTTCAACGCGGAAACGATTGCTAAAATGAAACGCGGCTCGTTGCTTGTTAATATGGCGAGGGGACCGATTATCGATACCGATGCGCTTGTGAATGCGCTGAATGCCGCCGCGTCGGGAGACGCTAACGCAACGATTGCTGGCGCAGCGATGGACGTGACTGACCCAGAACCGCTTCCGGCGGAACATCCGTTGTGGAACTGTCCGAATGCGATCATTACGCCGCATGTCGGCGGGCAATTCCGTTGGCGAAACGACGACGTCACCGATTTGTTGTGCGAAAACATCCGGCGGTTTCGTGCCGGACAACCGTTGGTCAACTTATTGACCGACAAAAAACTCGGCTTTCCCATCCGCTCTAAAGAAACTCCGCTCTGGATTGACGTGAAAGATACTTTACGCAAAGATGATAAGATTTACAACACGCGCGGTAATTCAATTGGTTTACATAAGCGTATTGAGTCGTAATTTGAGTTTGTTCTCCATTTCCAGATCAATTTCGTTTGATAGTTGTTTTCGCGAGTCAATCGTTTCGTCCTATAATAAACCGAAGTCCACAACACTTTATACCTCGCTTGACGCCGAAAGCGGACTTGTTTGCGAAGCGTTTCATTAATTTCTTCTAACACGTGATTACGCTTGAATTTATGAAAATAATCGCGGACGGTTACTTCGGGAGAAAAGTCGCGAGGCAATATATGCCACGGGCAACCGGTTTTTGCCTGATAGAGAATAGCGTTGAGAACCTGGCGAAGGTCTGTCGTTCTGGGACGCCCGCCCGTAGGAAGGACAATGAGCGGATGAAAAAGTTCCCATTGGGCGTCGGTCAGGTTAGTCGGATGATTTTTGGGGGCATGAAGCGGACATGAGAAAAAAGGGGCGTCGTTTCCAAATTAGGCAGCAGATTTAATAACTTGGTTAAACCCGGTTGATTTGTAAACATTCCAAAACGCCTCCCATCGTTCGGATTTTAGTATCGTTCGCAGCGTTAAAATC
>JAISZO010000396.1 GCA_031269105.1 Planctomycetaceae bacterium | reverse complement strand
CTGACATAGTTAATTCTCCAAAAAAATAGGAATCTTGAAATCTAAACCAAACACAAATTTATCTTAAAAGATTATTTGTCCTTATCGTCCTTGAAAATTTCCGGTAAAGGGACATTAGGAACTATTAATTAATAAATCCTTTACGGAATTTCTAAAAATATTTCTTTCCTGAACACAAATTGGTCTTAAAAATTATTTGTCCCATTAGTCCCTAAAAATTTTCGGTAAGGGACATTAGGGACAAATTAATCCTCTCTTTAATTTGAATGACGGATTTCCGTTGTATTTTTTTTCTTTTCAATGAGAACAGTAATCAGGTGTGTAATAACCGCGCAACTCGCATACGACGCCGCATTCCAAAGATGTGCTGCAAGTGCTTTTGCCGCTTCACAATTATAATAGATTCCTATAAAATGGGCGATGCAAAATGAACAAAAAAATAACGCTAACAATATTATCAAACAGAACGGATGTAACAAGTATTCGAGCCAATGATCAAGTCGTGATAACCGGTTTCTATGGCTTTTATTTTCTGTTGAATAACGATGTTCTAAACTCTCATCAATGTCTAAATGTTGCTTTGTAGCAGCAACGGAAATAATATCTTGTAACTGATCAGAGATTTTTTTCATTTTTGAGGAATGTTTTGAAGTAATTTTTCATATCTGTTTTATTGATGGGGCTGTTCATGGAACCACCGCTGTAGGATATGGCGAGTTCCCAAGGGCTATTCGGTTCGTGAGACCACAACGACAACGCTGCTGCAGTCCACTTTCCATAAGTGGATAAGATAAAATCGACCAACTTTTCCGCACCGATATGATTAATTTTTTTGACGGTTTCTTTTTTACATTCGTGCGGAGAAGTAAAAGCGTCTGGTGTTTTTTCCAACCATTTACGTACTTTAGGATAAACAGGTCCGTAATTCCACGCTTTGGCACGCTCCTCAATAAAATTAAAACCCAAAGCGAGCATAAATCCGTCACAGATATACAATAACTTATGGAGTTTTGTTTCTCCCATTGGTATATTTTGAACAGTTGCCCGTGAAAGAATAAATTTAGCAAATTCAACACTTTCGACCATAATTGATTTCCTGTTTGATTGAGGTTTAATTCAGGCGTTCTGAACGACTTCTTCGTTTGTAATATATCAGTGGAATTTTTATTTGAATAGTTAGATAATCAAAAGGTAGGCAATGTTTCGCCGAAACATTGCGTCGGCGATAGCCGACTTGACCCTGTTTACGGACGGAAATGGGAAAGCCGGCTTAACCGTTGCGACCTTTCGGCGAAAGGTCGCCTACCTACCACGTTTATTAAAGTTTTTTGGTGAATAGCCCCTAGCGGGGCAAAAAAATACACCAAACCATAAATTAAAAATAAAAATTCATCATTATAAAAATTCCACTGATATATTACAAAATGAAAAGTTTTGCAAGTGGATTGCGAAACAAAAAATGTTGAAATAAAGAAACGCTTTTAGTTTTAACTTACAAAAATTTACAATGTATGTAAACTTTTAATTTTTAACTTTTACCTTCAATAATAAAGGGTTTTTACATGTCAGGATTGTATGTTAATACAAACGTCAACTCGATGACAGCGGCAACGAACTTGACGAATAATATGGGCGGGTTATCCGATGTTTTAACCCGGTTATCCACTGGTTTACGGATCAATTCCGCGAAAGACGATCCGGCGGGATTGATTGCCGGCGAAACGTTGCGCAGTCAGATTACCGCGTCGAACGCGGCGCTCAAGAACACGCAGCGGGCGAATGGAATGATTGCGATGGCGGACAGCGCGTTGGGTCAGGTTGGCGATTTGCTCAACGACATTCGCGGACTCGTCAACGAGGCGGCGAACACGGGCGCGATGAGTTCCGATCAGGTTGCCGCGAATCAATTGCAGGTCGACGCCTCGCTTGACGCCATCGACCGAATCGCGCGGACGACGCAATACATGGGAAAGAATCTGCTCGACGGCAGTATGTCGTTTCAGACGACCGGCGTGGATCGAAGCAAGTTGCAGAATCTCAATATTACCAGCGCGAATTTTGGAACTTACGACAAGGTCGGCGTGAATATTGATATTATTGAAGCGGCGAAAACCGCGGCGCAGGTCTTGAATCAAAGTCATCTCGGAAGCGACGGCGCGATGGTGCAGATTACCGGAAATCAAGGCTCGCAAACCTTCAGTTTCGGGGCGGGAACTTCGACGCGGGTGATGGCGGAAAACATCAACGCTTACACCGATTCCACCGGCGTGAAAGCGTACGCGGGCGGCGAAGCGACGGCGGGAATCATCGATATTACCAGCGCCGGAAAAGACAACGATATTATTTTGCAGGCAAACGTTGCAGGAGAAGCCGCCGGAAATTATTCCGTCAAATTCACGGCGGGAGACGCGCAGGGAATTTCCTATCAAATCATCAACGGAGAAAACGGCGCGGCGTCCACCGTCAATTTCCAACTCAAAATGGACGAATGGAAAAACGCCTCCGGTATCGCCGATGAATCAAAACTCGGAATTTATACAACGAGTATTGGTACAAACGGTACAGGTTTCTTGTTTAGTTCGACAACCGGTTCCAACGTCAAACAGGTTGATTGGGTGGTTGATAACGGAGCAAATACTCCAACTGTTGTCTTTGATAAAAATTCGGGCGTAATGACAATCACAGGAAAAACTGCTGAAACAGCTCCTAGCGTCTTGACTGCAATTAATACTGTATCAAGTCAAACAGGCATTACGGCTGCGAATTGGGGAAGTGCTGGTATAGCGATTCCAGCCGCAAACCGAGTGGATTATACGACCGACGCCCGCGCCAATAACGGATTAACGCTCACCGCAAAAACCGGCGATTCTTCGTTGAATGATACGGATATCGTTGTGATTGGAAATGCTGATAGCACCGCCAGTACAACATTCAATTATGTCGATACCGCACAAACGGCGTCGGCGGTGATACAAAATGGCACTGGCAAGTATATTCAATTCAAAGCGACCGAAGCCGGTTCCGCGTACAACGGATACAAATTTGTATTTAACGACGTCGCCACCGCAACCGACGTGAGCGTCGCGTTGAACGAAAAAGAGAAAACGATTACGTTAAACGGCGCTTTCGCCACTCCAGCCGCGACGTACGTTCAAATCCGCGACGCCGTGAACGGTTTGAAAAATTCCGAAGGAAAACAGCTTTTCCAGATGGAAGTTTACGAGACCGACCCGACAAATGCTCCGGACGCGAAACGCGTGACAAACCTGACAGGTACAATAGCTACAATTACTGCTAATACTAGCGTTACAACCGGAGCCAAATTCGGACAAGTCGGAACGGATCACGGCGCAATGATTATTTCAATTGCCGCCGCAAATGCTACTAGTCTGGCGGCAGTCACAGCGCAAAGCGTTATTGACGCGTTTAATAGCGTAACCTCGCCGCCTGCCGGACTTGACGAACTTCAGGCAATGTTTAATTTGAGCGGCGTGGAAGGGGCTGGAACAAACGGTACGATTTTCCTTGCCACAGATTTTCCCACAGGAACGACAAGCAAAACCCTTTCGTACGACGCCGCGCTGCAAGGCGGAAGCAACGGAAACGTCAGCAATACAACCGCGAAAGAACTGGTCGATTTTATCAACAGCGACGAAACGCTCAGCAAGTTGTTCAACGCCTCGCTTGCCGCCAATTCGCAGTCAGGAAACGGCAAAGTGACGCTCTTCGACGAATTTGCGTATTACGGCAACGCTTTCGACGGAACCGGTTTGCAGTTTCTCGGACCGGACGGTTCGGGAAGTATTGAGTTCACAACAAACGGGAATGCGAAAAATCAGGAACTCGGCGTCGAGTGGACGCCGGATAAAATCAACAATTCCACCGCCAATCTTGCCGCGTACAACGCCAACGCGGCGCTCTCGCTGGAAGTGATCGGCGACGACGCGAAATACAGCGATATGGTCGTCCGTTTCAAACAAGTGGTCGAAGACCCCGGCGCGAGTGCGGTTGTTTATAAATCGGGACCGTCCAACGCTATCGCTTACGGAACGATTTCCACCGGCGCGAACGAAGTCAACGGCAAATTCATTTTTGAAGCGCTCAACGGCGGCGAACGTTACAACAACGTAACCGTTGACGCAAAAATCGACGGAACGCAAGCGGAAAAAGCGTCGTTTGCGTTCGACGAATCGACCGGTAAATTTTCTATTACGGTCAACGCCGGAACCGTCACGTTGGCGCAAGTCATCGACGCGTTCAATCAAAGCGAATTGAAAAACACGTTCAAATTTGAATTGGATTACAGCGATACGGACGCTGCAACGGTCAATGACGGCAGTCAAACATTTGCCGATCTTTTGGCAGGCGGCGGAACGAAAACGATTGCGAACACCGGACAAACCGGCGGTCATACCGGCGGCGTTTTGGAAATCGCGTTGTACGGCGAAACAGACAACGACGGCGTGACGGCGGCGGATGTGGCGGCGTTGGTGGAAGACAGCTCGTTGAGTAACACGTTCCGCATGACCAATTATTCCGGGAGCGACGGAACGGGAACGATTCATGCCCGTTATGATACGGTCGGCGATCAATTCGATCCGACCGGAAAAGGAACGGCGTCGACAACCAACGGAATGCGGATGGTCACGTCGAACGCGGTGGAAAAAGGACATTTGAAAGTCAATCTCGCCACCGACGCGGCGGGAAATTCCATCACGACCGCCACCGATCTCGTGAATCTTTTTGAAACGCTCACGCCGGAACAAACCAAAGGAATCAGCGTCAGTTTGATTCTTCCCGACGGTCAACAATCGACCGTTTGCGATACCTCCGGCGGCGACGGAGTTTTGCAATCAACGACGTCAAGAGATAATTGCAATTATCTCATCGATAACAACATTTATTTCGAGTCCGCCAATTCCGTTACGAAAGACGCGACGCCGCTTGCGGAAATCGTCGCGGTGAACGGACACGACGCCGGTTTCACGCTTTTCAGCAAAACCGCCGGTCTCGCCAACGAAGGGGTGACGCTGGCTTATGCCGACGCTTCGACAAATCAAGGAATCCAGGAAGCGGTTTATAACGCGGCGGATAAAAAGATCACGGTTTACGTGGATTCCTCAACCACCGCAAGCGCCGTGAAATCCATGATCGAAAACGGCTCGGACACGAAAGATTTGTTCACCGTCGAATTACGCGGTTCCGGCGCGGGAGTCGTGAACCTCAGCGACGACAGCGTCAGCTTGACCGATGGAACGTATCAAACAACGCCGAAAGGCGGCGCGTATCTGCAATGGAATAAAGACGACGAATCGGGTCAATTGTTCCTCGAATCCGAAGAAACCGGCTCCGATCAATTTGTGTCGGTGAAAACGATTAACGGAACGTTTAACGTGGTGGACGCGGATACCGGACAACAAGCGGACCGCTCTTACGGAACGGATACGGTTGCGACCGTCAACGGTCAGCTCGCGCAATCGAGCGGACAAAATATCTCGCTGAATACGACGAATCTTGCGTTCTCGGCAACGCTGGACAGAGGCGTTCAAAGCGGCGATTCGCTCAATTTCGATATTGTTTCCGGCGGCGCTATCTTCCAGTTGGGACAAGACGTCGTTTCGGCGCAACAAGTGCGGCTTGGTATTCCAAGCGTGTTGACTACCGATCTCGGCGGACTTTCCGGGAAACTTTACGAACTCCGCAGCGGCGGACGCGCCGATTTGTCCGGCGAACAAAGCGCTAAAATCGCCGACCGAATCGTCAAAGAAGCAATCACTCAGGTTTCAAGCACGCGGGGACGTTTGGGCGCCATTCAAAAAGCGACGCTCGAATCAAATATCACCACGCTGCAAAACTCGATTGAAGCGCTGACTTCGGCTCGCTCCGATATTATCGACGCAGACTTTGCGACGGAAAGTTCCAATCTGACGAAGTATCAGATTCTCGTGCAGTCCGGCTCGCAGGTTCTCGGACTCGCTAACCAGCTCCCGCAATACGCGGCGTCGCTGATCGGGTAAAAAACGACGGAATTTTTCGCCGCGAAAAAACGCAAAGTATTTTTCCACTGACGGCGCAGATGTTTTATAAGGTTACAGGTTTCAGATACCAGCGTTGATATTCCACACGCGAAAGTATGGAACGCCAACGCGGGAATCTGTTACCTGTAACCTTGTTTTTAACTTTTCGCTTTATCGAATCGAATATTCCTCCGACGAACAATCTTGCCGAACAGACGATTTGCAAGGTGGTGATCGACCGCAAAGTGACGCAAGGCGCTCGCAGCGACTGGGGCAATCGCCGGCAGAAACGCTTCTGGAGCGTGCTGGCGACGTGCGAACAACGGGGCGCTAACGTGACGTCGTTCCTGAAAAATTGCGTCGATGCACTGTTGCATGGTCGTACTCCACCACAATTGATTCTCAACTGAACTTCAATTCTCAA
>JAISZO010000126.1 GCA_031269105.1 Planctomycetaceae bacterium | reverse complement strand
CAAGGTTCGCATCGTGATCTTGTGGAAATATAAGAACGACGCCGAACCGCGTAAGATTCTTGTAAGCCATTGTATTTTCTGGAATCCAGAGAAACTCGTAGAAATATATCGCAAACGTTGGACGGGCGCTGAAACCTTTCACCGAGACGGCAAGCAGGAACTTGGACTTGGAGATTGTCAGATACGCAACGAGGTGGGACAAACCAGACACACATATCTTGTGACGTCGGCGTACAGTCTTTTGGCGCTGGAACTGGATAAAACAAAAGTGAGTGAATGGGCGCATGAAAAACTGACGTCGATTGGCGAATGCTGCCGCGCGATGGCGAAGGAGTCAATGCGTCATTTGATCATGTGGGTTGTTGACCAATTGGATTTTACCGGTAAAACCGAAAAACGTGTGCGACAACTGCTTGCACGTTTGCATTTGATATGATAAAAACTTTTTTTGACTGTTTTGATATGCGATTGATGGCGTATTTTACGATGTTTTAGGCGGTTTTACAAAAGTATAGTTAGAATTATAGACAAGTTATATTTCTATGAAAAGTAGGGGCGGAAAAAATATTATGAATTTATTTTAATTTTCAAAAACATTGTTTTGACGTCTTGCTTTATCTCTATAAATAATACTGCATTGTTTTTAATGTAATTATTTTAGAGAATTGAAGTTAGGGCGTAAAATAATTATTCAACAAGACCATTGAAAACTATAAAATCTATTCAAAACGTAAAATCAATTTCCATAAGCCGCGCGGCAAGTTTCGACATGAGTTCGTCTTCGTCGCGTTCCGTTTCGGCAAGATACGTTACGGAAAATCGCAAAAACGCACCGGCATCGTCCCAAGGAACCGTGCAGACCGAACAATCCGTAATTAAATACTGACTCACTTCTTCCGCGTTGGCAAACTTGCGTCCGTTTTTCAATCCTTTCGGCGCAGCGGTATATAAAAAGTACGTGCCGCCGGGAACTTTTGAATTAAATCCAAAGCGAGTCAGCGTTTCCGCCAATTTTTTCAGCCGCCGATGATATTTGACTCGCGATTGTTCGGGAATTTTCGGATCGTCAAGCGCCGCCGCCGCCGCTTTTTGCGTGGCGAGAAATTGTCCCGAATCGCTGTTGTCTTTCACGTCGGCAAAAGCCCGGACAATCCGCGCATTTCCGCAAACCCATCCCATACGCCAGCCGATCATATTCCAACCCTTAGAAAGCGAATGAATTTCCACTCCCACTTCTTTTGCGCCGGGAATTTGCAGAAAACTTAACGGCTCGTCGCGAAACGAAAACATAATATGCGCCGCGTCCTGAACAACGATAATTTTGTTTTTTTGAGCAAATTCAATAACTTTTTCGTAAAACTCGCAAGTCGCAAGTTGTCCGGTCGGGCTGTTTGGATAATTGATCACAAGAAGTTTCGCTCGTTGAAGAATTCCGTCCGGTATTCCGTCGAGGTCGGGATAAAAATGATTTTCCGCCGTCAACGGTAATTTGTAAACCTCGCCGCCGCAGTATTTTGCGTGCGTTCCGGCAACCGGATAACCCGGTGCGGTTATCAATGCGACATCGCCCGGATTGATAAAACAATACGGCAACATCGCCAACGCCGGTTTCGATCCGATAGAATGGTTGATTTCTGTTGCGGGATCAAGCGCGACGTCAAAATTCCGTTTCATAAACCGCGCCGCCGCTTCTTGAAATTCAATGCAACCATTGTCGGCGTAACCGCGATTTTCGATTTTATTGATTTCGCTTGCCATAATCCGGCGGACATCTTCATCCGCCATCGCGTCGTTTTCGCCGATTCCAAAATCCAACAATTCGCGGTTCGGAAAATCCGCTAACGCTTTTCGTTTCGCGCGTTTGATTTTCTCAAATTTGTAAATTTCGTTCGATTTTCCGTAATTCGCGCCGCCAATTCGTTCCGCAAAGAGTTCCTGAAAATAAGGATCGCTCATAGTTTATCGTCGCTCCAATAGGTGATAAATTGTTGTTTGATAGGATTTACAAATCTTGGTTGGAAAGTTATTTTTTATGATTTACGAAAGCTGCGAAAATAACGACAAAACTTGCAAATATTGTTGATATTGCGGACTTTTGGACATCTGTTTGTTTCGGGAGACGTCAACGTATTTCGCGTTTTTATTTGAAAATGTCGCTCGTAAGTTTTCGCATATCAATCAACGAACTCTTTCATTTTACTAAAATTACCGCATTTTTACAGTAGGACAATCGACGCCGAAAGAGCGGAATTTCTTTATATTTTCTCCTTGACGTTTTTTCGGAAAGCTGATAAGATAGATAAAAGCGTTTATTTTATTTCATTTTCCAGAAAGTTTCCCGTGCCTGACGAAAACAAAATCGCCGAACTCTCAAATTCGCAAAAATTATCTTCTTATGAACGTGTTTTGATTGCCGCGCAAATTGCGGCGGATCATCGTGCGCAAAATATCGTTATTTTGGACTTGCGCGAATTGACGCGGAATTTTGATTTTTTCATTATTGCCTCCGGTACGAGCCGCCGACAAATGCACGCGGTCAGCGAGGAAATCGACCGCGAATTTGAGGAAAATTTGCATGACCGCCGATTGAGTATTTCCGGCTACCGCGAAAGTCGTTGGATTGTACTGGATTACGGCGATATTCTTGTTCATCTTTTCGAGCCGGAAACGCGGGCGTATTACGCTCTCGAAGAATTATGGGGAAATGCGAAAATCGTTCAGGGGAACTTCTAAAAACTTATTTTTAGACAAGATGAACAGGATTGACAAGATAAGACGTTCTATAAAATTCTGTCAATCTTGTTTATCCTGTCGAAAAAATATTTATTGAATGTTTTTAGAATTTCCCTCCGTTTGAAATGGAATTGCTCGTTCTATTTTGTTTTCTGGAAATCGGAGAGAAAGCGAATCGTTGAAGAGCGCCTCTAAAAAAATTCTCAAAATTTTCACGAATGATTACTTAGTCGCTCCTGAAAAAAGACCTTGTTTATTTTACGATTTTTTTTGGCGATCGGAATGTTTGGCAAGGCGGTAACGAGGGCGGCGAGTTGATGACAAGCGGCGATCAATCGACAAAAGTACCAATAAATCTTTGTAAAGTACGAGTAACTCCTTGTAAAAATAAAGCGCGCGGGAAAACCCCCGATCCTTCAGCAAATTTAATAATTTTCTCATGTTGAA
>JAISZO010000339.1 GCA_031269105.1 Planctomycetaceae bacterium | reverse complement strand
GATAGGAAAACTGTTCCTTTTGTAACGTTTCGAATTCCTTGTCCGTCAGTTTGATTGTGGACGTCGTTTCCTCCGTGAACAGCGCCTTCAAATGATCCCGGAGACATTATAATATATTTAGATCTTTCGTAAAAGGTCAATTTATAAACGGATTAAGTATAACGCAGATTTCACAGATAGTTTCTCGCCACGAAGAACGAAGATTCGCGAAGTGTTTTTAAAGTGGGGCAAAATTCCCCTCCTGTGGAGGGAAATTTGTTGCGAACCTCGCGGCTTTCCTTATATGCGGCTTTTCACTTCCTCACGCGGTATTCCAATCAAACGGCATGACGTCGGCAATGTTTTTAACGCCGAAAAACACCATCAACAAACGGTCGATTCCTAGAGCGCAACCGCTGCATGCCGGCAGACCGCGCCGCATTGCCTCAAGCAATTGACTTTCTTCCGGCAACATTTTTTTGCCGTCGGCGGCGCGTAACGCATTCGTTTTGCGGATGCGATCGCTCAAGACGTCGGCGTCAAGCAACTCGTGATAACCGTTTGCTAATTCTAAACCATCGACAAATAACTCAAATCGTTCCGAAACCTGAAAAGAACCGTTTGTTTTCGCGTCGCCGAAAACGGTTCGCGTTTTGGCAAGCTGCGACTGCGACGCAAGATAATCCGTAATAATCGTCGGCTCGCAAAGTCCCAGACGCGGCTGAATGATTTCAGAAAAAATCAAATCCACCCAATCGCCGCGCGATTCTTCTTCGGTACGGAACGAATCGGGAAACGATATTTGTTTGTTTTGAGCAATCTCGCGCAATTCCCGACACGAAACCGTATGAGGATTCAAGCGGAGATATTCGTCGAACAATTCGCGGAGCGTAACGACTTTCGCCCGACCGCGTTGAAGAATCGCATTGATAAAATCGCTTAAAAAAGCGACTCCGGTTTCATAATTCTCTCCGGCGCGATACCATTCGAGCATCGTAAATTCAGGATTATGCGTTTGCCCGCAATCGCCTTTGCGAAAAACATGCGCTGTTTGAAAAAGCGCCGTCGCTCCGGCGGCAAGAAGACGTTTCATCGCAAATTCCGGCGAAGTTTGAAGATAATAAAGACAACCAGCGCCGTCGTCAAAGACTTCAAACGGCTCCAAATAACGATCGACAACCGTATCCCGCGAAAGGATCGGCGTTTCGACTTCCAGAAAACCGCGCGACTCAAAATAATCGCGAATCCGGCGCATCACCGCGGCGCGTTCTTTCAGCCGTTGAAGCGATAGAATCGGTAGAAACGTTTCGCAAGAGGAATTTTTCATGGGAACGGAACGATGTGTGATTTTATCCTTTAAGATTGCATTTTTCGGTCGATTTCCATTTCGCGGATTTTCAGTTGACGATCGCGTTCCGAAAACGATTCTTCGCAGCGTTTCGACCATTGTTCTAATTCTTCGCGGCGTTTGACTAATCGTTGTTGTTGTTCAATCACCTGTTCCCGCAAAGCACGCAGTTCCAATTTTTGTTCGTCCAACCGGTCAATCGATTCGCGGAATTGCGCCGTAAGTTGTCCGCGAATCCGCGTGATCGATTCTTTCAAAACCTCCGAATCCATTTCTCCCGAAATCCGAAGCCATAACTCTTCCGTCGCTAACCGAATCTCCAACGTTTCGCGGTGCATTCGTCCTAAATCTTCGCGCGAATGTTCCAACGCTAAACGCATTTGCGAAAGGCGTTTGTTTTGCTTCGCAAGTTCCTGACGCTCGTCGTCAAGCTGCTTCGTCGCTAACGCGCTCGTTTCTTTCAAACGCCGCTGTTCGCTTTCCGCCGTCTTTTGGAATAACTGCCGCTCCCGAGTCAAAGATTCCCGCATTCGCATCACTTCGTTCTGCGCCTCAAGAATTTCCTGCTCGACCGTTTTTAATTCCGCAAAACGGCGCTCCGTCGTCGTCGCTTGCTTTTCCCGCTGCCGAACGGCGCTTTCCAGCGACGTTAACTCCGCTTCCTTTTGACGCAATCTGTTTTCCTGATCGGCAAATTGTTTTTGCCGTTCTTGAATCATCGCTTCCCGCTGCGTTAATTCCTCCGTGCGGCGTTTGCGAATTTGTTCAAACTCCGCCCATTGATTTTCAAACGCTTCCCGCCGCGCCTGCCATTCTTCTTCCGACTCGCGGATCAACCGCTCCCGCGCCATGTTTTGCTGTTCCTGACGCGCAATTCTCGCTTCGGCTTCCGACGTTTTCACAACGATCTCCGAATCCAACCGCTTACGGCGTTCCTCCAACGCCGCGTCCTGCTCTTGTCGCCGCAACAGCAATTGCCGTTCCAACTCCTGCTTGCGGTACTCGATATTCTGTTCCGCTTCTCTTTTCTCCCGCTCAAATTCCTGACGCAAAACCGCCGCGCTGTTTTGATAAGTCCGCTGTAAATCGGCTTCAACCGCCGCAAGACGCTGATTTTCTTGTTCCAGCCGCGTCTCGTAGTATTGTTCCCGCTCTTTTTCTTTTTGAAGATAACATTCCTTGAGTTGCTCGCTCTGCTGCGCGAATCGTTCTTCCAGCAACATTTGCCGTTGCGATAATTGCTGTTCAATTTCCTTTTCCCGCTGCTCGAAATACTTTTGCAACTCCTGTTCCCGCCGCCGCAAACGATCTTCAATTTCCGTCCGCCGCGATTCTAACGCGATATTTTCGTGTTCAATATTGTCTTGCCGCGTTTGAAGATTTTGCGTTTGTTGATTTTTTTGTTCTAAAAGCCGACGCTGTTGATTTTCAAGTTCCTGTTCGCGCGATTTGAGTTGCTCCGCTTTTTCCTGAAACGTCAGATTCGTGCTTTTCACCAACGTTTCAAATTGCGCCATCCGCGAGTACAGCACGTTTTCCCGACGATCCACTTCTTCCTGACATTGCAACAGATGCTCGCGGAGCTGCGTTATTTGATTTTGCGCCGCTTCGTCTTTGGAAGAAAACATGGTTTCGTTGCGAAGGTCAAACGTTCCGCTCAACGGCGATTGATACAGATTGGCGTTAGTTTCGCTTTTGAGCGAAGAAGGTTTCCACGAGTCCGCAGATTCCGGCGTCTGAAAGAAACGGCTTTTCGGCGGCGCAATCGTTTCGTGTTTTTCGTTATCTTCGTACCAAAAACCGTTTGAACTCCTCGACGTTTTTTCATTCGGAAAAACGTCTGCAAGCAATAAGGTTTGCTCGCGGTCATTCGCGTCGCGACTCAATAAAGACGGCTTTGCCATAATTCGATAAAATGAATAAAATACGCTAAAAGACAAAAATTAACTTGCGGCGAAAAAAGTTACCGAACCTTGTATAATCGCCGCCTTCGTTTTTATCGTCAGCCTTTATGTATTTTCTTGATAAAAAATGAAAAAGCGTCCGGTTTTTCCTCAAGAAAATAAAAATCAGAATGAAATGCTTGTCCGAATGACGAGCGAGTTGGAGAGATTCAGCTTTGGTCTTGTGTGTTCCTCAAACCGAACGGCGCGGCTGAAAAGATAACCTAATTCTAATTTCCACGAGATTTGTTCTTTATCGACCGCTTCAAGACCGGCGACGACGGAGTATTCGTTATAATTCGCCAAGTCCGGTTGCCCGACGACGCTTTTTATTGCCCAACTTTCGCCACCGAATCCGATTCCGGCGTAACGCCAGTACTCGGCGCGGTTTCCTAAAAACGCCGGCGCGTTGTTCCATCGTTTGGCGATGCGGATTTGCGGCGCCATCAATTCAATTTTCCAATCGTCATTGGGACGCCAAATCAGTCCGCCGAAAGGGAGAACGTTATAATCGTTTCGCGCGAAATATCCCACGCCGAAAACAATTTTCAATCGTTCCGTCGGGTCCCAAATCAAACTTCCCATAAAAGGATACCGCACCGAATCGCGCGACTCGCGACCGTCGCCGCTCCATCGCGGCGTAATCGATACCATCGCCGTCAGTCGCGGATTGAATTTTTTAATCGCGCGCAAATCTATCGACGCCGAATAAAGCGTTTTCGGAAACGGTATAGCGCCGCCGTAATTCGCGAACGTTAACGCAAACGACGGCGTTACTAAAAGAAAAGCGTTTTCTATCGGCGTCGGCAATCCAAAACTTGCTTTCGCTTGAATTTGCGTCATTTCCATTCCGTTGTTTCCCCATCCCGGAATGTAAAACGCCGAAAATCCCGCTCCCTGATAAAATCCTTTTCGCATTCCGTCCTTATTTCGTGCGGCGTTTTCTCCGCGAATCACGTAAGGAATTTCGCCGGAATCCGTTAAAGCGGCGTTTTGCGGAGAATAAACGGAATGAGTGAAATAAGATTCCCGCCCGTTTGCGTCGTAAATTTGCCGTCCGTCTTGAACTATTTGCAATGGCGATTGAAAAAGAACGTCGTCATTTTCAAATTCTGTACAAAATACGCAAATTTCAAAAAATAAAGAGAGAAAAGAAATTAAAAAAATCAAAAACCGTTTTGCGTTTTGGACATAAAATAGAGCGTGCGTTGTCATTGTGGAAATTTGCCGTCAAAAGGTCATCGGGACAGGTTGCTGAAACATTTGTCGAAGTGTAACCGTTTTACGCTCAAAAAAAAAGAGAGAAAAATCTATTTCTTGCTACGCTTCCCCAAAATTCTTAACGTTCACAGGGGCGATTATTAATTTAGATAAATTTGGGTAATCAAAAAAATATCCAATAATCCACGTCAGCTTGTATTGACAGTCGAAAAAATACTGTAAAGTAAAAAAATGATTGAAGAATAATAAGTTTTTTTGATCAATTAGGCACCGTGTGTCAATAAAGTTTCCTAAATTCGGTGTTGATTTCTTGAAAAACTCAAGTGATACCATTCCAAATTGGATACTTTTATTTGCGCACAATATGCCATTCCATGTTTAATGGGTGAGTATTTCCTCTCAATTTATGAAAAGTCGATGTTATGAATCAAAAAATTACTCGTCGTGTTGTGCTTGGTACCGCGATTTCCGGTCTTGTTGCCGGACCATTTGTTATTCGGGCTTTGAGACAGGAAAAAAAACTTGAAATGGGAAGAGAAAGGGAATGCCCTTACTCTGAAGGACGTACAATTTTTTTTCATCAATGGAAAGATATTTACAACACATTTTTGGCGAAACAAAAACCTATTGATACGCCTAAAATATTCTCGGTTAAATATGATTTTTCAAGACCCCGTTCTTTGGCTTTTCGTTCTTTGGAAACGTTTTTTACTGGCGATTTTGATTTGCCGGAAACCGCTCAACTCAATAATATGATGCAATATACTTTTATGGAGGGAACTATTAATGTGAAAGACGGGAAAATGTATGTTAGCGTTGATAAGCATGAACAAAAGCATTTAGAAATAGATGTTGACGCCAGTCGAAAAAATGGCGCGGAAGTTGTTGAAACGCGCATCAAAAACCCTAATGGGACGACGACAACAATTGAATCTGTCGCGAGATCGGGTTTTTATTACAATTCGGCGACGCAACGTTATAAAACAAGCGTTATAGAAAAAGAAGTTACTAGTTCGCTTACTATTGGGCAGTTTATTCTTAATCAATCGCGATCTTTGGATTTGGATCGCGAGAATTTTCATGAGTTGTTGTCAACGCCTCATGGACAAAAAACAATTTTTTTAGCTCGTCATCTTTTTTTTCCATTGATTAGATTTCCGCTTCCAGAACATCCAATCGAAGTCGGTAAAAATTTTGAATGTTCATTAAATTCTCAAGATATTGCTTGTTTCAAACTCCCTTTATACAAAGCAAGTTTTCAAGGAATGGTTGAATGTCATGGTTTTAAAGCGATGACTATTGTGCCTCAATACGATTCAGGATTTGCGCCGTACAGTCAATTTTTACGAAAACAATATCATTCCTATTGTGAAGCGTTGAAAGAGGGTTACTTAACGGATAAACAAGCCAAAGAAGTTGCACATGCGTTTTCGGAAATAATTACAACGAAAGAAAATCGATTCAAGAATGGCATACCAAAACTGAAATATCTCATTGATTCTGAAACGGGGTGTGTCGTGCGCCGTAAAGAATATGATACAAGTAAAAAATATCCTAAAACGACGTCTGCCGTTCAGAGAATTTTTCAATTGTCTTAGAGTAAGTCTTTAACCGGGATTTTGTGTTAAAAATGTCGGAATTGGTATTGTAGGAAAACACAAAACCATGTTACGCTTCCGTTTTTGAGGAATAGCAACCTTATTAACGAAAGGCGTAACATGGAAGTGAAGTTACATTATCGCACGGATTTGACGGACAAGCAATGGCAAATCATCAAAAAATTCATTCCGGGGCAAAAGCAGGGGGCGAAGCAAATTTGTCGAAGGCGAATCATCAATGCCATTCTTTATCT
>JAISZO010000323.1 GCA_031269105.1 Planctomycetaceae bacterium | reverse complement strand
ATCACATCGTCAGAAATCCAGAGCGTAAAATCACCACGAGTGACAAGGGCTTGGTTATATTCCCGCCAATTGATGATTTTATACGGTTTTTTAACACGGTTTTTCGCCGGTTTTTGCGTTTTTTTCGCGGATGTTGGTGGTTTTCGTGACGTCTTTGACCTCGTTAGGGTGTTAAAGGGAACGAAACGATAACTCTAATACGCTCGAAAACGAAAAAAAACCAAGTTTTTTGAAAAATTATGCGACAAGACCGTTATCATACGCAAATCTTTGCGGAAGACGCCATTCGTTTTTATCAATTCCAAAACGGCATCACGGAAAATGCGGAGCATCGTATTAAAATCCAAAATAATAACGGCATCCTTGCGTTTCAAGTGATAACTGTTTGAATTTTTCTACGAACATTGAAAAGAAGTCGAAAAACATCTTTCCAAATTGGTCGACAAAAAACAACTCCGCCACGAAGCCATGAAGTTTTCACGAAAGATATTTGAAAAGTCTCAAAACAGGCGAACAACTTCCCGCAATGCTGAAAATCCCCCCTCTCATCGTTTGAAAATATAAGAAAGGGGAGGTTGGTAAAAAATGAAATTCCCAAGATTTTTCACTACTAATCCGTCTGAACATTGAAATGTATCAGAACCAATGTTGTCGGACCGGCAGTATTTTCCGGCGCCGCTTCAGGACGTTGGAAAAGCGAAAGAAAAGCGTCTGATAATTGATAGTTCAACACTTTGTCGCGATCTTTATGCAGTTGCAAAATGATCGGCATAAAATCTTGCGGCATTGTTTGAAATTCGTAAACCGTCGCTTTTTTATTACCGTTTTGACGAATCGTAAACTCAATATCGGCGTCGGCAAGAAGTTTCGGAATATATTGTTTCTCATAAGCGTCTGTCGTTAAACGACACGAAACGTCAACAACAATTGGCTTATCGGTCGTTATAACCGTTTGCAAATTCGTCTGCAAACCGGAAGAATTGCTACGATTTGCCGACAACGGCGGCGGCGAAAAATAGGGTTTATTTACGTCTATTTTTTCAGACGTTTCGCCGCTATCCGTCGCGCCGTTTTGCGGATGATTCGCAACAACATTACCGTTTGTTTTTGTTCGATGAACATTCTGCCAAACCGCAACGCAACAAAAAAAACAAGCGACAACGGCAATAATCGAAAGAACCCAATTTACGGGATTTCTTTTGAAAGTTTGCGGCTGTTCGGAAATCGTTTCTTCTTTTTCTTTGTACGACCATTTGGGAGCCGACTCGCTTGTATAACCGGGAATTGTTGCGTCAATCCGCGCAAAAAGCTGTTCTTGAAAATCATATTTAACGTTTCGGCGCGGAATACGTTGAAGTTCTTGGCGTATCGACGCCAATTCGTCGTAGATTTTTTTTGCCATCGTGTTATAACGAAGCAAACGCTCGACTTCCGCCATTCGGTCGGGCGGAAGCTCGTCGTCGATATAACAACCAAGGAGTTGTTCCAGTTGCAAAGAGTTCATACTTGACGCCTGTCATCTTCTGATTGAAAAACAATCAAACTAAAACTATCAACATTCTAAACGTATTTCACAAAACAAAGAAAAAACAATTTGAGAACAATCAAAAAAATCTAACAATAAATTGATTTTATTGTCTTTATACATCAATCAAACGTTATTTGATTCGCCGTGCAAAACGTTCTTTCAACATTGATCTTGCGCGATGTAAACGGCTTCGGACTGTTCCAATCGGTACTTCCATGATTTCCGCAATTTCTTCGTAGGAAAATTCTTCCAATTCACGCAAAACGACAACTGTTCGAAAATCCTCGTCTAATTCGTTCAACGAATCTTGTACAAATTTAATATTTTCTTTGGAAATCAAATATTCTTCAGGACGTTTGGAATGGTCTTCCAAATTTTCTGTTAAATCCTGTTTCATGTCGCCGTTCCAGCCGCGAATTCGGTGACTTCGGCGCATTCCCATCGCGACATTAAACGCAATTCTATACAACCACGTATAAAATTTGCTCGATTGCCGAAATGTATTCAATCGAAGATACGCCTGCAAAAACGCTTCTTGTGCAACATCATACGCATCTTCTGCGCTGCCAACGACTTGTATCATTGTATTGTACAGCCGCACTTGATATTTTGTCACCAATTCACCAAATGCGTCACGGTTTCCATCCAGTGTTTGTTCAATGAGTTGATCGTCATTCACTTCGATAACCTGTCCATTTGTGGTGTTTGATGTTAATTGTTAAAACAAAGTTCCCTATTTTTTACAGGAAACATTTCTTTTTTCGCTAAAAAGTGTTCAAAAAGTAATAATATTTGCAATTTTTAGAAACATTTTTTATGTCTAAATTGAGAGATTTTTCGTCAATTGTGAACTGTTTTTGAAAAACGCATTATGTATTATAAAAAACAGATGTGAAAATACAAGGGTCAATTGAATTTTTCTAATGAATCGAACTAAAATTCATCCTGAAAGATTCATATTGACATAATTTTGGAAAAAAGTTAAATTAAACTGGTTTTTAAAATAATTCCTTATTTTTGTGTCGTTTACATTTTAATGCAAAAGATTCTTTTGCGGTTTCAAAGGAGTCGTCATGTTTGCCGTGACTTGTGAATTTCATTTTTGCTATGGGCATCGTTTGTTGAATTATGACGGAAAATGCGCTCATTTGCACGGTCATAACGGATTGGTTGAAATTACTCTTGAAAAAGAGTCTTTGGACGAAAAGGGAATGGTGTTGGATTTTTCCGAGTTAAAACAAGTCGTCAACGCTTGGATCGATAAAAATATCGACCACAAAATGGTTCTTGACGAGAACGATCCGTTAGCGTCGATGTTAGCGGAACTCAACGAGCCAATGTATCTTATGAAACGTCCGCCGACCGCAGAAAATTTTGCCCGATTGTTTTTCGAATATGTCAAAGAAAGCGGTTATCCGGTCAGTCGCGTTGTGTTTCACGAAACGGAAAAGTGTTCGGCAACTTATTCCTGCGATACAAAAAATTGTACTTCCTGCGAATAAGACAAAGTTTTCAAATTATTTTACGATAACCCGCATCAGCGCAACATCCGGCAATCGCGGGAGGCAGATAACTTTCAATAAACAACTACAACAAAACAGGATAAAATAAAAAAATCTCGCAGAAATAAAAATTTTTTATAGCTATAACTTATGACAACATAAGATGTTGTAAAAATAAGATAATAAACAAATCCAAATTTCTGAAGTTTTCTATAATTTTTTCAAATTCTTCAAAAAATATATTGTGTATTTCTCCATTATTGCTATAAATTGATAAGATAATAATTGTATCTTTTATTGAAAGATTGTAAAAATGATGACAAAGAAAATTTTGATGTTGGGATCAAGCATTGTTTGTTCTCTTGGGATTTGCTTGGCGGCATTGACGCTGACTTCCGCTGCTGTGGAAAAGGCTTATGCCAATGTGGAAACGCCTGTAGGGCGCCTCGAACACTCGCATCTTTTCTTGAAATCCTCATTTTCTCCGATGGATTCGTGGGAATATTTCCTTTGAGTCATGAAAAAATCATTGACGCTCGTTTGTGTTTTTTCAATTTTCGATCTTTATGCTTCCATATTCCTCTTATCTTATCCCCTAACTTTCCCTGATTTCAATAAACTCACATATTATTAGGGTGTAGTTTCCAAATTAGGCAGCGGATTTAATAACTTGGGTAACCCCGTTTGATTTGTAAACATTCCAAAATTGCTCCCATCGTTCGGATTTTAGTATCGTTCGCAGCGTTAAAATCGCCTGTCCTTTTGTACGAGTCCAACGCATTGTACTTCGGCAAAAACGGGTTTTTACGACGCTCTTGCACGCCGCCG
>JAISZO010000298.1 GCA_031269105.1 Planctomycetaceae bacterium | reverse complement strand
TTTTGCCGAAACGCGGGATCGTCGAACGAACCTTTGCATGGATCAATAAATACCGACGCAACTCGAAAGATTACGAACGAAACACCGATTCCGCAAAAGCAATGATACATATTGCCGTGTCAAGCCGTATGCTAAATCAACTCGAAAAAACAAATTTGAACGGTTAAAGACTTACTCTAAACGTCAAGATTCTTAACTTCGAGCGCGTGTTTTTCGATAAATTCGCGTCGGGGTTCGACTTTGTCGCCCATTAAAATACGGAATAAATCGTCGGCGGCGGACGCGTCTTCCATCGTCACTTGAACTAAAACGCGGTTTGCCGGATCGAGCGTCGTTTCCCGAAGCTCTTCCGGGTTCATTTCGCCGAGTCCTTTGAACCGTGTGATTTCCAATACTTTTTCACCGGCGGAACGCACCGCGCTGAGCAAACTTCGCAAATCCTCAATACCGGTTGAACTGTCGCCGTGCCGAAATGTATAACGCGAAGTTTGTACGCCCGTCCGCTCTTGCGGCGTCAGCGAATCAATACGGAATCCCATCTCACGCAACGACGCCAAATGACGATTGATCGACCGCACTTCATGCAGTTCGAGAATCCGCATTTTAGGTTCGTCTAACGCCGCGTCTTTGTCGTCGTTATTTGTTTCTTCTTCTGAAATGATTGCGGCTTCGCCTGTTTCCCGCTGATTTTTCGCAATGAAATCGTCCCGCTCCTGCGTCGTGACGAACCAGTGATCTTTATTGTCCCACAAGATATGATGCACAGGCAACCGTCCGGTTTCCGCGTCCTGACGCTGCGCGTGTTCCCGCAAACTGATACCGCGGCGTTCCAACGCGACAATCGAATCTTCAATTGCCGCCAGCGTCCGGCAAAGCCGCTCCATTTTTTCTCCTTCGATAATTTCGTTTTGTTCGGTGATAAACTGCGAGGCGCTTAAACCGAGATCGAGCAATTGCCGTTTCATTTCTTCGTCGGTTTGAACGTAATACTGCGATTCTTTTTTGCCGGCTTTCCGCGTGACTCGGTACAACGGCGGCTGCGCCAGATAAACGTGTCCCGCTTTGAGTAAATCGTACATCTGCCGATAAAAGAACGTCAACAGCAGCGTGCGGATGTGCGAACCGTCCACGTCGGCGTCGGTCATAATCACGACTTTTCCGTAACGGCGTTTGGATAAATCCACTTCCTCGCCAAAACCGGAACCAATCGCGGTAATCAAAGTACGGACTTCTTCGTTGGCAAGAACTTTATCTTCGCGGGCTTTGTAAGCGTTGATGACTTTACCCCGCAACGGCAGAATCGCCTGAAACTCGCGGATTCGTCCGCCTTCCGCCGAACCGCCCGCCGAATCGCCTTCGACCAAATAGAGTTCGCATTTTTCTACGTCGCGACTGGTGCAATCGCGTAATTTGCCGGGCATTCCGCCGCCGCTAAGCGCGCCTTTGCGTTCCCGAACCATCATGCGTGCCTTGCGCGCGCTTTCGCGTGCTTCCGCCGCGAGAAGTCCTTTTTTGGCAATTGTCTGCGCCGTTTTGGGATTTTCTTCGAGAAATTTTGCTAACGCTTCGCCAAATAACGAATTGACTAAACCTTCCACTTCGCCGTTGCCGAGTTTGGTTTTCGTTTGTCCTTCAAATCGCGGATTCGGCACCCGCATCGAAATCACCGCCGTCAAACCTTCCCGAAAATCGTCGCCGGTCGGAATAAGTTGTTTACCGAAAAGATTTTCGTTTTTGCCGTAATTGTTTAGCGTTCTCGTCAACGCCGTGCGGAAACCGGATAAATGCGTTCCGCCTTCAATCGTGTGAATGTTGTTGACGTAAGAGCGGATGTTTTCGGTATATTCAACCGTGTATTGCATCGCGATTTCCACGCCGACGCCGTCGATTTCCTGATTGATGTAAATAATTTCTTTGTGAAGCGGATCGGTCGAGCGATTCAGATACTCGACGAAATCGATCAAACCGTTCTTGTAATCATAAATATCTTCGTCGCCGGTTCGAGCGTCGCGCAGTACGATTTTCACGCCGCGATTGAGAAACGCGAGGTCTTGCAGCCGCCGTTGCAGGACTTTGTAATCGAATTTGATGTCGGAAAAGATTTCCGGGTCGGGTTTGAATGTTGTTTTTGTTCCGCGAATCGTTGATTTTCCCACTTGCGAAACGGGACCGGTCGGCGCTCCGCGTTCATATTCCTGCTGATAAGCCATGCCGCCGCGCCGCACTTCGACAGCGCACCATTCGGAAAGAAAATTGACGACGGTCACGCCGACTCCGTGCAAACCGCCGGACGTTTGATACGCGCCTTTGCTGAACTTGCCGCCGAATTTGAGAACGGTCATCACGCCTTCAAGCGTTGAGATTTTCAGGTCGGGATGTTCTTCAATCGGAATTCCGCGTCCGTCGTCTTCAATCGTTACCGAACCGTCGTTGTTGACCGTTACGTGAATTGTTGTCGCGAACTTTGCCATCGCCTCGTCGATAGAATTGTCCACGACTTCGCTGACAAGATGATGCAATCCGCGAACTCCGGTATCGCCGATATACATCGCGGGACGTTTTCGCACGTGTTCCTGATCGCTCAAATGCTCAAGGTCTTTCGCGGTGTATTCGGCGTTCGCTTCGGGAATCGAGCGCTGATTTTCCTGCGGCTCAACCCGAAAATCTTCCGACTGTCCGCCCGCGTCCTGATGGTCTGAATCTTGGGAATTTGAAATCATGTTTTCTTTTTCTTATTGTTTTCTTGAATTTTAACTGATTTTTCAGCAAGAAATAGCAATTATCTGTTATTGTACAATTATTGAGATACCCCTTGCCAACTCCCTCTTATTTTATCACGATTTTGAAAATTGACCACAGGCAATCCGACATAAATGTTTGAGAATCTCTCAAAACTTATTTCACCGCGAAGGAAACACAAAAATTCTACAAAAAATATCATTGATTCAAATAAAAACAAGTGAGAAACATACTCAAATTTTTCTTCATGACTTCGTGATAAAAAAAGCGTTTTTCTGAATAACGGCAGTCATAAAAAATCCTCCTTGAAATAGGAACCGCTTGCAATTGGAAACAAAAAAACAATACAAGTTAAGGATACAATAACCGCCTTTTTTATTACCCTAAATTATTAGATTATTTTTTAATATTAAGACAAGGGTTTAGAAAGAAAATTGACGCGAGACGTCCAATCCAGATCATTTTGAGACATATCTTTGCTAGAATTGTTAAAAAAGTTCGGTTGTGCTTTCATGAGTTATACTCGAAAGTTGTGTATGCGTTGAAAAGTTAGCGGGGTTATTGGAAAATGGCGAGTGCAATCCAAACCATCATTTTTCCAGGAAGCGCCGCTATGAAGAAGTTTAGCAGAAATTCGGAAGTCAAGCCAGTCGTCGATGAAAAAAAGTCGGGAGTCGGCCGGAAATTGTTTCGGTTCAGCGACGAGCCTGAAAAAACAACGTCCATT
>JAISZO010000028.1 GCA_031269105.1 Planctomycetaceae bacterium | reverse complement strand
GATTATTTGCGCATAATAAAGATTAATACACTTTACTGAAATGACAAGGTCGCTGTGATTTTTGTCAGTTCAATTTCAAAAAACAAAAAATGTAGAAGGAGTTTCGACTATGAAAAAGTTGAACGAGGCGTTTGATTTTCTTGAACTTCGCCCGAATGTATCGGGGGGGGGGGGTACGTAAAATGGCTAATAAGCCGTGTTTTACGTACTGTAACGCTCTTTTTTGCCCGTTTCGGAAAACAATCTTTGATTCGTCGGGCGTTTACGCTTGTCGAATTGCTCGTTGTGATTGCGATCATTGGAGTTTTGATCGCGCTCTTGTTACCCGCCGTGCAAGCCGCCCGCGAGGCGGCAAGGAGAATGCAGTGCAGCAACAACCTCAAACAGTTGGGGTTGGCGGTTCACAATTTCCACTCAGCAAAAAACCGACTTCCGTGCGGCGAAAACGATCCTGATTGGCTCGTTTTCAAAAAACCAGGAACGACTGATCGTTTGGATGCTGTGGACATTTACAGTCCATTTTGTACGTTGTTGCCTTATGTGGAACAACAAGCTCTTTTCGACACGATCACTTCGATGTTGACAAACGCTTCCCAAACAACTCCCTACGATATTAACCTTGTTCCGCAAACAGGTATCAGTAATCCTACGATTAGCGGAGTGGATAATCCGTTTCGGTCGGAAGTGTCGGCTTTTGGGTGTCCGTCTGATCCTTATTGGAAAAAACCGTCCGGTTCTCCCAATTTTACAGGCGTTACCAGTTACCATTGTAATCGCGGAGACGCTCAAACCGGAAGTAACTGGGGAGAAACTCGCGGTTTGTTTCCCAATGGTACGAATATAACATTCACTCTCGCTAACATTGTGGATGGTACAAGTAATACATTGTTGTTTGCAGAATCAATGGCAAGTAATCCGGCAACAGCCGACGATAGAAAAGTTCAGTCCGGCGTCGCTATTCTTGATACGGCAATTCGTACTACAACGCCGTCCCAATGTGCGGCAACGCGAGGAAGTTCAGGAATGTTAAATGTTACAGCCATAAACAACAAAGGACGACGATGGCCCGACGCTCGTCAGGTATATACAATGTTCAACTCGATTCTTCCGCCTAACGCGCCTTCTTGCCGTTTTAATGGCGAACGTGAGATGTTGATTACAGCGAGTAGTTATCACACTGGCGGAGCTAATGTCGCTTTATGCGACGGTTCAGCCCGATTCGTCAGCGATACTGTGGATTGCGACAGGATTACTGAAGTACTTGGACAAAATTTAGGTTCTAATGTGAACGAACCGCATCAATGGACTGGTCCATCGACTTACGGCGTTTGGGGCGCGGCAGGAACAAGTAACGGCGGCGAATCCAAACAATTGCCGTAAAAATCAAAACCGTTACTTTTAATAAAGAAAGAAGAGATTTATGGAGAAACTCTTCTTTCCATTTTCCATCTTTATTTCTAATATAAAAAGAAAGCTTATTATGATAAAACGAACTTTGATTTCGGGAATGATTTTGTTTTTTTCTGTTTGGCTTTTGGTTTCCGGTTGTAATAAAACAAAAGCAATAAAAACAGATATTGTTACGGGAAAAGTGACCTTTAACGGAATTCCTTGCGCCAACGCAACGGTGAATTTTACGCCGAAAAAAGGTTCCGGCGGAAATCCAGCTTATGCGGTTACGGCAGAAAACGGAACATACAAGTTGCAAACGCTTTTAGGCAATCCTGACGCAGGAACAACTCCGGGAGAATATGTGGTCACGATTTTCAGAACGGAAAACGAACCATCTGGAAAAAAATTTCCTGATCCAGATAATCCGGGAAAAACTTTGGACGAAATGAAACCCAAAGACGTCCTTCCGGTAAAATATAAAAATGCGAAAACCACTCCTTTGAACGCGACTGTTGTTACCGGTCAAGTCAATACGTTTGATTTTGATCTCAATTAAACGCGTGATTTAATACTATTTTCTTGAAAAAAGAACAAAGCAAGTTTCGTTTCTTTTATTTTTCGGGCGGGTTACGCTCCCGCCTTTCTGTTTGTATTGCGTTCTTAATATCTCCAATTTTTCCTATCTTCCCTTTAGGGGATTTTGTGTTACAATAGTGTTTTTGTGGAGAATATCACTGTTTACTCAACTCGGAGCTATTTATGCCGGAACGCCGGAATGATTTACGGAATATTGCTATTATCGCCCACGTCGATCATGGGAAAACGACGCTTGTCGATTGCCTTCTGAGGCAAAGCGGACAGTTTCGGTCGTCGCAGCTTTCCGGCGAGCAAATTCTCGACTCCAACGATCTGGAACGCGAACGCGGTATCACGATTTTAGCAAAAAATATCGCCATCCTTTATCAAGGAATCAAAATTAACATCATCGACACGCCCGGTCACGCGGATTTCGGCGGCGAAGTCGAGCGGGTTCTTCGAATGGCGGACGGTTGCCTCGTGTTGGTTGACGCCGCGGAAGGACCGATGCCGCAAACGCGGTTCGTGCTGAGTAAAGCGTTGGAAGTCGGATTGCGTCCTATCGTGGTTATCAACAAAATCGACCGGAAAGATTCACGGGCGCGAGAAGTGGTCAACGAAATGTTTGATCTGTTTATTAACTTGGGAGCCGACGACGAAACGGCAACGTTTCCGTATATTTTCGCCAGTACCAAAAACGGTTACGCAACGCACGATCCCGACGCGCCGGGCGAAAGCATTCTGCCGCTTGTCGATATGATTCTGGAGCATATTCCCGGTCCGGCGGTGGATGTGGGCGAACCGACGCAAATGCTCGTAACAACAATTGACTGGTCGGAATTTGTCGGGCGGATTGCTGTCGGTCGCGTGCAGGCGGGAAGTATCCGCAAAGGACAAAACGTCGTTTTACTTCAGGAAAACGACAAAACGATCAACGGCAAAGTCGCCATGCTTTACACGTTTGACAAACTCGGACGGAGCGAAGTTCACGAGGTCGATGCGGGCGATATTGCGGCGGTGGTCGGACTGCCGGAAATTGAAATCGGCGACACGATCTGTTCGCCCGCGCTTCCTCGCGCGTTACCGCGAATTCATGTGGACGAACCGACGCTTCGGATGACGTTTGGTATCAACAATTCGCCGTTTGCGGGACGCGAAGGAAAATATGTGACGAGCCGACATTTGCGCGACCGCCTGATGCGGGAATTGGAACGCAATGTCGCGCTGCGCATAGAACCGGCGGACGGCGCCGACAGCTTTTCGGTTTCCGGTCGCGGCGTATTGCATTTGTCGGTGTTGATTGAAACGATGCGGCGGGAATCTTACGAACTTTCGGTCGGCAAGCCGGAAGTGATTTACCGCGAACATAACGGCGTGATCGAAGAGCCGTTTGAAACGCTGACAGTCGAAGTACCGGACGTCAATACCGGCGCGGTGATGGAAATGGTCGGAACGCGGCGAGGAATTTTACTGGAGATGAACAATCGCGGCGATATGAATCTTCTGAAGTTTTCGATTCCGGCTCGCGGTCTGATTGGTTTGCGGACAAAGATGTTGACCGCGACGCAAGGAAACGCGATCATCAATCATCGTTTCGAGGCGTACAAACCGCGCGAAGGCGATATTCCCGCCCGCGACAACGGCGTTTTGGTGTCGCTGACCGGCGGACGGGTCACGGCGTACGCGCTTGACGGTTTGCAACAGCGTTCCGCTCCGTTTGTTTCTCCCGGCGACATGGTTTACGAAGGAATGATTGTCGGCGAAAACTCGCGGAATGAAGATATGGATGTGAATCCGACGAAAGAGAAAAAACTTTCCAATATGCGAGCCGCCGGACACGACAAAAACGTCATTCTCAAACCGTCGCGGCAGTTCACCTTAGAAGAGGCGCTGGAATATATCGCCGACGACGAATTGGTTGAAGTCACGCCGGTTCAAATCCGTCTCCGCAAGATTTTACTCCGTGAAATTGATCGCCGCCATGCAAAACGACAACGATAAACGTCAGTCGCCAGATACTAGGTTCCAGATACCAGGTTCGAGGGTTGATTTTCAACACATTCGTCGCGAAGGAATCACGAAGGAATCACGAAGAATTTTTAAAGTGGGGCAAATGGTCGTCCGAGTGTTGAACCGTCGCCGACATTCCGGTCTGCCATTTTTCACTTTTAGCTTTTAACTTTCTGAAACCACCCCGTCGGTCGGCTGCGCCGAGTGGCGCCCCTCCAACGGAGAGGAATTTTTATGGGAAACTCCGACAGAGTTTCTTTTCTTCTCGCGCGGTTTGTCTCCGTAGGTTGCGCTGCGCTCCGCCTATGGTTATGCATCATCTCGTCCTTGCAGGACGAATGCCGACATTCCGGTCTGTCATTGAAAAAAGAACGTCCCGAACTCCGTTGAAAAATATCGGGGACAAAAACTAGCCATTCGGGGGCAAAAATAACTCATTCGGAATTCCGAAAATAAGAA
>JAISZO010000435.1 GCA_031269105.1 Planctomycetaceae bacterium | reverse complement strand
TAAAATTCCCCTCCGGTGGAGGGGTGACTGGCGGTGCAACCGACCGACGGGGTGGTTCGAGAAAGTTAAAAGCGAAAAATTAAGAGCTAAAAGTTTTGCAAGCGGAATTTTTAGCTCTGGGATTGAAACAATCGTTTGCCCCACTTTAAAAATTCTTCGTGAAATCTTCGCGATTCTTTGTTTCTTCGTGGTGAAAGGTGAAAACGGAATGATAAAAAATATTTTCCTAAATTTTTAAAAAATTTTCAATTTTCCGACAATTCGTATTGACGTCGCGGATTATTTGCGCATAATAAAGATTAATACACTTTACTGAATTGACGAGGTCACTGTGATTTTTGTCAGTTCAATTTCAAAAAACAAAAAATGGAGAAGGAGTTTCGACTATGAAAAAGTTGAACAAGGCATTTGATTTTCTTGAATTTCGGCAGAATGTATCGGGGGGGGGGGGTACGCAAAATGGCTAATAAGCCGTGTTTTACGTACTCTAACGCTCTTTTTTGCCCGCGTTATTACGAGCGTGATTGCGCGCATTTCTGCCTGTTCGAGCGTTTTTGCCCGTTTAGGAAAATTTTCTTTGATTCGTCGGGCGTTTACGCTGGTCGAATTACTCGTCGTGATTGCGATTATCGGGGTTCTGATCGCGCTCTTGTTGCCGGCAGTTCAAGCCGCACGCGAAGCCGCAAGAAGAATGCAATGCACGAACCATCTCAAGCAGTTGGGCTTGGCGGTTCACAACTATCACGATACTTACAAAGGTCTGCCTATCGCAGGTCTTGTAAAAGTCAGACAACTCGATTCCGCAAATGGAATCTGGTGGAACTGGTACAGCCCGTCGTGGCAGTGTCGTATTTTGGCGCACATGGAACAAACCACACACTTTGAAACCATTTCCAGCGGCACAAGCAAAGCCGTCGGGACCCGTTATCCGGGGTGGGTTTGTAATATGAACGACATTTACGATGCGGGTTCGGCAACGTTTCGAATCCGCGAGTTCATGCAAACTAACATTTCCACATTGGTTTGTCCTTCGCAAGGAACGACCGGTTTGGCTCCGAGTATCAGTGCGCAGGTGGAATGGGCGCGTTATCGATACAATTACACTGCGAATTTTGGTCCCTACGATTACAACTGGAACGGCGCGTATGACGCTTGGCCCTTTAACGACTTGTCTTGGCCTCCGGGAGCTAATCCGCCGGAATTCGTTTATTCGGTGAAAGGTTCGCCGTTCGGTTTGGATTCTCCTAAAACAATGGCGACAGTCAGCGACGGTTTAAGTAACACACTCTTCTTCTCGGAAATTACGCCGGCAACATCCAATCCTAACGCCACCCGTTACGGCGACACGATTTTATCTATTGGCGCCGGATTTACCGGTTATTTTACGCCAAATTCCGCAGGACCGGATATCAATAATGCGTGTTGGAATGCGGGCGACGTCGGACGCGGCGGCAAAGCGCTTTGCAGTGGACAGCTTGCCGGAAATCAATTAAGCCAGCGCGTAACCGCGCGGAGTTTCCACACTGGCGGAGTCAACAGCGCGTTAGGCGATGGTTCCGTTCATTTCACGTCGGATACCGTTAGTCTTCACATTTGGCGTTGCGCCACAACCGGCGACGGCGGCGAATCCGTAACGTTACCGTAATTCAGATTCTAGGTTTCAGGTTCCAAATTAGGCGCTTGGTTTGCCATACCATCATGTATTGCAAACCGACGCCGGAACCTGACTCCTTGATAATATTGTTTATCAGGAGACTTTATTATGAAAAAAAATATTTTTGCACTCTCAACGTTCCTTTTATTTCTTTCGTTATTTTACTATGGATGCAACAACGACCGCTTGCTTTCCATTTCAGGAAATGTTACATTAGACGGAAAGCCGCTACCTGAAGGAATCATTATGTTTCTTCCGTCGGGAACCGAAGGAAATTCCGCGTCCACGACAATTACTAACGGAAAATACAGCGTCCGAGTCAGTCCCGGTAAAATGGTTATCCGAATCCTTGCGGAACGTCCCTACACGGAAGAAGAAATCAAAAAACTTCGCGCCAATCCAATGTATAACAATGATCCGATGTTCCAACCGGAAAAAATGAAAAAACAATATCTTCCCCAAAAGTACAATGAAAAATCCCTATTGAACGAAGAGATTCACGGAAACAACAAGTCGCTCAATTTCAATTTGGAATGCTCGGAAGAGTTATAGTAAAGGATCTTCCAATGATATTTCAATAACAACATCCTAATTTTTATAGAAAGGTTTTTATGAGAAATCAATTATCACGCCGTCATTTTTTGAAAGCTGCCGGACTAGCGGTTACGACGCCAATGGTTTTGCCGTCGTCGGTATTCGGCAATGAGAAAAAAGCGGCGCCCAGCGAGCGCGTGACGGTTGCGCACATTGCCGTCGGCGGTTTGGGACGCATCGTTTTCAGTTGGACGCGGCAAGTCCGCGAAGCGCAAAGTGTTGCTGTTGCAGATTGTTTCAAAAGCCGGCGTGAAGGAATCGCGGCAATTTGTAAGGGAAAAGCGTATCTTGATTATCGTGATATTCTTGCCAGAGATGATATTGACGCGGTGTTGATTACCACGCCGGATCATTGGCATGTTCCGATTGCAATAGCGGCGGGAACCGCCGGAAAGCATACGCACGTCGCTAAACCGCTCGGTTTGTCGATTCAGCA
>JAISZO010000401.1 GCA_031269105.1 Planctomycetaceae bacterium | reverse complement strand
GGTGGTTTTCGTGACGTCTTTGACCTCTTTAGGTTGGTTAAAGGGAACGAAACGATAACTCTAATACGCTCGAAAATGAAAAAAAGAACAAGTTTTTTGAAAAATTATGCGACAAGACCCTTGAAAATTGAAGATTTTTAGAAGTTTCCAATATTACAATTAGGAGAAAAACAATGAAACGTTTACTTTCTATCGTTTTGATTTTATTGTTTCTTGCCGGTTGCACAAATAGCAATCCGCAGGGACGTTTGCCGATAAGCGGCGAAATAACGCTTAACGGTCAACCGCTTGAAAGCGGTAGTATTTCGTTTGATCCGATTGGTTCGCAAACGGAACGGCTGCAATCCGGCGGACAAATCGTCAACGGCAAATATGAAATTGCCGCGCCGCAGGGTTTAGTTCCGGGCGAGTATCAGGCACGGATTACTTCGATGATTATCGATCCGAAATCGCCGCCGCCGAAAGACACGGTCGAACCGCCGAAAATGATCAGCGTTGTTCCGCCGGAGTTTGGTAGTAAAACGACGCAAAAAATAATCGTCGAAAAAGGAAAAGAAAACCGATTCGATTTCAAAATGTAAAACGGTAAAATGACTTTAAAGTACTTTTAAAACCCCTTTTTCATCACGAAGAACCACGAAGGATTTTGGATAGATAACTTGTTAAAATAGAACCGTTTATAAAATATTTTTAATTTTTTTTCGTTTCTTCATGGTGAACAACAAAGAGGTTGTTAGAACAACGGCGGCAAAGAGTATACATTTCTTACTTTGAAATTCAGTTTTTGTTGTTTTGAACACAGAAATCACGAAACAACGCGGAATTTTTAGCGTATTTTTCTGTGTATTCTGTGCGTTCCGTGTTCAAAAACAGAATCAATACGGCGTTCTGCCGTAAGTTCCCGGAACGGCGTAACCGCCGTAAGACGGGGCGGGATAATAACCGGTTGCGGGATAACCGTAAGCGCCGTATGTTCCGTAGCCGTAAGACATATTGTATTTGCTGTACAACTGTTGGATAGCAAGCTGCACCATGTTTGAATTGATCTTTTCCAACTGCACAATATGAATTTTTCGCGTCGGCTCCAATGGAATTTTTTCGTCTAATCCTCGAATGTAATCGGCAAATTCTTTCGACATGTCTTCCGGCGCCTGAATGATCACCGAATTTGTCGCCGGTTCAGGCGTTACGCGCACCTGAGCGCCGCCGGGCAACCGCGTCAACTGAATTCGCCGTCCGTAAACCGCGATAAATTGTTGCATCACCCGCGTCAGTTCCGCATTGAGAATCGGCACGCGCACTGGTTCGTAAATCGGGTCGGGAATATCAAGCCGGTTGATGATCTCCTCGATTTCCGCGCGGTCTTTTTTCGAGCCGCGAACAATCAACGTATTCATTTGATCCGACGGCGTGATTTGAGGAACAAGCGGACGCGATTCCGCGTCGCCGCCGTAATTTCCATAACCGCCGCGCCGTCCATAGCCGCCGTAACCGTAACCCGTTCCATATCCGCCGCGAGCCGCCGCCGTTTGACGGCTCCGAAATCGTTCCGCTACCATCGGTTGCATTCGCTGGTAAAGAATCGACGCGGCGAGATTTCGCACGGCGTATTCCGCGTAATCGCGTCCTTCGTAAACAACGCGGTCGGGAGAAAGCGTCAATGTTTGCGGGGATTCCGTTTGCGACGTCAACGGCGTCGGCGTTCCCTGCGCCGTCGTATGAAAACGGTTGAGTACGGTTTGCAAACGGTCGAGGGCTTCAACGTCCGCCGACGCGGCGGTTAGCGTGCCGTCGCTATTGAGCGCCAGATAAACCGCGTCGCCGGAATTTTGCGCGGTTGTTTGTTCAGCAGGAATTTGCGGCGGATTTTGCAAAGCGGCGGCGTTTGTTGCTTGCGTTTCAAGAACCGGAACGTCCTGCAACGGAACGGACGATCCCGGCGTTCCGGTCAAACCTTGCGGAGCGAATTGAGGCGGAAGATCGGGAATTTTATCCTGCGGATTTTCTTTTGGACGATTATTATAAATCGTTGCGTTTTTTTCAGGGGAAATTTCAAAATATTTGAAATCGTTGTCTGGAACGGCAAGAATCAATGAAAATTTTTTCATTTCCTGCTCCGAGCAATCGAAAGGAAGAGATTGAAGCGGTTTTGCCCAAAATGTTCCGTATTTATATTCAAAACATGCCGTTTGAATTGTTATACGTCGTTTGGCTATTCCTTCTAACAGTGTGTCAGTATTTTCATCGGCTTGTATATTTTGCGAAAATAAAATAACAAGACAAATGGAAAATAAAAAAATGTTGGATAAAATTTTCATGTTAAACCTTTCTGTTATTCCGGCAAATGTCTATTTAACGAATCAAACGAAAAACTTTTATCTTTTCGTTTTTAACCTCATGTTACGCAAAGGCATTTGGGTTGCCAAAACAAAAATTTGCGTTGTATTTGCCCATTTTTGATGATTTTTTTGTATATTCCAATAGTTTGTGCGTAACATGAACTATCACCTTTCTTTTGCCTTTTTCATTAACTCTTCCCGCCAATTTTCATTGTTCTTTTCTTCTTTTTCTTTTGGAATGATTTCTTCAAGTTCATCAGGCGATATGATACAAATCGAACCTTCCGAAAGCATAACCATTGTTTTATATTCGCCATAGGGCCATAATTTTGTCCGATAAGGTTTGTATAATGTGACAAGCACTTTTAGAGGATTTTTTTTGTAGGAATAGTTTCTTAATGTCACACAGCGAAATGGTAAACCGGAAAAAAGATCGTAAGTATACTCTTTATGAAGAAGGTTGTGATTATAAGGAGCCGCCATCACTTCATCCATGCAAATCGGCCAGCGATGTTCCTTTTCCATAAAGTTCATAAAACCTTCACGAACATCACCTAAATAACAGACTGTATCAGTCTCTGTAATTGAGAATTTCATGTAATAATAAAAATAAAATCCACCATAAACATACAAAGGAAGGAGTATTATCACCGTAGTCAATAAAATTCGTTTTAAAAGTTTTTTCATGAGTTGACCTTTTGTAAAAAAATGTTTAGGCATTATTATAATTCGGCGGATTGATAATCATTAACCATTTCAAATAAAGTTTATCAAAATCTGAGCGATGGTCAATAGTTGTGTATGAGATTTTTTGAAATTTTCTGGGATTTTGAAAAATGTTGAGTTTTTTCCAGGTTCTTTTTTCCTTTAAAAGGAGATGAAAAGGTTCTCTCTCATGCGGCGATTTTTTCTTTTGTCA
>JAISZO010000319.1 GCA_031269105.1 Planctomycetaceae bacterium | reverse complement strand
AATAGTTAGGTAATCAAAAGGTAGGCAATGTTTCGCCGAAACATTGCGTCGGTGATAGCCGACTTGCCCTGTTGACGGATGGAAATGGGAAAACCCGCTCAACCGTTGCGACCTTTCGGCGAAAGGTCGCCTACCTGATGTGTATCTTTTAACAAAAATTCCGCTGATATATTACGAAAATTCTTGTTTCATTGCAACAATCTTAACGGAGATATTTTGTGATCGCCCCTTGGATTACCTACCGACCTGCTATTAAAGTTCTCGATTGCACGATCCGCGACGGCGGATTGGTGAATAATCATCAATTTAGCGATGATTTTGTTCGCGGCGTTTATCAAATGTGCGTGGACGCCGGAGTGGATTATATGGAAATAGGTTATAAAGGATCGGAGAAATGTTTCGACCACAGCAAATATGGAGCTTGGAAGTTTTGTAAAGAAGAGGACGTCCGGCGAATTGTCGGCGAAAACAATACGCCGCTCAAACTTTCCGCCATGATTGACGCGGGCGGCAAAACGGACTGGACAACCGACGTGCTACCGAAATCGGAAAGCGTGTTCGACGTGATGCGGGTGGCATTTTACGTCCATCAGTTGCCGGAAGCTCTTGAAATGATTCAAGACGCCTCGGATAAAGGTTATGAAACATGGTCGAATATCATGGCGGTTTCAACGGTCAGCGAAATCGAATTGGATCAGGCGTTGAACGCACTGGCGCAATCGCCGGTAGCGACGATTTGCGTTGTCGATAGTTACGGCTCGATGTATGCCGAACAAATTGAATACTTAGTGAAAAAATATCTTCAATTCAGCTGCGATTCCGGTAAAGAAGTTGGGATTCACGCGCATAATAATCAACAATTAGCGTTTGCAAATTCTATTGAAGCGATTATTCACGGCGCGAACCGAATTGACGCCTCGCTCGGCGGTTTGGGACGCGGCGCGGGAAATTGTCCGATGGAGTTGATTCTCGGATTTTTGCGGAATCCGAAATTCAAATTGCGGGCGGTGTATCATGCGCTCCAGTACGTTTTGTTACCGCTGAAGAAAACGGTGGAATGGGGACCATATCCTGAATACAATCTCACCGGACAATTCAATTTGCATCCGCGCGACGCCATCGAAGCCCGCGAAGGAGAACTCTGCGACCGTTACGGAGAATTTTATGATAAAATTGTAACAAGAGAGTAATTCGCGAAATTTTCCCGCTTTTCACGCGGCGTCGATGGAACCGCGAAATATCATTTTCCTGTTCGGAATTTTATCGAAAATTAATAATTTTATAAGCGTCGTTTTTAGCGATCGTTGCCAATAAGCCGACGCCAAAAATTACTCAAAAAACTGTTCCGCCCGTTGGCGAGACTTGATTATGAGTTTCTAACTCTTCGCTTTCTTCGCGGCTTTTTTTGTTTGAGCGTTCTTTGGAGAAGCCGCTTTCTTTTTGGAAAGAGCGGGCGTTTTCGTTTTCGACTTTGGCGTTGTTGACGTTTTTGTCGAAGATTTTCTTGACGCTTTCGTTGACGCTTTTTCCGCCGATTTATTGAACGGCTTCTTCAACGCTTTGTCGGACGTCTTCTCTTTCTCTAACGTTTTTTCCGACGCTTTTGCGGATTTCTTTTTCGGCGCTCTTTCCAACGTTTCCGAAGTTTTGGCGTTCAAAATTTTTTCAGATTGTTTTTCGGCGGTTTGATCCGGTACATGATCCGCCAATTTTTTCGGTTGGGAGGACTTCTTTGTTTTTTTCTCTTTTGGCGATTCTTCATAAGAATCGACGGTTTGCACAAACGGTTCGGATTTCGTATTCGGCGCAAGTTCAATAAATTTGTAATCAATTCGCCGCGTATCGGGATTCGCTTTAACAATTTCAATCACAACGCGGTCGCCTAAACGAAAACGTAATCCGTGCTTGCCGAAAATAACATGAGAATCCGCGTCGTAAAAGAAACGCCCTTTCATTGTGCGGAGACGAATCAATCCTTCGGCGGGAATTTCCACGCCTTGCACGAAAAATCCGTAATATTCCACGCCGGTAATCACGCCGGTCATCCGCTCTCCGATTTTCGTCGCTAAATAATTGATCAATTTGAGTTTGGTCAATTCGCGTTCCGCTTCTTCGGCGTTTCGTTCGCATTGCGAACAATGTTCGCCGAGCAAAAATAACGTTTGCGCATCGTTGCGCGGTTTCGTTCCGTAAATCGTCTGATCCAACAAACGATGTATCGTCAAGTCGGGATAACGGCGAATCGGCGACGTAAAATGACAATAACACGGACTCGCTAACGCGTAATGTCCGTCTTCCACCGGCGAATAAACCGCTTTTTGCATCGACCGGAGAAGTGCGTAATTTACCGCCGATTCTTCGGGAGAACCATGGATTTGTTTTAACAACGCCTGAATTTCAAAACGGCTTTCCAACAAAGCGTTTGCCGAAATCGATTTTATTCCCAGCGATTGGACGAATTTCGCAAATTGCTTCATCTTGCGGTAATTTGGAATCGCGTGAACGCGCCGCAAAAAGAGTATTCCGTTTTCTTCCAGAAAACAAGCGACCGCTTCATTTGCGGCAAGCATAAATTCCTCGATCATTTGATGCGACGGCAAATGTTCAATCAATTTTGAGCCGCAAACTTTCCCGTCGTCGTCGAGCAGTAATTTTGTTTCCGGCGTCGTCAATTCAATCGCGCCGCGTTTTATTCGCCGGTCCCGCAAAATCATTGCCAGCGTAAACATATCGCTCAACAATCGAAAAATGTCGGGTTTGAGTTTATTCCGCCATGCTTTCGGGTTAGCGAGAAAATCCGTCGCTTGTTCGTAATCAAGCCGCGCATCGGAGCGAATCGCCGACCGCTTGATTTCCACATCGACCAAAACTCCGTCTTTCGTATATTCCATCCAAACCGATCGCGTATATCGCACTTTGTCCGGCTGCAAACTGGCAAGCGAGTTGGAAATCGCTTCCGGCAGCATTGGAATGACTTTATCGGTTAAATAAACGCTCGTTCCGCGTTTGTACGCTTCGGCGTCGAGAACGCTTCCCTGCGGCACAAAATGCGACACGTCGGCAATATGAACGCCGAGACGCCAATGTCCGCAATCAAGTTTCACGAGCGAAATCGCGTCGTCGAAATCGCGGGCGTCGGACGGATCGATTGTCAAAGTCGTTTCGCCTGTCGCGTCGTAACGGTCGTCGCCGACGCTTTCGTCAAATTGCGACGCTTGTTCTAACGCGGCTTGAATCACTTCTTGGGGAAATTCCGTCGGCAAACCGTATTGATGAATAATCAACTGCGTGTCCAATTCCGGAGCGCCGTGCGGTCCGAGAACTTCAACGACCACGCCTTCGCCGCATCGCGTGTGCGTTGGAAAACGCACCATGTCGATAGCAACTTTATCTCCGAAACGCGCCGAACACGCGGACGGATCGCCGACGTAAATCGGACTGCGGAACAACTTGCCGTCCACTTCGACTTCCGCTTTATCTTCATCGCAAATATAAGTACCGACAAACCGCAACGTTTCGCGTTCCAAAATCTCCACGATTTTTCCGATGGACAATTCGCCTTCATGACGACCGTGAATCGCTTGCCGTTCCGGCTCGATACGGCGTTTTCCTTGATCGCGTTTTGGATTGTAAAGAATTTCGACGGCAACCGTATCGCCCGACGCCGCGTCGCGCGAATTTCCGGCGGGAATAAAGACGTCCGGCAAAATGGACGACTCGCCCGAAGACTGGTTCGCATCCAGCATAAGCGCCGGCGAATCGGCTCGCGGGCGGACAAATCCGTTCCCTTGTTCCGTTTGCCGAAACGTTCCGATAACAAATTTTTCTAATTCGGGACAGTTTTTTTTCGTTTGTTGGAGTTTTTCATCGCCGATATGAAATAAGGATTGCTGCGTTTTGCCGTGAACTTCGTGATGAACGTCGTCGAGCCAATGATCGTCCGATTCGGTGCGCAACGCGGTTTCCCGACGACTGTTTTGCTCTCTGTGATATTGAACCGTTTCTTCGAACGACGCAAATTTTCCGGCATGAGGTCCCTGAAAAAGAGAATGGTTTTTTCCGAATACAAGCTCTCCGGCGCTTACCATCCGCCGAATGACCCGCTTTACGTCAGACGACTGATCGGGGCAGATCTCCCGCGCAAATTGTGTCGGTCGGTGCGGAGCGTATTTGCTTTGAGTAACAATGTCAAGGATCGCATTGCGAATTTCATCACGTGATAACATCGTTGATTTCCTGCTTTTCAATAATCGGGAGCGTCGCGTTTTTTCAATAACTCAAGGAATTATAAATAAAATTTATCTTTTTGTCTATTGTTTCAGAAGATTCCATAAAGGGAACTGCTAAAAAGCCGTGATTCGCCGCGAAAAAAAATTTTCATAAGTCAAAAAGTGATGATAGTAAGAAGGGCGGAATAGGTTTTAAAAAATTCCCAATCATTATTTTTTATAAAAAACTTACAAAAACGATTGACAAGCTTGGTAATTGATATAAAATCTTTTTCTATTAATTTTTTCAAACATTTTTATATTTTTATTGCAAAGGCGTCGTTGATGGCAACGGTCGATTACAAAACGCTAAAAAACGGCGGTTTTATGCGGCAGATTCAAAAAAACCGCTTTTCGCTACGGCTTAAAGTTGTCGGCGGAAATTTGACGGCGGAACAATTGACGACTATTGCCGAAATCGCTAAAAAATACGGCGATGGACATATTCATCTGACTTCGCGGCAAGGAGTCGAAATCCCGTTTATTCCTCTGGACAATGTGGACGCGGTAAAAAATGAACTTCTCGAAGGCGGCGTTTTGACCGGCGTTTGCGGTCCGCGGGTCCGAACCGTAACGGCGTGTCAGGGCTGCACGGTTTGTCCAAGCGGCTGCATTGATACCTATCCGCTTGCCGTCGCTATTTCCGAGCGCTATTTCGGACGCGAACTGCCGCACAAATTCAAATTCGGAATCACCGGCTGTCAAAATAATTGTCTGAAAGCGGAAGAAAACGATCTTGGAATCAAAGGCGGTTATTTGATTTCGTGGCGGGAAGAGGCGTGTACGCTTTGCGGCGTTTGCGTGAAAGCGTGCCGCGAGAATGCGATTGAAATCAACGGTAACTCGCTGATTTTTCACGAAGAAAAATGCAATCACTGCGGACGTTGCGTGAAATCGTGTCCGACGGACGCATGGCAGGGAACGTCGGGTTATCTCCTTTCTTTCGGCGGAACGTTTGGAAATCTGATTGCCAAAGGAAATCAAATTTTGCCGATTATTCACGACGACGCGGTTTTGTTTCGCGTGGCGGATGCGGCGTTGGCGTTCTTCTCGGAATACGCGAAACCGAGCGAGCGCTTTCGTATTGCCGTTGACCGCGCGGGCTGGGATCAATTCAAAAAAACAATGGAGCAAGCGTATGCCGGAACAGGAATCTCAAACAGAATATTCAATTGACGACGCGGTCGATATTACCGACGTCGTTTGTCCGACGACGTTTGTGAAAGCGAAAGTCGCGTTAGAGGAACTCGACGACGGACAGATTTTGTCCATTCGCATGAACGACGGCGAACCGGTCCAAAACGTTCCGCGAAGTATCAAAGAAGAAGGACACAAAATTCTTAAACTTCTCGATAATCGCGACGGAACATACAATTTAATTGTTCGTAAAATTGAAGAATAAACAAGAAATCGGAGGAGCGTCCATGTTTTTAACTGTTGCCGGAAATAAAAAAGAGTACGAGGACGGAATAACCGTCGCTCAATTGATCGAGTGGGAAAACGTCGAAACGCCGCAATACGTTACCGTTTCGATCAACGACGACTTTGTAGAAAACGGAACATGGGAAACGACCGTATTACGCGGCGGCGATACGGTGGAATTTCTGTATTTTATGGGCGGCGGAAACGAAAGAGAAAACGGAATTTTGTTTTTCGCAAAACGACAAAAATAGTTTTTATTTTCTGACGATTGTACTATCCTGATGAATCGCGGTAACGACGTCGAATTCTTTTCGGGCGGGAACAACCGTAGATCGTTGCGTCGGAGGATTCCATTGTAATTTCGTAATTTTCGGCGGTAATTGTTGTTGCGGAATTTGCGACGTCTGTTGCGGTACAAGCGCAATGGCAAACCAACCGTTATCAATGCGGACAAATCCCGTATTCAGTCCGGCAAAACGTTCATCTTCGCGGAAGAGTTTTGGTTTGAGCGAAATGGGCTGCCGGTTATGAAAAATCTTACTGAAAATTGCCCGCAACGCGACTTGTTGCGTTAAATTCAAATCGCCGACAAGCTGCACCGCTCCGTCCCGCGTCAAACACGGCGATCCGTCCGCGTCAACGCCGGGAATATAATTGACAAGGACGCAAAAATCGTTCCACTCTTTATTGTCAACCAATAAACGCGACAGGTTGAGCGATAATTCAACTCGGTTTTTCAAAAAGCGAATACCGAGCGGATTGATCTTTGCAAAACCAATCGCGACGTCGTCTCCTTCCGCAGCGGGCAAATCAAGATCGGAACGTTGAATGACATTCGTTAAATAACGCCGCAATTCCGCAATAGTCAATTGTTTTCCCGCAAGATTCAAACGTTCGAGAGCCGCATTCAATCCAAGTTCGTGAACTTTCAAATCGGCGATAGCTCCTTCGGGCGTTGCCGGATCTTTGGAATCGCTTCCTAAGGAAACCGGCGTGGAAAGATACCAAGAGGTCAACAACCATTCTTCCGTCGTTTTCGCTTCGTGCAATTCCAGCGAGGCGTTTTGCTGCCGGATCACGCGGATAAATAAACGTTCTAAACGCTCGTTAAATATTTTAAAACGCTCGTCCGCTTCTGAATCCACCCGCTGTTTCGCCTGCGCCAGGACTTTGGATTTCACGTCCGCCTGAATTTGAGACTGTTGATTCTGATATTGTCCCTTTGCGATTTCCCGCACGACGTCGCCCACGAAAGGCAGAATATCCAAATCGGTTTTTACGTCTCTTAATTTAACGGCGCTGTTTGCGGTTACTTTTGCCGGACTTATTTGAACGCCTTTTGCCGTGAGTTCCAGCTGCTTACTTGCGACGTACGTTCCGCGACTTTGATTGTGCAACGTTGCAGGAAACGTCGTTGCCGTTGTTTGCGTTACGACTTGCCCGTGAATATTGAGCGACATCAACAAACGGTTCGGATCGGGAATCAAGGAAATATTCACCTGCGTATCCGCCCGCCGTTTGCCGACAACTTCCTGACCGGCGATTGTTTCGCGAACAACGTCAAATTCCGGATCGCGCGGCGGCAACATCGTATTGATGAGATACCGCGAAATATAAACTTTCAAATGAGCGTGCGTAAATTCGTTTTGAACCGTTTGACCCAATTCTTGCAGCGCTTGAGATTTTGAACCGGTCATTTGCCGGCTTAATAACGCAAGACGACTGCTATCGCTCATACCGCGATAATACCGATATTCTTCGTAAGCGCTCAACAATTCCAAAGGATGAACGGGATTTCCTTGCCATTGTTCCATTTCCGCAAGCCAATCCTGAATCGCCGGAATCTCAAGCAATTGCGATTGATCCGGTTTCATCAAAACGCGGTTTTTCGCCATAAAAAAATGATGAACCGTTGAACAAATCTTACGCCGCTCTGTTTCTTCAAGCAAAACGTCGGATAAATCGGAGAAATGCGTTGTATTCGACGATTGTGCATTGGACTTCGGTTCGCCGGAAAACGCGGGATATTGAGACGCGTATTTTTCCGTCGGTTCGGCAACTTGCGCAATTGCTATTGGTTCCTGATGAGGAAGCAAAGAAACCAATTGCTCATGCAACGGATTCAACTGAAAAAATTGAACCCAATGCGGACCGTTTTGATTGAGAAGTAAAGCGGTGCGAATTGCGTCGGATTTTTTGTAAAGGCGAATCGCGTCGCTGATATGTTTAGAAGGAACCGTACCGTATTTTTCCGATTCTGCCAAAATGGTTTCTTCTTCTAACGCTGCAACGACTTGCGACCAAAGCGGCAAGCGAATTTGCAATGATTTTGCAACGCTTTGAGCGGTAAACGGTTCTTCCGATTCGTTCAACGAAACAAATTCCGATTCGGGAGCCGATAACAACAAACCGGAAAGAACGGACAAATCCGCATGTAAATCTTTTTCTGAATTTTGCAGACGCCGGAAAAAAGAAACAAGTTGTTCGATTGTCTCTTTTGCCCAATCAGCGCCGTTATTGTTTTGTTCTTGCAATTTCTCCAAACGTTGGTAATCTGCGTAGGGGAAATAAGGTTCGTCAAGAACATGGACGGAATTTTGCGTACCGGAATCAAACGCAAAAAGTTCTTCGCAAAAATCATACGATAAAACGCGAAAAATCCCTGAAGAAATAAAAAGGCAAGGAAGAACGCACAAAATAAACAGTTTTTTTATTTTCATTTTGGAATCGGCTGAGAAAGCAAATGATATCGAAATAAAGAACGCACGCAAGTTTTTTTTCGGCAATTCTTCTTCATAAATTGAAGAAGAAAAACGCTTTTTGTCAACTTCTTTCGCTGTCGTTTTTTGACGTCGTAACAATCCATTTATTCCTTCAGACTTTTCAAAAACGTCTTTCATTGTAACATTTCCGCCGAATTTATTTTTTGAAACGTCTTGTCATTATATATTCCCTCCCTGAAAAAAAGACCTTATTTGTACTCCAGGAATAACAACGCAAATTGTCTGAACGGTTTTTCGTAAATTTCTCCGCTTGGTTACAAACGACGGTAGAGGTATCACCGAAAATCAATTTCTTCGGCGGTAGGAAGGTCGTCGAGCGATTCCAGTTGAAAGAGTTGTAAGAATCGATCGGTCGTGCGAAAGAGCGTTACGTTTTTTTTGTTTTGGAGGATGCGTTGCGGTTCGAGCAATCCGCGCCGCACAAGTTGTTGCAAAATTGATTGACTCGGCGATTTGCGGAGTTTTTGCACTTCGTCGGCGGTAATCGGTTGTTTGTACGCGACAACCGCGAGGGCGTCTATTGCCGCTTGCGACAACCGCGTTCCGCGCACTTTGCCGTAAAATTTTGTGCGAATCGATTCATATTCCGGTCGCAAGACCATACGGAAACCGCCGCTTTCCCGAATGATATGATACGGCGCGCCGACGCTCTCATATTCCGCATTCAACTGATCTGCAATTTCAATCAATTCATTCGGCGCAACATTTCGCATTAACTTCGCCGCAGATTCCGGCGCAAGCGGCTTATTTTCGCGGTCGCCGACAAATAACATCGCCTCGAAAATCGTGCGGGGATTGATTTCGCAACGTTCTTCTTCCGAAATCGAAATGGATTCGTAAGATTCGGTATCTGCGATATTTTGGGCGGAATCTTTCGTATCGTCTTCCGCGCCGATCTTTTTTTCGGATTCGTTATCAGAATCCTGAAACGTTTCGGACAAAGAAGTTTCCGCGTTTGAAAAAGGGGTTGACGTTTGAGAACCGCCCGGCAAACGATCTTGCGATAACAATTGCGGTTCGTCGGTTAACGAAAAAGCGGAAACCGAATCGGTTTCTTTTTGTTTCAGTTCCGCAAACGCTTCCCGAAGACGGTCAAACGACAAGACTTCTTCCTCGTCGAAACCGCTTTCGTCCGACGCGGTTTCCGCAATGTTTTCCAAGAGATTGCCGAATGAAAAAATGTCGTTTTCGTTATTCAATTTTCAACTATTTTATTTCCAATTGGCAGCCCGTGAGCGTAAGCGACGGGGGGAACATTCCCAACCGAAACCCCTTGCTTACGCGCGGGGCTGCCAATTTTATTTTTCGTTTTTAATCTTTCGATTTCTCATTTCGTCCACGAAAAGAGTTTGGCGCCGAGAGAACGGTTATATTCTTTGCGAATCATCGCGCTTTCTTTGATACGGTCTTCCGGCGAATGAACGTTGACCATTTCAAGCGTCAACATATAATCTTTTTGCGAATTGCGGGCGTCGGTTGTCGTGCCGGACGTCAATTTCGCAAACAACATGTACTCAAACGGTTCGCCTTCTTTCTGCATTGCCGTTGAAAATGCCGCCATATTTTCAGGAAGAAAAAGTTGTTCCGCCCGAAAACCGGCTGTTCGCATGGCTCCTTCAATCGCTCGCGGACTGATTGTCGTGAAAGCGTCTGATTCGCTAATTTGCGTGTCGATGATCTCAAAGAGTTGTTCTTTAAAATCGCCGAGTTCTTCATTCGTTTTATTTTCAAGCGAAACAAAACAGACGCGGCGTTGTGGAAATTTGTCGTTTTCTTGAAACGCAACCGGTTGAGAATACGCTTTTCCGAGAAGTTTTTGAGTCGTCTCGCACACGATTGGTCGAAAAACTTCAGAGCCGGCTTTGTGACTTCCGACTTTATCGCTTTCCTTGGCGTTCATAATTCGCCCTTTGGGCGTGTTACAGCCGCAAAAACCGACGGCAAGACCGCTCGCGGCAACAGAAACCGACCCGAAAAGAAACTGACGTCGGCTGCAAAAATTTGTCGGATTTTTAAACATGATGAATCCTTTCATCCTAAAATCGCTATTCTATCTTATTTCAATCGTGTTTATAAATTAACACGTTTCTGTTTTCTTTAACGAGCAATCGGGGCGTCGTTATTGAGTAAAAAATTTCCTGCCATTGGGTTTTCTAAAAAAACGGCGGAATCCGACGGCATATTTTTCTTTGATCGGAAAACCGTCGGCAATTTTACCAAAATTTACCGCTCATTGGCAAGAGGAAATTTCATTTTGGGTAAATATATCCGTGGAATTTTTATTTAAATAGTTAGGTAATCAAAAGGTAGGCAATGTTTCGCCGAAACATTGCGTCGGTGATAGCCGACTTGCCCTGTTGACGGATGGAAATGGGAAAACCCGCTCAAC
>JAISZO010000271.1 GCA_031269105.1 Planctomycetaceae bacterium | reverse complement strand
TCAAAACCGTGTTGACTCGTTTGAGCGGCAAGAGTCGCAAACGCGGCAAGCCGCCGACCGCGGGAATTTTGCTTTCGGGATTATTCGTGTTGCTCCAAGTCCTTGACTACCTGGATTCCATGGGCAACGACTTGAACCAAATCGCAAAACTTCGCGCTCCTCAAAAAATCCCTGCCAAACTTGATAAAAGATGGGGAGATACTTTTGCTGTGAAACTGGGGGTTACGCACGGATAACAACCACCCCGTCGGTCAACTGCGTTGACCGATTCCCCTCCACCGGAGGGGAATTTTCATGGAAACTCCTACGGAGTTAAAAAATGAAAAGGGAAAGTTAAAAGTTTTGCAAGCGGAATTTTAGCTCTGGGATTGAAACAATCGTTTACCCCACTTTAAAAATCCTTCGTGAAATCTTCGCGATTCTTTGTTTCTTCGTGGTGAAAGGTGAAAACGGAATGATAAAAAATATTTTCCTAAATTTTAAAAAATTTTCAATTTTCCGACAATTCGTATTGACGTCGCGGATTATTTGCGCATAATAAAGATTAATACACTTTACTGAATTGACAAGATCGCTGTGATTTTTGTCAGTTCAATTTCAAAAAACAAAAAATGTAGAAGGAGTTTCGACTATGAAAAAGTTGAACGAGGCGTTTGATTTTCTTGGACTTCGGCAGAATGTATCGGGGGGGGGGGGGGGCGTAAAATGGCTAATAAGCCGTGTTTTACGTACTGTAACCCTCTTTTTTGCCCGCGTTATTACGAGTATTTTTGCCCGTATAATTGCGTGCGTTTCTGTCCTTTCGAGCGTTTTTGCCCGTTTAGGAAAATTTTCTTTGATTCGCCGGGCGTTTACGCTGGTCGAATTATTGGTCGTGATTGCGATTATCGGCGTGTTAATCGCTCTTCTGTTGCCTGCTGTTCAAGCCGCGAGAGAAGCGGCAAGACGAATGCAATGCAGCAACAACCTCAAACAGATTGGTTTGGGCGTTCACAACTTTGAGTCTGCTTACGGCGTCATTGCCCCCAATCATATTGGCGGCGGTTACGGGTTTACCTTTGCCGGCGCTACGGACAAAGGAGCTGAAATCCAAGCATGGCAACATGACGGAACGTCTCACAATAGACGGCAAGGAACGGCGCTAATCGCTCTTCTGCCGTTTATTGAACAACAAGCACGCTACAACATGTTCGAAGAACATCAATGGTATGTGTATGGGTGGGATCACGCGGACACAAAAACAGTTGATGGCGTCACCTATACGAATTGTTGGGAGTTTTGCGACATTATCGGAGCATTTATCTGCCCGTCTGATCCAACTCAAGGAAATCCGCCTAATAATACAGAATCAAATCAAGGAAGAGTTTGGACGCTCACCAATTATGTCTGTTCAATGGGCGATTGGGGGTATTGTAACAACATCGACTTCCAAAGAAAATCTCCGAGATCGCCGTTTACCGGCGCCGGCGGTAATGCCTGGATACGACAAAACGGAAGAACTTTCGGCGCCGTTTCCGACGGTTTAAGCAATACGATTTTTTTTAGCGAAAGAGCCGTTCTCAATGACGACGCGTATGACGATGTGCGCGGCGGAATATTAGCAAACGTGACTATCGTGTCTCGTAATAATTCTGGGTTTCAGGACATTCCGTTGCAGTACGACCATTATATGGCAAAGACCGATTTGGCGTTGAATGAAATCAGCGGTAAGAAATATAAAAACGCGGCGAGTTACAATCGCGGTAGCGGTGCGTCTCCGGTTTTGAAATTGCGTTCTAACGGACGAATCAATCGTTTCGGCGAATGGTTTGCACAAGATGTTTTCTTCAACACGATTCTTCCGCCGAACCATGCAACCGTCGCTTGCAACGATTCGCTGGAACTCAGTTTTATACCGCCGACTTCCTATCACACCGGCGGCGTCAATGTTTGCATGGGAGACGGTTCGGTGCGTTTCATTTCAGACGGCGTTAACTCTCAAACAAACGGATTGTTCTGGAACGAAAATGTGAGGAACGGTTATAGCTCGGTAACAACAACGAATATAGGTAAAAATTGGGCAACCCGTAACGCAGGACTTGTTCCGATTGGTCAATCTCCTTATGGCGTTTGGGGCGCGCTCGGCTCCATTAACGGCGGAGAAGCCATAACCGCTCCGTAATAATACAGATTACGGTTGAAAATCAAAAGGTAGGCAACGCGACGTTTCGGCGAAACGTCGCCTACTTGTTGTTGCAAAATTTCAATAAATATTCCCCTTTTTATTATTTTCAAATGAAAATGTCATATAAAATTATTGTGTTGACGACGTTGTTGGTTTGCGTTTCCCTTTCCGGTTGCAAACAGAGACTGCCGGAAGGAATGCCGCCGTTATATCCTTGCACCATCACGTTAATTCAAGACGGTAAACCGCTTGACCAGGCGTCGATTTTCTTTCACGCATCAGATCCGGAAAACTTCTGGGCGTTAGCCGGCACGTCGAATGCTCAAGGCATTATCGAAATGACGACGAACGGACCTTACAAAGGCGTTCCGGTTGGAGTTTATAAAATTACGGTCGAAAAAGTGAAGTCCGAAGACGTCGACGCGAATCGTTATAGCATGTTTAGTTTTGTTGATCCTCAATTCGGAAAACGGGAAACCACGCCAATTCAGATAGAAATTCAACCGTCTAAAAAGAAAGGCGTCAACGATCAAACGATCGACGTAGGCAAAGAACACAAAAAACGCATGACCCCGCCGTTGCCTAAAAGCAAGGGATTTGGGGAAAATTGAAAATTTCCGATTGTCTCATATTTGGGAGACGTCTAGTTCAGTTAATGATTAAAGCCGACGTTTCGCCGAAACGTCGGTCGGCGATAGCTTTTCAAAACATTCAAAGATTTTGGCGTAATTTCTCGAAAAAAGAGAGCGAAAATAAAACTTTCTGAAATTTTTGTCAACCTCTCTACATTTGACGCTTTTTTGTTATAATTTTTATCAACTTTCTCGTCTTGTCCTAAAAAATAAGAATTTTACGTCAGAAAAGATAAAACATGCGTTCCATTGCAATTATGAATCAAAAAGGCGGCGTCGGAAAAACGACCACGGCAGTCAATATCAGCGCGGCGCTCGCCGAAACCGGAGCTTCGGTCTGTTTGATCGATCTCGATCCGCAAGCTCACGCCACGCTTCATTTTGGAATCGAACCGCAAGTTGAATTTCAGTCGGTTTACGACGTTCTCGTCAATGATTTGCCGCTCAAAGACGTACGCCGGCAAGCCGCCGACAATCTCTGGTTGATTCCAGCGCACATTGATTTGGCGGCGGCAGAACCGGAACTTCTCGGCGTGGTCGGACGCGATATGATCCTACGCGATAAATTAACGCAGGACGATATGCAGTTCGATTATATCATTATGGATTGTCCGCCGTCGCTTGGCGTTCTTACGCTGAACGCGCTCACCGCCGTTGACGAAGTCTTTCTTCCGCTTCAGCCGCAGTTTCTTGCTCTGCATGGTCTTACAAAACTCTTGCACACCATTGAGTTAGTCCATAAACGGCTTAACAACAAATTACGTTTGAGCGGTATCATTTTCTGTATGTTTGAAGCAAACGCTAAACTTTCAACGGAAATCGAGTCGGACGTAAACGCTTTTTTCAATATGTCAAAATCGCGCGAAACGCCGTGGTCAAACGCGAAAATATTCAACACAAAAATTAGAAAGAATATTCGTCTTGCGGAAGCGCCAAGTTTCGGCAAACCCATTTTCAACTACGATAATTCGTCTAACGGCGCGGAAGATTACCGAAAACTTGCTCAAGAAGTGATTGAAAGTCAAAATTCTCAATAAAAATCTTCTCCTGTTTCTGCGTCGTTCACAGCGAAAATATATCCAATGTTTTTGTATTTTCAAAGTCATAATTTTGATTCTTTGAGTAAAATACTCGATTCATAACAAGGACGCGACATGGAAAAAAACATTAAAAAAGCAAAGAAAAGAAAAAAGAAAAAAGAAAAATCGCCGAGTATTGCAAGAGCGTTGGAGTTGAGAAAAGGAGCGCAAAAATATCGACCGGTTAAAAAAACTTACGAATCGCAATCGGATTTGGAATCGTCGGTAGAACGGTTTTTACGTTATCTGCAAATCGAGAAAAACGCTTCCGCTCTTACGGTCAAAAGTTATCGCGAAGATTTGGAAGGATTGCTCGAATACGTTTACGAGTTGTACGGCAAGCGTTTTCCTAATCCCGGCGACGTCACGACGCTTGACCTTCGCGGCTACGTCTCGGCAATGCACGATGCGGATTATCATTACGCAACAATCGCGCGTCGGCTTGCGTCGCTTCGCACGTTCTTTCGATTTGGAATGCGCGAAGGATTCGTCACAATGAATCCCGCAAAACCGTTACGTAATCCGCGAGTGAAACGTCCGTTACCGTTCTTTCTTTCCACAAACGAACTCGGTTCGCTTCTGCAAACGCCGCCGACCGATATGATGGGATTACGCGACCGCGCGATTCTTGAAGTGATGTATTCGACGGGCGTGCGCGTCGGCGAACTTGTCGGGTTGAATATGGCGGATTACGACGACGAACAAGGACTCGTGCGCGTTCTCGGTAAAGGAAAAAAGGAACGTTTGGCTCCCATTGGTTCTTTCGCCAAAGAATCGCTCGACGTTTGGTTTGCGTTGCGTCCCGAATTGCTGGCGAGAAATAAAGCGAACGACGCGCCGGACAAAGCAATTTTTCTCAATCGTTACGCGGAACGTTTCAACGTGCGAAATATCGCGAGGATGCTCGACAAACATATCAAAGGAGCCGGGTTAGATTCCCGTACGTCGCCGCACACGCTTCGGCATAGCTTTGCGACGCATTTGCTCGACGCCGGCGCGGACATTCGCAGTATTCAAGAATTACTCGGTCACTCAAGTATTGTCACGACGCAAATTTATACGCACGTCAGCACGGCAAGTCTTCGCGAAGTTTACGAGAAAGCGCATCCTCGCGCTCGTTAGAAATTTGGTATTCATATCTTCCTTTTACGAAAATGCATAAAAACGGCAATACCTATCAATACGATTCCCGAAACAATCAAAATTATGCGAAAAACGCCGAAAGGGCATCTCTAATAATTTGATTTCCTGCATTATATTTTCTGAATCTACCGTATTAGGTGTTTTTAAATAAAGTTGAATTTTGCAGGTTGCTGCTGACATAAAATTGTAAAAAGGTCATAATTACGTCTTGTATAACCAACGAACAAGGAGGTA
>JAISZO010000188.1 GCA_031269105.1 Planctomycetaceae bacterium | reverse complement strand
AACACAAGGTAGGCGATGTTTCGCCGAAACATCGCGTCGGTTGATTCACTGTTGTCTTACGACAACCAACTTTCGGCGAAAGGTTGGCTACCTTGTCATTTTCAACCATAAAAAAATTCCACGGATATATTACTAATATTTTATCGCGCTATTGTAACAACAGCTTTCAGTCATTTATTACGTTATTTCTTTTGTACCGGAATGTGAAGATGTTCAGGAAATTCTTTTTCTTTCCTGTAATCTTTTAAGTCAATCACAATTTTGCCGTTTGCGGAAACGTCAATAGAAATGGGAGTTGTTTCCGGTTTTGTCAAAATGCTTGGCACGATAAGCGGTATTTTTTCACGCTCTAACCGCATTTTTTCTCCATACGCTTCTTTTTCACGATTGGACATTTTTTTATATTCGCTTTCAGAAACTTTGCTGGGTGGATCCGGTAACTGTTTATTGAGACTTACTTGATACTTTCCTTCGGGAATTCCTTTGACGCGATAATCGCCTTGTGATGTTACAAGAACAGATTTGCCGGACGCATTGGTTTTTCCTCCGGCAACCCACGCGCCGCGAAGAGCGTTATCGGGGGATAAAAATATCGAAACATCACTTTCCGGTTGCCCGTCATTATTGACAACAATCGTGTAAGTAACGACTTTAGGAAATCCTTCCGGTTTTTTCTGACCGCAACCCAAATTTCCGATAAACAACAATGCAAAACATAAGATACATAAATATTTTATTGGATTCATGGAATATTTTTCTCCTGAAATAATGATAAAAATTTTAATAACAATTTAAGACAAAACGATGAAAACAAAAAACAAGGAGCAGAAATTCAAAAAAATATCCGCTCCCCGTACAAATAATAAAAATTACAATCCGGTTTTGGATTCGCCGCCGTCGGCGGATCCCATTGCTCCCCAAACGCCGAAGGAAGACGGACCCGATTTTACGCCGTCCACTCTGGCGGAATTGTTGCCATAATCAATCGTGTCGGAAACAAAATGCACGGAACCATCGCTCATGGAAACATTAACACCGCCAGTGTGATTACTGGTTGCCGACATCAAAACCTGCCCATATTTGGGTTGAATATGTTCGGAACATGACGGAGAATTGGGCGGCAACACCGTACTAAAAATGTTCTGAGGCGGCGCAGCTCTCCAATCCCATCCGCGACAATTGAATTTATCTTCCGCCTGATTCTTAATCTTTTTTCGATTGCCGGGTTCAATAGCGGCAAGGCATTGATCAATTCGCGTCCATCGGTTATTTCCAAAATCTCCATCACCAATTGAAGTACCGCCAACAATAACAGCAATGTTTCCTTTAAGGTCGCTTGCTGTCATGGATGAATAAGTAACGGCTTCTGAAAAAGCGATGGTGTTTGACGTACCGTCGGCAATCGTGCCGAAATCAGTCCATTTATGCATTGGTCCCCGAAATACGCCGCGATTGATTCCATTACCATTCCATTCCTGCGTCCCGCCGAAATTATCGCCAAAACATGCCATAATACTGATTCTTGAATGTCCAGACAATCCTTGAGTTGCTGCGGCTCCTCCTGCGCCGGAATCGGAAGGTTGAGTAGAATTGCCGTCCGATGGACAGCAAAAACAACTCACGACGCCTTTGAACTCAACAGCGTCGTCGTCATCCGGCGTTGTCAAATTGCTGTAAATTTGGTTGTACCGCGCCGTTTGTTCCACATAGGGTAACAAGTTAATGGCGTAGGAGTACATGTTCCACAACTGTTTTGGCGGCGTTACTCTTGTATCTTCCGTTGGTCCCGACTTGTACGCCACAAACGACTTGAATGTGTCGTGGTAGGTGTGGAGCGCAAGCCCCATCTGTTTTAGGTTGTTGGAACACTGCATCCGCCGTGCCGCTTCCCTCGCGGCTTGAACCGCCGGCAACAAGAGCGCTATCAACACTCCGATAATCGCAATCACAACGAGCAATTCGACCAGCGTAAACGCCCGCGATACGTGACGCTGCAGCGCATGACGTTGCAATACGGAGATTTTGTTGAGGCGTTTTCGGACAAGACGTCCGAAAAAACGGTTTCCAAATTGGGCAGAAATGTTTTTTAAGCGGGCAGAACTCTTTTCCAAACGAATAGAAGCGTCCGCAATCATACGGGCAATAAAGCTCGCAATAACGCGGACAACAAGACGAGTCGCCGCACGGACAAAAAAGAGGACGCCGCGGGATAACATTGTTCCGGCGTCGCCGATTTTTGTTGCTGTATAATTGATGTATCTTACCCCCCCCCCGTAAGCGGGTTAATCCGATTCTGCGAAACGCCCGTTTTCGGGCTTGAAAATGAACCAGTTGTGGTTAAATCTGGTTTTAGCATTGGAAATCTCCTTTTGAAAGGTTTTTAAAGTTGAAACGACAAAAATCACAACGCTTTTATCATTTCAGTAAATCATATTATTTGTTATTGTATCTACACAAATCAGAAACGTCAATAGAAATTTTGAGATTTTAAGAATATTTTTAAAAATATTTAGCGTTTTCACGATATTGTGTCAAAATAGGTAAAATTATAAACTAAACTCTTGATTTTCAGAATTTATTCAGTCAACAAACCTATCGATGGTAACAATAGTTTGTAGATATTTGTCTATAAAACTGCTAACTTTATCAACCGCCTAACGAGCGTTATCAAATTTTTGACGCCCCCCTTTTGGATTCAAATTTTTAGTTTATATTAATCGGCAATTTGGATCGGAGCGAAAATCACAGTGGTTTTTGTTTTTCAAATCCAAAAATCCTCAAAAAGGAGATGAGAAAATGAGAGTGCTAAAGAAAGCGTTGGATTTTATGTTATGTGCCGCGGGCAGCTCGGGAGGCGGCGGCGGCGCCAGCGGAGGAGGAGGCGATGGAAGCGGGCGTTTGGCATTTTGGTTATGCCGTATCTTACGTGGGATTGCCCGTTTCCTTAACACGTTTCTTCTCTTTCCTTTCTGGAAAAAAACTTCTTTTGTTCGTCGGGCATTTACCCTTGTCGAACTTCTCGTAGTGATTGCCGTTATCGGCGTTCTGATTTCCCTCCTGTTACCCGCCGTTCAAGCCGCTCGTGAGGCGGCAAGACGAATGCAGTGTACCAACCACATTAAACAAATTGTGCTTGGCGTTCACAACTTTGAAAGCGCCCGCAACGAAATGCCGCTCGGCATGTACAGTGCGCCCGACGCCGAGGTTGGCGGCAGCGAACCCGCCGCTCTCGATGAAGGATTCAGCTTTCTGGCGATGCTCCTTCCTTACGTTGAACAAGCTCCGTTGTACGATCAGTTACGCCCCGGCGAACGTTATCAAACGTGGCTCAAAGCTTATCAATCCTCAAACGACGCCGGAAAAATCGCAATGAAAGGAGTGTTCACTCAACACCATGACGCCGAAGGAACAATCATGCCGGGCGGCGACGCGGTGATTTCCTATTTCCGTTGCCCGTCGTCGATACTTCCTTCGCACGCGCCGGCAAGTTTCGATCTTCCGGGATACGAAAACCGTGCGCTCGAAACGAACATCGTTGGATATGCGACCAGCGATTACAAAGGTTGCGGCGGAAGCGACGGTCCCGAAATGGACGAAGTCGGCGGCGATAACGGCGTACTGATGAAACAAGCCGAAAGCAAATCTCCGATCAGATTTTCGCAAATCACCGACGGTTTGAGTAACACGTTCATGATCGGCGAATCCTCGTATGTTCCCGGCGGTAAAAAAGCAAGCGATAACATCAACGATTATCCGACATGGATTGGCGGACAATACAATGACGAGCAAGTCCGTATCACCGGTGAAATCGTTGCGGTCATCAATCTTGGTCCGTACAAAAAAACGTGGTGGGTTGACGACGGAGCGGGAAAAAACGCGGTCAGCGACGACGCGGCTTATAGTCAACATGTCGGCGGCGCCAATTTCGGTCTTTGCGACGGTTCCGTAAGGTTTGTCAGCGAAAATATTTCGCAGTCAACTTATAACTGGTTGCACGGACGCGACGACGGAAAACCGCTCGGAAGTTTTTAAGAAGTAAAATCGTTGTGAAAATATTCAAAGCCGGAAGCGAAAATGTTCCTGTATTTTTGCGGTTGAAACTTCCGGCGTTATTCCAAACTCAATCTTTCTATAACAAAAATGAAAAACTTTATCAATAATCAGATGATATTTCTGACAATCGCCGGATTGATAATCGTCGGCGGATGTCAAAATGTTGAGAAATTTCCTTTAGCCCAGGTTGAAGGAACCGTTCTTTGCGAAGGAAATCCTGTTGCATTTGCAACGGTGTATTTTGTTCCGGCGGAAGAAGGGAAATCCGCAATCATCGGCAAACCCGGTCAGGCGATTACGAAACAGGACGGAACATTCCGCGTTTCAACGTATCAGCCAAACGACGGAGCCGTGATTGGAAAACATACCATACGGGTCGGAACGTCGTCATCGACCGATCCGGCTTGTCCGGCGGAACTCTCCCATTCCAAAGTTGTCCAAACGGTCAATGTTGTTAAAAGCGGAAATCAATTTACGATTGATCTTCCCAAACGAAAACCAAAACAAAAATTGGTAATCGAAGAGTAAGCGTTCAATAAATCAGGAAGTTGCGGCGGCGAATGTTTTGCCGTCCGCTTCCGGTTTTTTTAACCTGTTCCTCCTTTCTTTAATTTGTAACACATTCACAAATTGATAACGATTTTACAAATTCAAAAAATTATGAAAACAACGCGACGAGATTTTTTACGCGTAACGTCTTTAGGTTTGACGTTGCCGTTTATTCCGGCGATCCATGCCGGAGAATCAAACGCGGAATGGCGTTTCGGAATTATTCCCGATACGCAGTGGAAAACCAATATGGATGCGCCGTTTTACGGAACAGCCATTCATATTATCGACGCGATTAACGCTGAAATGATTCGGCAGAAAGTCGATTTTGTTCTCGAAGTCGGCGATCTGGTTGAAGCAGCGTTTGCTGAAGCGTTTCAAACGCGGGCGCAACACAATCAAACTCTTCGCGAAGCGGGAATCAAATTCTATCCTCTTCGCGGCAATCACGACAGCCGTAACCGTATTACCCCTGTTCGTTGCGATATTGCGGCGGCGCAATATCGTGCGGCGTTTCCGAACTTGCCGGGAACCCGCGGCGCCGGCGGAAGCAGTCCCGATTTGCCAAACGCGGAAGGAATGACGTATTCCTTTACGCACAAGAACGGCAAGTTCCTGTTACTGGATACGTTTTCGCTGATCGACGACGGTTCTCAAGACGGTAAAGCTTACAAAATCAGCGATTATCAATCGTGGATTGACGCGGAATTGTCCAAAGACGATCATCAGTTCGCTCTTGTTTTTGCCCATAAAGACCTTTTGGGACAAAATCATAAAGACAACGTATTCAGCGACGATAAAACCAATCAGGATTCGTTTCCCGAAACGCAAAATACTTTTATTGCGAGTTTGCAAAAACACGGCGTTAAGAATTTTATTTGCGGACACGATCACATGTATCATCGTTCGCGGATTAAGAGTCCCGACGGCAAATCCGAAGTGCAACAAATTATTTGCGGCAGCGCGGCGCATAAATTTTATTTACCGGAACCGCCGTTCCTTGCACGTGAAACGTCGTTGGTTAAAGAGTTAAACCGCGTCGGTTTTTTAATCGTTCACGTCAACGGCAAAGAGTTACGAATAGACTACCATTCGGCGGAACCATTCGGTCAAGAAAAATTCTCGCCGAAATGGGAAATCCGTGATTCGTTTAAGGATTCGTTCAACGACGCCGGTTGATCGCATTGTTATTGCGGAGATATTCAATAATTGTTATTCGCCGCATGTCGCCGACATGCGGTTATAAAAACGTCGCCTTTCAGATAAACATGACTACGGAATCATTACAAAAATTTCAAGAAAAAATAAAAACATTCCCTTGCAAGATTTAAGTTTTTAGCGTATAATAATTTTACTTAATTACATTTAGGTTTTCGGTTTTACAGATCGATAATATAACTGTTTTTGTCGTATTTCAGCATGATAAAAAACAGAAATTTCAAGTGTAATGAATTAAACAATCAATTTGATTTGAAATAAAAACCGCAGTGGTTTTTGTCAAATCTTAAAAAATCCTTTAAAGAGGAGTAGAAAATGAGAGTATTGAAGAAAGCGTTGGAATTTACGAAACGTGTTGGAAGTCAATTGGGAGGCGCCGCTGGAGGAGGTGGCGGAGGAGGAGGCGGGCGTTTGATATGGTTGTTATACCGCCATCTCTTACGTGAGATTGCCCGTTTCCTTAACACGTTTCTTCTCTTTCCTTTCTGGAAAAAAACTTCTTTTGTTCGTCGGGCATTTTCCCTTGTCGAACTTCTCGTAGTGATTGCCGTTATCGGCGTTCTGATTTCCCTCCTGTTACCCGCCGTTCAAGCCGCAAGAAGAATGCAGTGCGCTAACAATATGAAGCAGATCGGATTGGCGATGCACAACTACCACGAGTCTCTGAAAGGACTTCCCGCCGGTTGGAACAATATCGGCTTTGGCTGGAACGGCGCGATTTTGGCGCAAATCGAACAACAGGCGTTGTTTTCTACGCTTGTTTTTCAGGAAAGTGCGAATTGGGACACAACGGACGCTTCGCCAAATAAGACAGCTTGCGGAACGTTGATTTCCGCTTACGTTTGTCCGTCAATTTCCGTAAAGCATCAGAAAACAAACAATAACATTCCAAACAGGGCAATCAGTTGTTACAACGCTTGCAGCGGTTCCTGGACGGCGGTCGATACCGGCGGCACAAATTCCAACGGTCATCTTGGAGAAGCCAGTTTGACTTATGTCGCCAAAAAATTGATTTCTCATTGGATGTGGGATCAGGACGGCGTCTTTTACGGCAACAGTTATCTGACATTTGCGTCTGTCAAGGATGGACTTTCCAATACTATGTTTGTCGGCGAAGTTCCGACAGATGCTGATTTTGGAAAAGACGGCAACGCAACGGATCACTGGATTATCGGATCGCCGCAAGCGGATCCGTTCAACGGAGACGGCGTTTCCACTAATAACAGCACGACATCCGCCTGTGAATTTTCCGAATTTGTCGGTTCCGCTTATTCGCCGCTGAATACAAGATTCCGATTTCCCGCTACGCACGGAACTATGATTCAGTTGGCTTTCGGAAGCGAACATACCGCCGGCGCGAATTTCCTTTTCGGCGATGGTTCCGTGCATTTTCTTTCAGACAATATCGACGTTGACGCTTATAAAGCGGCGGCTTCCCGTAAAGGCGGCGAAAGTAAAAGCGCGTTGTAATTGTTGTAATGTTGTCCTCGTTGATTCATGAACGAAGAGCCGCATGTCGTTGACATGCGGTTATGAAAATCGCGTCTTTCAGAAGACATTCTACGGAATAGTTACAAAAAAACTTTTTTTATTAACGAAAGCAAAAACAACAAATGAAAAGATTTTCTTGTTTATTACGATTTGCCGCCGTTGCCATACTCGCGTCCGGTTGCGGCGTGAAGCAAACGGAATATACTTCGCTGGGGTTGGTTGAAGTTTCGGGAAGAGTTACGCTGGACGAAACGCCGATTTCCGGCGTTACCGTTATGTTTCGGTCGTCAACGCCCGGCGAAGGTTACTCTTCCGGTACGACGGACGAGAACGGACGTTACTCGTTGCAATTCAACACGGAAAAATCCGGCGTTACGCCGGGAAAAAAGAAAGTGCGGATTACTCGATTCCGCAGGGAGAAGACGCGATTCTGACGGAAGGGCAAAAGCCCTCGACCGACAAAATTCCCGCAAAGTATAATCGCGAAACGATCCTGACAGTAACGGTTGCCGAAAAAAAATCGCAAACATTTAACTTTGACCTTAAGTCAAAATAAAACAGAAAGGAGACGTCTCATGCAAAATCGCAGAGACTTTTTGAAGCAAACGACTCTCTTGGGAGCGGCGGCGTCCTTGCCGATAAGTTTTGCTCTCGGACAAAAAAACGTAACGAAAGACGTTACAAAAACGATTGACCCCTTATTCGCAGCGCCGGACGGAATGCCGAAATTATATTCGACGACAATGACGCTGACATTGAAAGGAGAACCATTGGCAAATGCAGAAGTACGTTTGTCGCCTGTCGATACGAGTAACCATATTGGGTTAGCGGAGCAAAAACCAATTCACAAGGCGTTGCCGTAATTTCCACGTACGGAAAATACAAGGGCGTTCCTGTTGGAAAATATAAAGTTTGCGTGAATAAGGCGACTATTGAAGGTGAAAATGTTTCGGAAATGGAACAAATGAACAACTCGCTTCCGTCTTCCGAACAAAAGATTTTCCGCGAAATTCCGACCAAATACGACGAACCCGGATCAACGCCGTTAGAAATCGCAGTAAAAGATACATCCAATCAATTCGCATTGGATATACCGGATCGTATCAAAGAACAAATACGAAACGGCGGATTATAAATTAGGTTTATTCTGAAAACAACAGAAGCAATCGAGGCGCCGTTTTTATTGTCGGAAGAAAAAGAAGGATTTTCATTATCCGCCGATTTTTTACATTCAAAAACGTCGCAAAAAAAACAGAGGAAAATGCCCTCACACATTTTTCCTCCGTTTCTCCTGACGCCGAAACCGAAAAGAAAAAATAATCGCGGTTTCGTTATGATACAATTTCGTTATTGATACTTTTGTTATTTGATACTATCGCGTATCGCCGTCTATTGCAAAAGTCCCATGATATACTGCGGAATCTGATTTGCCAGCCCTAATGCTTGGATTCCCGATTGCACAAGAATCTGATTGCGGGTCATATTCGATGTTTCCGCCGCAAAGTCCGTATCACGAATCTGACTTTCGGCGGAAGTCAACGCTTCCAGCGTGTCGTTCAAGACATTGATATTCGTCTCAAACGTCGCACGCTGAATCGCTCCGAATCGTCCGCGAAGCGAAGTGACCTGGACAATCGACTCTTCGACAATCTTATACGCCTTCCGCGTGTTGGTCGAAAGATCGGCGTCTTGTCCCGATTTGAGTTGATACAATTTGCCGCTCACGCCGCCGAGAGAAATGGTATTCAAACTCTGAATCCCAATGGTGATTTGCTGATTCGTTGTCACCGCAGGACCAAGCTGGAATGTCGCACCGCCTCCAACAATGTCAAACGACGTGCTGTAACCGGCTTCCGTTCCTTCGGCAAAAGTAAAACTCAAACCGATCGTTGATGTGTTGATTGACACATTCAAGCCGCGAGCCACCATTTGAACGCCGTTGAGCAAAGCGTCAATGTCCTTGCCGTAATCTTTCTCCGTAACGTTGCCGTAAGCGTCTTTTAATTCAAACGTTCCTTTTCTAGCAATCACTTCCACCTTCGCGTCGCTACCATAACCTTCGGAGACAAACCGCATTCCAAAGTCGTCCGCGTCAAGACCGCCGAGAAGTTTCGCGCCACTCAGAGTTCCGGGCGGTTTAACGCCGCCTTCGGTAACCAACGTGTCGTCCTGCGTCGAGATGTAACCCTCCCCCGTTCCGGTAAGAATGATCTGAAAGAGATTCTTTGTCAACGGATCGTTTTCAATTAATTGCTTAATGTCGTTCGCCTGCGTAACGCCTTCTTTGATGTAAATATTGATATTCTTGCCGTCAATTTCAATCGCAAGACCGTCATGTTGAAGCGTGTTATTGACTTCTTTATTATCTTCGTATTTCCCAGTAACGTCGCCGCTTTCAATGTAATTGATCGTGTAGTCGTTGTACTCGTTCCCCGGCTTTCTCGCCTGCAAAGTGAAAGAAGCGTTTTCGCCGTTGACCGCAACCATTTGTCCCGAAGCGTATTGCGAAACGGTCGTGTACGGCTCGTCCGGGTTGTCGCCCCAACCCTGAAACGCGAGATCGTAATAGGTTGTCACATCACAATTGGTTTCCGAATACGTCGGCGAGAGAATTCCCTGACCGTCGGTGTCGGTACAAATATCCCAATTCGCGCCAGGTTCGCGGAGTAGACTCGCGCTGATTCCTAACGTTAATTCCGGCGGCAACGAGTCCCAACACTCTACGAGATCGCGCGCGGTCGTTTGCACAAGCCCGTTTTCGTCCGTCGCCAAATGCACGACAATCACGCCTTGTTCCACAACGCCGCCCGACGATTCAAAATTCGTGTCTTTGGTAAACTCAAGCCGTCCTGTTCCCGCGTCCTTGCCGGTAGAGTAATTTCTCGCGCTGAACATCCGACCAACAATATCGTCGGCGTTGACGATTTCAACAAGTTGATTCGCGTCCGGCGGATCGTTTCCCGCAACAGCGTCAACGTCCCGGTCTATCGCGTAAATCGTGACCGTTCCCTCGTGACCGCCCGTGTCGCCAGTATTGCCGACCGTAATCGGACTTTTTGTCGCAAGTCCGATAGCGCCAAGCGTTCCCGATCCGCTGTTATAATTGTCTCTGGCGGTTTCGTCTGCGCCGGCGGCGTTTGTACCGTAAGCCAACGACGCCGTGAATCCCGACTTGGATTTTCCGTCTTCTCCCGCCGCGTTAATGGCGGCGATGATTTCGTTGACACTTGTTGTCGATGGATCTTTCAAACTGACTTCCAGAATTTTTTTGCTCTCGTTATAAGTAACGGCAATCTTTTCCTGCTGATTGATGTTCCTTGCGATATTGACCGAAACGTTATTAAACTCGTCGCCTCGTTCATTGGCGGTTATGTAAAACGCGCTATTCGGAATAAAATCACCGTTGACGTCGTAAAATGTCACCAATGCTTCGGCGGCGGAAATTCCGTCGTCATATTCCGCCCAACCTTCGGCATGTTGCGTTGATGCGGTTTCCGGTTGCGCGTGTTTGATGCGGAACGTGATGTCGTCGTATGCTTCACCCTTGTTTTTCGCGGCAATGACGACGTTTGCATTCGGGTTTGTGCTGTGCAGAATCGCTTGCGAGTAATCCAATTTGTCAGGAAGTGATTCCCGTTCCACAGACAACGATTCGCCCGGATTTGCAACAAAACGGATATTCGGCGAACCTTCCAGTCCGAGAAACTGAATTCCCGTGCCGTCATAAACGTCGCCGTAATACGCCACTTCTTCAAACGCCGTAACAATTCCCTTGCCGTTATTGCCGGGAGCAAGTCGCGCTTCAACAATCGGCGTTCCTTCGTTATATTGCGGCTCGATACTTCCGTCGAGTAATCCCGCGAGCGTTTCTTGGGTAACGTACGAATTCCAGAGTTTATCGTTATTGAGAGCGCAAACAACTTCTTGTGCCGTCGTGACAATATTCCCGCCATCCACACCGCCGGACAATGCTTTCTGAAATTGTTTCGACGTCATCGTTCCCGTTCCGTCGTTGTCAATAGACGCTTTCACGGAGAAAAGAGCCGCCGCGCGTTCACTGCCGTGCGACGCGGAATTGCTCAAGTCAAAAATTGCCGCGATTTGACCGGCAGTGTGTGCAGAAGTTTCATCAACGCCGGATGTTTGAGAAGTCCATAAACTAGTCGGCGTTGTACCGAGCGATGTCAATTGACCGCTTCCTAATTCCGTCACCGTCCAATCAGTTCCCAATGCCGTTTGCACAGCGTTGGTAATATCAGCCCACGCAATTGGATTATTTGAAAAATCGGCTGCGATCTTGATTTCTTTTCCGATCACCGTTACCGACGGCGTAACACCGCCGACAGTATCGTCAAATACTATTGTATAACCGTTTCCGGCGACGCCGTCGGCGGCTTGAGCGGACGCCGCCTCAATCTTTAAACCGCCGTTTGCCGCGTCTCCGTAAACGTAACTTGCTTGCGTCGCCGGAATATCGGGAATACCAGGATAGGCGCTTTTCGACGTTTCCGTCTGCGCCACGACAAATAACGTTCCCGCATCGCCGCCGCTGAAATTGGTATTTCCCTGAATCCCGGCAACATTTCCGACCACATGACAATCCGCAACAGCAATGGTTGCCGCTCCCATCGTTGCGTCGCCGCCTAATTCCCCTTGAAAGGTTCCTTCCGTATTGATCGCAGCGATAATATCGTCAAACGTTGTTGTTCCTCCGGTGGCGTCAACATAAACATTGAGAACTTTTTTACCGGGATTTTCCGTATTATCGACAAACTGCGCTAACGCTTTGTCTCCTGACGGAATCACTCCCGCCGCGTCAATAAATTGAATCGTGACATCGTTCATCGACGAGCCGGCTTGTTTTGCGGTCAATTGAATGTAACCGGTTGCGGAATTGGCAAAAGCTGTCATCCCGTTAATATTACCGATTAACGCTTTTGCCTGCACGGCAACATCACTGTAATAAGCGTAAGGACTGCCTGTTGTTCCCGATTGATTGTTTGCCGTTTGGAATGCAACGTCCGTCAAATTACCGTCCACATAGTTGATACTCGTGTTATTATAAGCGTTGCCGGGAACGTTTGCCGTGAAATCAAGAGCATTATTGTTGTAAAGCGTATCGCTGTCGATTCCCGTCGCGGCGGATTGTTTTGCGGCTTCGGTTTGCAAATGGACGTTCAGCGTTGCCGGATAACCGGGACCGAGCGATTCTTTATATTCAACATAAACGCCTTTTTCATTGCCGACCGTGTATTTGATTTCAACAAAACCGGCTTGAGCGCCTTCCGTTCCCGCCGTAATGAGAATGTCGTTGTCTTCGCCAACGCTGCTGATTTGCATAGAGCCGCGAGTCGCCGATTGTCCTAATTCCGCTCTTACGCCGGTGGAATCGGATTCAAGATTGATTGCCTCCGCCATCTCCTTCACCGTTGTTCCTTTGGCAAATTGAAACGGAGAACCGCCGTTTGATCCTTTCACTTCCAGCGTAATATCTTCCATTGCGACCGCGTGATTGTAGTATAATTCCGCGCGTTCCGCCGCCTGACGAACTTGAAGATTGATTGTGATCGGATTTTCCGCCGCTCCGAAAGTCGCTTTGTTGATGGCAAGATTAGCGATTGAGTAACGGTCAACGCCGTCCGTTGTAAAATCCATCGAGCCGTCGAGAAGTTTTTTCCCCATAAACGTTGTTGACGAAGCAATCCGATCAATCGCTTCCAACGAAGCATCCACCTGCATTTGATTCGCGTCAATCATTGCATCGCTCATCGCACCCGTGTTTGCCGCTTCCGAGATCAATCCGCGAATATCATTGAGAAGATTCGAGATTTCGTTCATAGCGCTGTCCGCCGTCGCAATCATCATATTGGCGCGTTCCGTGTTTGTGATTCCCTGCTGAATCCCCTTGATTTCAGAGCGCAGCACCTCACTGGCGATCAAACCGGCAGGGTCGTCTTTACCGCTGTTGATGCGAAAGCCGGTACTTAACCGTTGCAGCGACGTCTCCAAAGCCGACATGCTGTTGCTCAGGTTTGCCTGTGCGATAATAGAAGGAACATTTGTATAAATTCTTGTCACGCGATCATCTCCTTGCCCGAAACATCAATAACTCTAAAAATGAGGGTGAGCCGTTAGTTCGGGCGATTTCCCGTTACTGACAATTTTTCACATTGACTGAATTGAAAGAATAATTCTATTGGCTGGGAAAAAAATACTTGCGACATCTTTTTTGAAAAAATCTCTTTCAGCAATCGTGACCATTATATTTATTTTGTCAGTCAATGTATTTGTATGCACTGAATGGAAAAACAGTGTACTCTTGCATATTATCATCGTAAGGTTGGCGATTATAATTTCGGTTTTATTGAAAGTTTTGACAATTCCAGACGCGACCATTGATGTTAATGTACTAATTGTTTCGGTTGCGCAAAATAGGTAAATTCTGAAATAAGCGACTTTCATGCGTGGTAATGATTCCATTGTAAAAATTACACAGTACGTTGATTTGGATGAGATAATTTGAATTGCCCCGCCAGCTTTATTTCACCACGAAAGCCACAAAAATTCACGAAATTTTTACCTACAGATGTTTTTTTACCACGAAGGAATCGCGAAGAATTTTTAAAGTTGAGCAAATGATTGTTTCAATCCCAGAGCGCCGTATTCCGCTTGCGAAACTCTTAACTTTTAACTAAAAAATCCCATCAAAAAAAAATCTGCGCAAATTGCGCACCATTTGTGGAACAAAAGTATCTCCGCAAATTTTAACGAAGAAATTTTCCATCGAAAATCTCATTTCAACCTTATTTTTCCTAATGAGATTGTTTTGTTAAGAAAATACAGTACTTCCTAACAAAAACTAAATAAATAATATATCATAAGTTTTTTAATTCTAGTATGTTATAGCTTTTAATTAACTAATTTATTTAAGGAGAATATTGAGAAAATCCTACGACTTTTTGTGCAGTAATTAATTTACTTTTTGTATTTTTTAAAACAGGAAACTTATTCATATTGCACAAAATACAAGTACAATAAATCTCTTCACTATTGCTTTCATTTTGTTCATTCTTCCTAATTATTCCAAATAGAAGATTATTGTACATTATGTGCGTATCGTTTTTGCGAATCACTCAAATCCAACGGTGTTGAACCGAAAGATTTCGGATTGCCGGATGATAACGTTATGGACGAGTACGCGGCAAAAGCTTTTGAATTGGAACCTAATCGCGCGGGCGTTGCGACAACGGCGGGAATGATTTTTAAAGAACATGGAAAGAACCGCGAAGCGCAACGATATTTCGCTAGAGCTTGTCAACTGGATCGATTGAATGAATATGCCGCCGTCAATTTGTCGGAAATTTACGAAATAGCGGAACGTCCGAAAGATGCGTTGACAATTATTGATTTGTATATTCAGGCAGGCGGACAACATCCCGGATTGATTTGGAAGGGAACGCAAATTGCTTTTCGTAACGATATGCCGCAGGAATTTTTGTTCCATGACAAACTTTACACGGAAAACCAAACGTCGTATCCAACACTTGACGAACAACGAATTTGGGCGTTTGCGAAACGGGAACAATTTAACGATGTTCTTGAAGCGTTAAACAAACTGGATGAACAATTAAGCGTCGTCGGGCTTGACCGAATGTTTTTGCGTACGCTTTGTCAGGCGGAACTTGGCGATGATTCGTGGATAAAAACATTGGACGAAGCGCTAAAATGGAACGCCGCCAATTCGGGAGAACAAGAAATGCAAGGAATTGTCGGCGAGTTGTACGATCCATGCGAGCGGCTTTGGGATCATGTTTGCAAGTTACCGCAATCGGACGAAAACCGATTAATTTTTGAACAATTTCTTTTTGAACGCGGTTTAGTTCCGTCGTCGTTATTGGATACTGATAATGCGGGAGACGAAAATGCGGAACAAATATTATTCGGATATTACCGTTGTATTTTGAAACAACCGCTTGATCCGAATATTGCAACTTTTTCCGGTTGGATACCTATTCCGCGAGAGGACAAAGAATATTTTGTTACTTGGTTCGTTCTTGCCGAAAACGAAGAGCAAGCGGTGAAGTTGGCGCTTGAAGCCCAAAATTGTTGTTATTCGATTCCTGCGGAACTGGTCGAGTGTGAGCAACTCGATTCTTATTACGCAGAAAAGCCGCAAGTTGTGTTTCAGGATCGCCGTTTTCGCAAATATGACAAAAATATGGAATAACAGAACAAAAAATATTTTTGAGAGTCGTCGTCTGTTTTTATAACTATTCAGTACTATCGCCTAAAATCATGGGGAGAGACTTTTGCTCTCAAAATCGAGGCAATTCAAAAACACAATTTCCGCTAAAATATTACGTAGTTTTTCTAGAAAATAAAAACATTTCTGTTATAATGGGGTTAAATCTGTTTTTTTATCATCGAGCGTGAATTTTTTATAATGCTTCCTAACCCTAAAGACGAAATACGCTTACGTTCTTATCCGACGCCAATTGACATCGAAAGCGATCTCTCTGCGTCGTCGGTTGTGGATGCCCCAAACGGAATCGGTCGTAAAGTTTTGATTCATTCCGAAGAAGATTTTTTAACGCAAAATTTAGAAAATAAAAATTCCGCCGTTCCCGTATCTTCACAAGATAATCCAATGGATTCTCAACATTCCGGCAGTAGTTTTGAGAAAAAATTACCTAATCCAACCGCTGATCATTCTGTACGTCGTTCTTCGGAACAAACCATTCTTTCGTTTTCGCCGCCGCTAGAAGTTTTGACGTCTTCGACCGTTGATCATCAGCTCGAAGAAAATGAACTTACAGTGATCTTTTCCAAAAATGGAATGCTTCCGCAGGGAACGCAACTTGCTCATTTTGTGATAAAGAAATACATAGGCGGCGGCGGAATGGGAAGAGTTTATCTTGGTATTGATCAAGCGCTTGACCGAAAAGTTGCAATCAAAGTCCTGCCAATCCAACGGGCGCGCGATCAAGCGTCTGTGGCAAGATTTATGAATGAGGCAAAATCTGCCGCGCGTCTGAATCACGAACATATTGCTCAGGTTTATTTTGCCGGCGAACAATGCGGAATCCCTTTTATCGCGTTTGAATATGTTCAGGGAATCAATATTCGGACGTATGTTGAAGAAAACGGCGTTTTACCTTTATCGGAAGCGATTCATTATCTTCTCCAAATTACTCAAGCGCTTGCTCACGCCGCGACGCATCAAGTGATTCATCGCGACGTGAAACCTTCGAATATTTTAATTACTCCTAGCGGTCGGGCAAAATTGATCGACATGGGCTTGGCTCGACTTTTAACTCATTCCGACAACGATTTGACCGCAAGCGGCGTGACGTTAGGAACTTTCGATTACATTTCGCCCGAACAGGCGCGCGATCCGCGAAACGCCGACGCGCGAAGCGATATTTATTCGCTCGGTTGTACGTTTTTCTTTATGCTAACCGGACGACCGCCGTTTCCTGAAGGAACGGTTCTTCAAAAATTGTTGCAGCATCAAGGAGACACGCCGCCGGACGTTCGCGAGTTTCAACCGGATATTCCGGTTCAAGTTTCGCAAATCATTCAAAAAATGATGGCGAAAGACCCTAAAATGCGGTATCAAACGGCGGCGGAATTGGTGGAGAATCTGTCCGATGCGGCAAAAATTATTGGACTTCAACCGTTCCGTCAAGGGAATCATTTCCGGCGTTTTCCCGGATTGGTACAACAATCTTTTATTCGGCATATTCCTTGGTTGATTCCGCTTTGCATTTTTGGCGTCTTTTTTTTGCTCGTTAAAGGCGGAATTATTTTTCAAGAAACAAACAACCTTCCGACGCCGGAATATCTGATAAATCGCGAGTTAAAAGTTGACGATAAAAACAATCGTATTATGACAGAACCGTTTGCGCCGCAAGTTATTTCCGATTTTTCGGAAAAAATATTTCCCAAAAAATATTCTGATTCTTCCATTTTGCCAAATTTCGTTTTTCGCTACGCAACGGATACGGCGTTTCGGCAATTAAACGAAGGAAACATTTTAAGTTTTTTCACAGCTTCCGACTCTGACAATAATAATACGATTACTGAAAAAAACGACGTCGGCGTTATTTCCGCAATTCGTCCGCAATTGTTTTCGGCAGGTTTAGAAGTTCAAAATAATCAAGGAAAGATTTCTCAAAGTCCAAATTTCAGCGGTCAAATTCAGCGAACGCCGCCTATAATTTCTCTAGAAAATAAGAAGACCGGAAACGTTGAAGCGCCAACGAAGTTGATTGTCGATCCGACCGGACGTGCGCCAAATTCCTATACAAAATTATCGGATGCGGCTCGCGACGCCGCCAAAGAAGCGGTCATTGAAATTATCGCGTCGGATCCTGTTGAGATCGAATACTTTCGTTTTACCGATTCTAAAATCACAATCAAAGGAAGCGAAGGGCGGCGTCCGAAACTCGTTTTTCAGCCGACAACGGATGTGGTTTTCACCACCATTTATTCTCTTGCCGCATTGACCAATTCTCAATTGACGTTTGAAAATATTGATATGGAAATGGTTCTTTCGCAAAGCATCGACGTCATCTCCGACCGATGGACAATGTTTGATCTTATCGGATGGAATACGGTGGAGTTGCGAAACGTGAATTTGACAATCAATAACGCAAGATACGATCAGGAATATCGCGAAAGCGCCGCGTTTTTCCGATGTTCTCCCAATAACTACGCCATGATTCCCGTGACGACGACAGGAATGGAAACTTCGTTGAAAATTTACGATTCGTTTATTCGCGGCGAAGCGTCGTTGTTGCGTTGCGATAGTTCGCGCTCCGTGCAAATTGCTCTTGATAATACGCTCATTGCCGTCAATCAACCGGTATTTTCTTTGCAGGATGTGAAACCCGTTCAGACAATCGGCGCTGAAAGTCATATTATCACGGCAAATCTTTCGCATAATACGATTTACGCGCCGACAATGGTTTCATGGCAACGAAGCAAAACGGCGGGAACGTTGGGACATCCGATTATTTTACGGCTAACCGATTCGATTGTTCGGTTCAATAAAGAATTGGCGGCAATCGCGGAATACGCGGGCGGTATTTCGCAATTACCGGACGTCGGCGGGTTTTATGAAAGAATCTCAACGAGAACGTTTTATCAAAACCTCGCCAATGAATGGATTGTACGGTCTCCCGAAACCGACGTCGTATCGCGCAGCGAACTGATTAAGGAAAATTCAAAATATCTCAATACGGTTGTTTGGGAAACGCTTTTGCCCGACGGTATTTTGAGTCATAATATCAGGAAAGAATATTTTTTGCTTGACGCAAAATCCTCGAATAATCCGGCGTTAAAATCCGATCTTGAAGGTCGTAGCGCGGGAATATTTCCCGATAAAATTCCCAAAGAACAATAAAACTTTTTCACCGTTCATTTTAACAACACAGGTAACAACATGCTTGTCTCGTTTCCGTTTTGGCTCGCGTTTTTATTTTTTCTTGCGGTGATTGGCGTTGCCGTTTGGGGGATGACGAAGACGAAAAACGTCAACGATTTTTTTCTCGGCGGAAAAACGCTCGGTCCTTGGATTCTCGCCGTTTCGTATGGCACGGCGTATTTCAGCGCGGCGGCGTTTATCGGTTTTTCGGGAAAATTTGGTTGGCTTTACGGATTCAACGCTCTTTGGATCGCGCTTGGAAACACGCTTATTGGCGGTTTGCTTGCGTGGCTGATACTCGGAAAACCGATACGCCGTATGTCGCACAATCTGAATGTGATGACGATGCCGGAATTTTTCGCGCAAAGATACGGTTCGCAAAAGATGAAAGCGTTGTCGGCGGCTGTGATTTTTATTTTCATGGCGCCGTATTCCGCGTCGGTTTATCAGGGATTGAGTTATCTTTTTGAAAGCGTTTTTCAAATTCCTTTTCTCTATGCACTGCTGACGATTACTATAATTTCCGGCGTTTATATTGCGTTGGGCGGTTATCAGGCGGTTGCGCGAGTCGATTTCCTTCAGGGAATCGTTATGTTTGTCGGGGCGATTTTGATGATTCTCTTTCTCGTCTCGCGTTTCGGCGGATTCGCAAACGTTTTGGATTCGATTCAAAAAAATTTCGCGGAACGTCTTACGTTACATCAAGCCGATCCGAAAAATCCGCTCGGTATTCCCGAACCGAATCTCTGGATTCTCGCGGCGGTAACGTTTATGACTTCGTTTGGAGTTTGGGGAATGCCGCAGATGGTGCATAAGTTTTACGCGATTAAAGACGAAAAACAAATCGTGCGCGGAGCGATTGTTACGACGGTCTTTGCGTTTTTTGTCGTGGGAGCGGCGTATTTTGCGGGAACGATGTGTCCGCTGATGGAAAAGGAAACGATTTTATCGGAAGGATCAAACGCAATCGCTTACGATCAGCTTGTCCCGAAACTTCTTTCGACAAAATTGCCGCAAGCGATGATGGCGATAATTTTGTTGCTCGTTCTTTCCGCGTCGATTTCGACGTTGACCGCGTTAGTGTTGGCGTCGGCGTCGGCGGTCGCGATTGATTTGTACAAAGGGTATCTCAATCCGAATGCGTCGTCTGGTCAAATGCTTTTGCTGATGCGGATATTGAGTTGCTTTTTTATCTTTGCGTCGTTTGCGATAGCGGTTGGACAGATAAGCTGGATTGTCACGCTCATGTCGGTATCGTGGGGAGCGATCGCCGGCGCGTTTATGGCGCCGTTCCTTTACGGACTTTTTTGGAAACGGACAACGAAAGCGGGAGCGTATTGCGGAATGTTCGCGGGCTTGCTCGTCTCCAACGGAGTTTTCTTTTATTTCTGCTATGCCTATGGCGGTAAAACCGCAGGAGCGTACAGCCCGTTGATTGCGTCCGTAGCGATGGTTGTTCCGTTTTTTATCGTGCCGATTGTCAGCTGGCTCACCGTTCCGCCAAAAGAGGAAATCATTCGACAGGCGTTTGGCGAAAAGCGGTAAAAAAGCTAAAAGTTTCGCAAGCGGAATGCGAGGAGCTCGCAGTATTGGAACGTTTTCGGCTTAAAGCGAGCGGCTTTTATTTTATGAAACAAGATTGAGTCAATCGGAGGATCGCCCTGATCCAAGTTTATAGAAAATCAAATCCCTCGATTTTTACTTCTTCCTGTTTTGCGTTTGGGTCGAAAGCGGGAGCGGCTTTTTCATGTTGTTCGAGTCCGTCAACGTAAATCGCGCGATAGGGACGTACCGGACAAACGTGTTCGCATGCGCCGCAGCCAATACATTTTGCCGTCTCAATTTCGGGAATCACCAAATCAGGATAATTCTTTTCGTCGTAAGCAACCATTTTGATTGCTTTTGTCGGACAATGTTCGTCGCACGCGGCGCAATTCGCTTTTTGCGTATTGACAACGCAATTTTCACGAAGAAACTTTGCTTTTCCTATCGCGTTGAGAATTTTTTCTTCTTTTGTAAGCGGCTGCAACGCTCCTGTCGGGCAAATACGCGAACAAATCGTACATTCATACTCGCAGTAAAATCCGTCCATCGCGTTAAACGTGTCGAAAACAATAATCGGCTGCATGAAACCGCTCATACCGAGTTCCGACGTCGAGGGACGAATGACGCCGGACGGGCATTTCGTAACGCAAAGATGACAGCCGGTACAATGTCGTTTGTAATGTTTAAGCGAGCGGGCGCCGGGCGGAAGAATTGGTTTCCGATCATCGTATCCGATGCGGCTTTCCCCTTGCGGAAGCGCTAAAACTGCCGTCGCGGAATCCAATGAAGATTTTGTCGATTCGGACGCGACGACGGAATCGGCTTTTTGTTTTTTCGAGAGCAGCCCCATGAAACTGAAAAAGCCAAACGTGTAAAATCCTAATCTCATCAAAAATCGGCGGCGCGGCGATTGCACGGCGTCATTGACAATATTAATATTATCGACAAGGACGAGTTGCGCCGTCGGTTGCGAAAAAATCGGCAATTCCAAACGCTCGGCGACGTTTTGAGTTTTACGAGATACTTTTTCCGATTTCGATTTGGACGGCTCTTTTCTTCCGCCGAACGACGGCGAATAAGAAATCGCTCCGCGTTTGCAGGTCGAAAGACAATTGAAACACGCGACGCATCGGGACGAATCAATCGTCTCGTTTTTTGCGTCGATGCACTCGCCTTTGCACGCCGATTCGCAAAGTTTGCATGAAACGCATTTGGAATTAAGCCGCACTTTGAACCATGAATATCGCGAACATAATCCGAAAAATGTTCCGACCGGGCAAATCGTATTGCAATAACGCCGCCCGTACAACACGGCGAGCGTTCCGGCAATCAACAACGCGGGAACGGCAAGAAGAATTCCGCTGAAATAAATATTTCCGATATAAGGCGGCACGTTGAACAGTCCGAGTTTTTGTCCAAACGTCAAATAAACCGGACGCATAAGCCACGTCAAAATTCGCGTAATATTGCTGTAAGGATCAAGAATTGTAACAAATGCGGGAACCGTCAATAATCCAATACAAAACAATGCGAACAAAACGAGCCGCGTTTTTGTCATTGGTTTTCGGTATTGGAATTTTCGTTTTTTTCCGCGAACCAATTGAGTCATGCGAGAGAAAACGTCTTGCAAAATTCCAAAGGGGCAAATCGCCGAACAATAAATCCGCCCCAAAAACCAAGCAATTCCTCCCCAAAAAAGAATCGTCAATAAACTCCTGATTCCGACATGAAGAGGAATGCCGAATAATTCGTGCGACAAAAAACTTTGCGTAAATTGAATCCGCACCAAAAACGCTCCAAAATCTTTGAGGGTATTTTCTTCGGGCGAAACGACATAGTACGCAAACAGAGAAAACAGAACGATAGCGACTAAAACGCGCAGTCGTTTGAGGAATATCATGAGTTTCATTTTTTCAGCGTGTGCAAAAACGGGAGAGAAATGAGGAAATTAATACCGATCAACAGAAATGTTGTTAATTTTACACGATTTTTTCCATTTAGGGAAGGATAGACAAAATTGATTACGAAAATTGAGAATAAACTCAAATTACGACTCAATACGCTTATGTAAACTAATTGAATTACCGCGTCTGTTGTAAAGAGGTCTTCGGCACGCTTTCACCCAATAAAATACTTTTACGTAACTTGAATTGAGACGATATATTAGAAAAATCTTTCTTGTCGGAATATTTTTATTTTTTCTTGAATCGAAAAACTCGTCTTGACGAATTTTTTGAAAGATGTTAAAATCCGCTTTGTTGCATGAGGGAAGCTTAATGCAAGATGTTTAGCTCGATTTTTGCGACAAAAACAAAGGGTAAATGGAATTATCCTGTCAAAGGAACAAAGCGTCCAGTCATGGCTTGGATTGTGAAAAATCGTTGACGAGTCGATTTTGACCTGTTTCTGATGGATGACCTTTGTGAAAACGGATTTTCGGTCTTATGAACGAAATACTTGTTGACATTATATATCGCGATATTTTTCATCGTTTTGATTTTTATTTTCTCTGTTTACGTCAGGAATTTGCGAATCATACGAATTGAAAGAATTTGCGTCAAGCCGTTTTTGCAAAAATTTTAGATAAACAGATTTCAGTCGCCAAATAGCGACGTTGGTTTTCAAGACATAAAAGTTAAGCCAAACTTTATTGAAACCAGGATCCTAAAAGATTTTTTGCGTTTTTCGCAGATGAGATGATAAAAAGATGACAGATTTTGCTTTTGACGTCAAGGAACGCGTACGCGATGCAACCGACATTGTCGAGTTGGTTTCGCGGTACATTCCTTTGCGGCGTTTGGGGCAAAATTATGTCGGGCGATGTCCTTGGCATGACGATTCGCGTCCGAGTTTGCAAGTCAATCCGAATCGGCAGTCGTTCAAATGTTGGGTGTGCAATATCGGCGGCGACGTGTTTTCATTTGTGATGCAAATTGAAAATGTCGATTTTCGTGAAGCGTTGGAAATTCTCGCCGACCAAGCAGGAATCGAACTTCCGAAACAGCAACGCGCCAATATCGCCGTGCAACGGCAATTTCAACAGCAAACCGGCACGCCGGACAATATTAATAATAACACATCAAACGGCGAATCCGCTCAAACGCGGCAAAACGCGGCGCGTCCGCAAGAGCCGTTGACGAAAAAGACGTTGTACCGCGCGTTGGATTGGGTTGCGCAAAAATATCACGAATATCTCCTTGCGGGAAACGAAGCGGGATTGGCTCGCGATTATTTGAACGAAAGAGGAATCACAGCCGAAAGCATCCGCAAATTCCGGCTCGGTTACGCTCCGTTGCAGCGAGATTGGCTGCTTGAACAGATTAAACGCGATCCGCATCGCGTGAAAATTTTGGAAATGTCGGGCGTTTTAGCGCGTCGGCAGGAGGAAAATAATAACAACGAACCGCCGCAAATGTCGGGATATTCGCCGCAGCCGTATGACCGTTTTCGCGGACGGCTGATGTTTCCGATTCGTGATATGCAGGACAGAACGATTGCGTTTGGCGGACGTTTGCTTCCCGGCTCGACATTGCAAAGCCGCGCGAAATATGTCAATTCGCCGGAGACTTATTTGTTTTCCAAACACAAACAATTGTACGGTTTGGACTTGGCGCGGCTGACGATGCGGAATACACGGCGGGCGTTAATTATGGAAGGTTATACCGATGTGATTATGGCGCATCAGTTCGGGTTCAGCGATGCGGTTGCTGTATTAGGAACGGCACTCGGAGCGGAACATATTCGGATATTAAAACGTTTTGTCGAAAAAATGGTGTTAGTGTTAGACGGCGACGAAGCGGGACGAAAACGCGCCGACGAAGTGTTAGAATTGTTTATCGCGCAAGGTGCGGACATTGAAACGCTGACGCTGCCGGGCAACGCCGACCCATGTGAATTTTTGCTGGCGGAAGGAGCGGAAGCATTCAACGACCAGTTGCAGCATCACACGACTGACGCATTGGAACACGCATTTTTAAGCGCGTCGCGCGGCGTTGATTTGGCAAATGACATTATCGGAACGAGCCGCGCATTGGACAAAGTGTTAGGAATCATCGCGTCAGCCCCTGCGGTAACAAATCCGACTGACCCGCGACGCATCCGTTTTGAGAAAACGATTCAACGTCTCGCGGAACGTTTCGGATTACCGGAAAAAGAGATTCGCGGACGTTTACGTCAACTTTGGGAAACAGCGAAGAGACAGGCAGGAGCAAGAAGACCGGAGACCGGAGACCGGAGGCAGGAGGCATTGTTGAACAATCAAAACATCGCAACGCCCAATCAGAGCACGCAGCGTAAGCAAGTGTTGAATGAGACGGAAAATGTTAATGATGAAAAAAATACGAATCACAACGACGATGACGTCAACGCAAATTTACTCGCTGCCGGAAACGAAGAAGATTTGAATGTAGAATACGAAGGATATTATATCGGCGAAGATTCGGAAGCTGAACTCTCCCGTCTCCCGTCTCCTGCCTCCTTGCTCCCCGAAATCCCTTGGGAGGTAAGCGGAATCCTGCCCGGTCCGCTTGAGATAGAATTATTAGAAGCGTGGCTGACCGCGCCGGAATCGTTTGAAGTTTTTCGTGAACGAATCCCGTTAGAATGGCTTATTTCGCCGGTAACGCGGTTAGTATATCGCGTTTGCTGCGAATTTTCGGACGCCGGAACGACGCCGACATTCGAGCGGCTGATGACGCGGTTTGACGACGCGAAAATGAAAACGATGTTAGTAACATGGGACGAATCCGCCGCCGAAAAAGAAATCGCAGTCAACGACCGTCTCATCGCGGAAATTATCGACGGCTTTGAGCGTCAGCAAGAAGAGCGGTCGCGTCCGCGAGAAATCGGACGCCTTCGCGCCGAAGAACTCTCCGGCGAAGAAAAAATGCGGTTGCTGTTGGAAATTCAGGAAAAACAGAAGAAACTAAAAGTGAGCGCAGAGTGCAGAGTAATCAGAGCACGCAGCGTAAGCAAGTGAAAAGATTGAAGGAGAAAATCATGCGTAGTGTTGCTGTCATAAGAAAAGAAGGAATGGAGTATCTTACGGAAAAGTTAGGCATTCTGGAAACAGAAGTATTTATTTCCAGTTTGTTGCGTGACCGTTTTGATTACACCGAATGGCAGCGTGATTATTTTGACAATAAATTTTCCGCAGAAGAATTTTTACAAAATGCCGCTGATTTTGATAAACGCTTTCCGTTCAAACCTGTAAAGGACAGTAAGAATACTTGAAATTGTAAATAAATTTGATACACTAATTAAGGAAAAATATAAATTGGAACTCAAAGATATATATTATGGAAAAAACTATCGCTAACATTTCTAAAAATACAATACAACGAAGTATCAATCCTGTGTATAAAACAGAAGATTTCGTGTTGTATAACGATGATTGTTTGGAAGTGATGGCAAGATTACCAAATAATTATGTTGATATGATTTTTGCCGATCCGCCTTATAATCTTTCTAATGACGGTATTACATGTCATGCAGGAAAAATGGTGAAAGTGAACAAAGGCGATTGGGACAAAAGCCAAGGATTTAAAAAAGATTTAGAATTTCACGAAACGTGGATAAAAGAATGCTGAGTTATTTTATATCTATAGTAGATATTTTCATATTATGAAACAATACGAACAAGTAATAGAAGCAATGAAGCGAAATGGAGGATACGCAACCCTTGGTTATTTAAATCAAGTAATTGATTTCTCCAAGTGGGGAACCAAAACTCCATTTGCTACAATAAGACGAATTGTTCAAACAGAACCATATTTTTTCAAAATAAAAACTGGTTTGTGGGCTTTGGTAGATTGCAAAAATGAAATCTTGGAAAAATTTGAAATTCAAGATAACTTGAATCAAGAAAAACAAGAAGTATTTACTCATTCTTATTATCAAGGATTGTTACTTGAGTTAGGAAATATTAAAGGGTATAAGACATATTTTCCTGCTCAAGACAAAAATAAAAAATTTCTTGATAAACTATTGAAAACACTTTTTTTGAAAAACGAGAGAATTATTATTCGTTGTGGCAATTTATATTTCAAGACCTCAACAATTACAACAGTATAACATTAGTAAAATCCCAGCGTTATGAAATTGTCTCAATATAAATAAAGTATTTAATAATTAAAGAATTTCAATTAGTTGATAATTTTAGCCGTACAATAAAATTTCGGTCAAAGCCGTTTTTAGAGAGAATCGTCACCCCGCCTTGAAAGGCGGGGCAATTCAAATTAACATTCAACCTTTAACATCAACTTTAATCCTTTTTTACTTTTTACCCTAACCCGCTTTTAACTTTTAACTTTTAACTTTTAACTTCCTCTAACCCAGTATTGCGTTATGAAGACGCGATAGGAGAAGAAAATGCAACGAACGGATTCGTTTGACGTGGAATACCACGAACTGATTCAAAAAGGAAAACTTCAAGGTCATCTCGCTTACAAAGAGATTATCGGAATGCTTTCCGACGAAGACACGTATGATCATGATAAAATCAACGAGCTGCTGATTTATCTTGATGAAGAAGGAATTGAGCTGGTCGATGAAAACCATGAGCGGGAACGCGAGCAGATTGATTATTTTTCGTACCTGAATTTGGATGACGAAGACAAACCGAAAAAGAAACTCAACATCAGCGTCTTGCTCGAACAGCAACCGATTCCATTAGGCGCGCCGAAAGAAAAAGAAGAGCCGATTTCTTTGCTGATGTTCAATCCCGCGCCGGAAAAATGGAGCGGCGACCCGATCCGGCTGTACCTTTCTCAAATGGCGGATATTCCGCTTTTAACGCGCGAAGACGAGGTGGTTATCGCCAAGCGAATCGAGAAAGCGCGGCGGAATTTCCGTCATGTCGTGATGGAATCGTCGTACTCGCTTCACACGGCGTATGAAACGCTGACGCAAGTTTATCGCGGCGAACTGCCGTTTGACCGGACGATGAAAATTTCGCCGACCGAGGGTTATGCGAAAGAACACATTTACGCGAGAATGCCGGAAAATTTCAAAACGCTCGCCTCATTGCTGGAAAGGAATCATCGCGACTTTCAGACGCTTGTTCGAAAAAGCGTTCCTGATATTTTCAAACGGGAAATTCGCAAACGGTTCTCGCAAAAACGTCGCCGCGCGATGCTCTTAACGGAAGAATTGAGCATTGGAATGCGCCGCGTTTTTCTGTTGATGAAACAATTAGAAAAAATCTCGGCGCGGATGGACGAAATTCGCTCGCTTCTTTCCGACAAAAACATGAAATTAGCGGAAAGACGCCGCGAGTCGATGCGTCTTGAATTACGCGGCTTAATTCTTGAAACGCAGGAAAGTCCGAAAAGTTTACGTCAGCGCGTCGAAAAAATTCACGAAACGCTTGCCGAATATGAAGCCGCGAAATCGGAGTTGTCGCGGGCGAACTTGCGATTAGTCGTTTCGGTCGCGAAAAAATACCGAAATCGCGGACTCAGTTTTCTCGACTTGATTCAAGAAGGAAACACCGGCTTGATGCGTGCTGTGGATAAATTTGAGTATCGTCGCGGTTATAAATTCTCGACTTACGCGACATGGTGGATTCGTCAAGCGATTACCCGCGCGATTTCGGAGCAGTCGCGGACGATTCGGATTCCGGTTCACATGATCGACGCGCTTTCCAAACTTCGCGCAACGGCTCGCATCTTGTATCAACGTTACGGACGCGAACCGTCGATTGCGGAAATCGCGTTTGAGGCGAATATTCCGATGGAAGAAACGTATCGAATTTTCGAGACGGGAGCGCAGCCGATTAGTTTAGAACATCCGGTCGGCGAAGAAGAGGAGACTTGTTTCGGGGAATTTATCGCCGACAGCAGCGTTGACCGTCCTGAACACGGCGCGTCGAACGGGCTTTTACGCGACCGAATCGAAACGCTTTTGCAAACGTTGTCGTTTCGCGAACGCGAAATTATCAAATTGCGTTACGGACTTGCCGACGGTTTGACTTATACGCTGGAAGAAGTCGGACGCATTTTTCAAATCACTCGCGAACGCGTCCGACAGATTGAGGCGACGGCGGTAGAAAAATTAAAACACCCGATGCGTCTCCGCCAGTTGGAACAATTTGTCGAGGAAACCGGCATAACAAAACCGGCAGAGATGACGTATGAAGAAATGTGCGATGAAATGTTTGGAGAAAGAAGATAGGAAAAAATTCAAAAGAACATTGGTAACATTTTCGTTTTACCCGGTGATATTTGATGAAAAACTATCAAATATCACCGGGAGATATTCTTAAAAAGTAAAAATCAAAAAATTCTTTGCCGTTCCGTTTTGGAACGCCAACCTCATTTCAAGAAATATTACGGAAATAACTCAAAACCATAACTCCCCTCATGACGCCAAAATAATTTTGTAGCCAGTTTCGCTAATTCAAAAATATTCATAACCAAAAATACTCCATTTTACATTAAGAATGGTCCAGTCTTAACCAAGAATGAATCATTTTACATTAAAAACGGCTCATTTTTAACCAAGAATATGGCATTTCTGATTAAGAATAGAGCGTTTTCCCCGACAAATGTACCGTTTATCTTAAGGGTGACTTGAACGCCCGCATCTTTTCTTGAAATCCTCATTACTCAAACTGCAAACAAAATGATTTTGAAAATACAAAATGGCTTTTTATCAAAAGATTTACCGGGTCGGCATGAGAGATTAATCTCCCACGCCTCCCACAGACCCGTGCTTGCGGACACTACCGCATACGGTTCCTCAAAACTTTGTTCTACGAGATAATTGTTTTTGCTTTTCCCTTGCGGAAAATGCGAGCGATGGTCAATAGTTGTGTATGAGGTTTTTTGAAATTTTCTGGGATTTTGAAAAATGTTGAGTTTTTTCCAGGTTCTTTTTTCCTTTAAAAGGAGATGAAAACGTTCTCTCTCATACGGCGATTTTTTCTTTTGTCATGTCTTCTTTCAGTTCGCTTGACGGCATGTTTTCCGGCGGGTTCAGGCATTCCCCGTTGACGAACGTCACGCCGTTTGCGACGTCATTCACGAGGTGCGGTGCGTTGATGCGTCTCCATTTTCCTTGAGCTTGTTGCGTCAGTTTGAAGACCATCATCAAATACGTTTCGCGACTGCCGCAGCCTTTCGACTTGTGTGTGCGGCGCTTCA
>JAISZO010000156.1 GCA_031269105.1 Planctomycetaceae bacterium | reverse complement strand
CAGCCAAAGAAGCCGAAATGGGTTACATTTTGTTCCTGACAAAACATCACGACGGTTTTTGTCTTTGGGATACAAAAACAACCGATCGCAAAGTTACGAATGCTCCGTTGGGTAAAGATGTTTTAACGGAACTCCGAAAATCGTGCGATAAATACGGCATCAAACTTGCGCTGTATTTTTCAGAAGGCGACTGGACATGGGAAGGAGCGGTTGACGGCAAAGCGTATAAGGGCGGAAATAATCCCGAAGCGAAAAAAGCTCAACTCAAAGAACTCCTGACAAATTACGGCGCAATCGAATACATCTGGTTCGACTACGCTGCCGGAACAGGCGGGTTGAGCCATGAGGAAACTACCGCATGGTGTAAACAATTTCAACCGGATTGTTTTATCGGATACAATCACGGCGATCAGTCAACAGCAGACATTCGTCTTGGCGAAATGGGTAAACCGGGACCGCTTGAAGATGTTAAAGCCGCTGGACCGTACATGAAAGACGGAAAACAGAACTGGAAGATTGCGGAATTTACGTATCCGATTTTGCTGCCGCCGCCCAAATGGTTTTATTTGTTACCGACGCATGACCGGTCAGTTCATTCGGTAAAAAAACTTTTCGACGATTATCTCGGTGCCGTCAAATACGGGAATATTTTTTCCATTGACGTCGGTCCTGATTATGACGGAAAACTTCGCGAAATTGACGTTAAAACGTTACAGGAAGTCGGGGGACTCATCCGTGAACATCGGACCGCACAACAGTAAACATCGCCGACAATCCATACGGCGTGGGTTGCCCTGCGCTGTTAGATTTTATACGCAAAACGCGGGGATAAACTACGCCGTTAATTTGTTATTAGAAATTCCCTTGAAGTGTTACATAAAATCTTAATGGACTAGTACGCTGATTGTACGTTGTCCGTATAAACCTCTAACGTCTTTGTAAAATTCAGCGATTTATTCAAAATTGTTGAAAATTTATCTTTTGCAAACCAAACAAATTTCTTGCTACGCTTTTCTGTTTACGCACAAAATTAAAACAGAAAATCCATTGTAAAAACTCTTGAAATTTATAAGCAAAAACAGTTAAAGTTATTAACAAAAAATATTTGTTTTCGATACAATCGAACAAATTTCAATCAATAAGAACTCAAAAAATTTTTGAATTTTCTTGTTTAGGGGGGAGTTGCCATGTTTTCGAATCGGCGTAGAATCTTAATTTAAGTTTGTAATACAAAACTTTTTACTGTTTTTATTTTCTAAAGCCATATTTCATGCCAAAAGTTTTAAATATCTTATTCATTATTTTCGTTTTGTTATCAACGCAAGCGATCGCGTTTGCGCAAGAGACGTCGGATTCCCAAGCAAATGAAAAACAAGCGATTGACCGCTTTTGGAAAATTCTTGTTCAATCGCCGCGAAAAGGAACCGCTTTGGATCGCGTTTATTCCTATTACATAGACGAAGGGAAATGGGACGCTTTACATGACCTTGCCCAATCGCCAACAATATCCGAACCGAATAACGGAAAATCGTTTTTGCTTTTCGGATTAATTCTTTCGCGGCACAACGAAGATTTCGACGCAACGACCGCGTTGACAAAAGCGGAAAAACTTCTCGAAAACGACGCCATGCCGTCCTTTTATTTGGCGGACGTCTTAATCGCTCAAGGGCAATTGCAAGAAGCCGCCGATGCGTTGGAGCGATCCTTGTCGCGCAAAGCGCCGCAAATCCATCTTGCGGAAATACTTCGTAAACTTGGTTGGATTTATGCGCGGTTGGGCGCTTATGAAAAATCTCAAAAGATTTGGGAGAAAATGGAAAAAACGTTTCCCGACGATCCTGATATTTTGATAGATATTGCGGAAACATTGGAAAACGAAGGAAAATTGGAAGAATCGCTCAAAAAATATCAAAGATTGATTGATATTGCCAAATCAAAAAACGATTCTCATTCCCGCGCGCGTTTTGCGACGACTGCCGCCGATATAAAAATTCAGATCGGTAAAAAACAAGAAGCGTTAGAGGATTTTGAAAATTTGTTGGATAATCTTGCGGATGAAAGTTGGTTGGCGGAATCTGTTCGCAACCGAATTGAACGCGTTTTTATGCGTCAGGCGGATTATCATGGATTAATTCATTATTATAAAAACCGCCTTGAAAAACACGCTAACGATCTCGAAACGCGCCGACGTCTTGCGGCGTTGCTGATTCGTCTATCGCAAAACAATAACGCGAGAGAATATTTGCAAGAAGGAATCCAAAAATTCCCATCCAATATTCCTTTGCGGTTGACGTTGATTGAATTGGCGTTGTCGGAGCGTCGATTTGAGGAAGCGGAAATGTTGTTTGCGGAAATGAATCGACTTGAGCCAAATAATACCGACCATCTCGCGCAATGGGGACTTGCCGTTCTTGCCAATACAAATAGAGACGAAAAAGAGCGGAAACATCAAGCGGCAAAAATCTGGCGGCAAATCGTTAACATGAATTCCCATGACGCGGTTGCGTTAACAACCGGCGCCGATTTGTTTGCCGATAACGATTTTCCAACGGAAGCCGAAGAACTTTATCAAAAAGCGATTGCGTTACGTCCCAACGACGCGGCAATGTATGAGCGACTTGGTTATTTTTATTATCGTCAAAAGAACAAGAAAAAAGCGGCGGAAACGTTTTGGCGTATTGCTGAAGAAACGCGACGGGACGCCGATGCGCTTGCGCAAATTGCCGACATTTTTCATCAACTTGATTTTATTGAAGACGCGATCGCCGCTTTGCGGGAAGCGTCCGGCATGGAACCGGCGCGTTTGGATTTTTCTATTCGGCTTATTGAACTGTTTCTTAAAAAACGCGATTTCGGAAACGCGGAAAAACAGATCGCTGTCGCGGAACAATCGGCAAAATCCGACGAACAACAAAAGACGGTTCTTCAATATCAGATTCAATGGCTGACGGCAACGAATCAACTTGTCAACGCCGCCGAAAATCTTGCGCAAAAAATTTCATCCGGCGAATTAAATTCTCCTCAAACATTAGCAAATCTTTATTGGAAACTATCGCTTTATCAGACGACGTTAGGAGAAATGGACGCCGCAGTTCAAAGTATCCAACGCGGACTTCAACACAATCCCCAATCGATTCTTTTGCTTCGAACCGCCGCAGATATTGCGTCAAAATTGCAAGCGTCCCGGCTCGCGGCGCCGCTTTGGGAGAAATTAGCGGAAACGGACGCGCCGCGGCGTATTATCTATCTTCGCGAATTGGCAAATTTGTATAAAGAACTCGGCGAATTGAATAAAGCGCTTGAAACTGCGCAAAAGATGATTTCGTCGGGAACAGGAAACGTTTCGCATCTTCGTTTTCTTGCCGAAATATTGTTCGCAACGGGAAATCGCGTCAAGGGAACCGAAACGCTTCGACTTGCATTGCGGCTTGATCCGAATGACCAACAGACGCTTCATTTGTTGGCGGACGCGCTTTTTGCCGACGGACAAACCGATGAAGCGGCGGAATTTATCTGGCGTATTTTTGAGCGAAGCGGTCCTATCGAAAATAAATTCAGCGCGGTTGACAAATTGTTGGTTTTTTATCGGCAGACGCAACAAACGGATCGTTTGATTGAACGTTTGAAAAGCGGCTGCTTCAAAAATCGGGAAACGGCTTATTGCTTGGCTCGCGTTTATACAAATCTATCAGATTATCAATCGGCAAGAAAAACGCTCGAAACTCTTTTGACGGCGAAAAATAATAAAACGTCTGACGACGTCATATTATTGAGTCGTCTTTCACAGATTGCCGAAATGCAAAATGATTTCGCCGGCGCCGTTTATTATCAGGAAGCGCTTTGCGATTTGAGCGAAGAGCCGACTGAAATTGACCGGCTTATTTCGCTTTATTACAGGAACCGGCAAAAAGAAAAAGCCGCCTTATTCAAAAAAACGGCGTTTGCGCGAAAGACATTCGGACAACAACTGGGAATGATCGATCAGTTTCTCGCTTATGAAGAATACGGCGCGGCGGCGGAAATTCTTGATGAAATGGAACGTCAATATCCGAATCATTGGGAAATTCTTGTTCGACGGCTATTGCTCGAAGGATGGACGCAAACTCCGAAAGTTATAGAAACGGCAATTCGGTTACGGTCGCTTGATATTTCGCCGGAAACAAAATCAACGCAACAAAACGCGAAACAAAATTTTCAATTTTATCAAACGTCCGGTAAAAAAAACGCGTGGCGGTTAGACGACGCGGCAATAGACGAATCGCCTGTTTTGCTTGCGGATTTACAACGCCCTGAATCTTTGCGGATATTTGCCGATCAACTTGCGGCGGTTTTATTTCGGGAACGATTGACGCTTGACGAACAGTATTACCGCAATTCCAATCTATTTTCCGTCAATCCGCCGAAACCAACGATTCCGCTCGACACGTTTTTTGCCGCGAAATTGGTTGCCGACGGTTGGTTATTAAAAAACGCCGTTCAATCGCGGAAAATAGAAAATTTTTATGAAATTTTCGCCGACGATTCATACGGATTCAAAGAACAATATGTCTTGTCGCAAATTGGTAAATGGTTAATCGACGATAACGCGTTACCGGAAATTTTGCAGGACAGTTCGCAAATAACGTTGACGCTGGGACGTTTGGGCGAAAACGGATGGCGTGAAGAAGCGTTTCTGGTTCAATGTTCGCAATTGACTCAAACATTTTCCCAAAAAGAAATTCCAAGTCTTGTCGAAACGTTGACTCAAAATCTTGAAAAACCGGATTCCGCGTTATCCCGTAAAATGTGGAATCAAGCGCTTTCATTTGCGTCTTTTCTTCGTAAAACTCATCATGACAACGAAGCGGAAGAAATCGAATCGCTTATAAAAAAGGCGGGAAACAAAAATTATAGGATTGATTTGTTTCAAGCGGAACATTGGGGCAAAGAAGATTTTAGCCGTTTTGCCGAATTGATTTCTCGCGCCAAACAACATTGTATTCAACAAACGCATGATCATCAAGAGCAATCGCGGGCGTTTCGCGAATTTGATCGCGTTTTCGCCGAACATCTTCAATCGAAAGCCGATGATTTTTTTGCGGAAAAAATTCCGGCGTTACATAAACAAATACGCGAAACGCTTCCTTTTTGGATACAAACGTTTGATAAAGTGCAGTTTGGGCAACGCACTTTACGCGGTTTGTTAAACAGTCGTAAAAAACGCTTTGAATTGCCGGATGAAAAAAATACGACAGAAGAAATTTTGAATCTCTGCAAGGAATATGAAACATACGTTTATCGCGTTTTGGAACTGCGATTGTCGGCGGATTACGAGCTGATTCATGCGTTTGAAAAAACGAATCCTCTCAAAAACAGCGGTCAGAATTGGTTTTCGATGGCGGATTTGAAACGGTATTTGATGCAAAATACGCCGAAAAATACGAATTATGCGTCATATCTTGTCAATCGTTCGCTTTTTGCGGATAACGGCAAGCGCGTTGAAACGTTTTCGTCGCTGGATTACGCGAGCGGAATATTTTTTACAATGGATGAATTTTTTAGTCGCTCTAAACATGCGAAAGAAAAGAGTTTCACGGAACGGTTGCGGATTTTTCTTGATGAAAAAATTCCGGCGACGCATCAGGAAATCAAGAAAAATATTCGTTATATTCGTGAAATGACGAGCGCCGCAGAAACGATTCGTCTCGCAACGTCTGATTCTCCCGAAGCGGAAACAACGGAAGCGATTCGTCAAAAAACAAATACTTTGCTTGCTGAAATCAAAGATTCTCGCGATTCGGCGATTGGACCCGCTTACGCCGCTTTAACTATTCTTGCCATTGTCGAAAACAACTGGGAAGACGTTGAAATGTTCCTCGAAAAAATTCCGTCTCATTCGCCGACAGACATAAAAGCGAGAGAGATTTTATTCGTTCATTTATTTCAAAAAAGCGGTCGTTCAATACTAAAAAAACGGAATGAAAAGGCGATAGAACAACTTTTTGGTTATCGGCTCAACGAAGACGAGTTGATTGATTTCTGGAATTTACTTAAACAATCGGAACGTCGTGTCGAAGCAAATCGGATTCGCGAACGATTGCTGCCGATTGCCACTAATCCAAAAAATCAGGAATCGTTGTTGCAAAGTTTATTGTCGTCGGATACGGAACATGATCCGAAAATTCAAGAACAACTCGTATTTTTGGCGCTTAAAGTTTTTCGCGATTCTTCGGTTTGTTCTTCTTCGGGTATCGCGTCGGAAGAACTTGCGGAGCGTCTTCGGTTGACGGCAATTCAAGCGCTCGACCGATGCGGAAAACTTAGCGAAATTACAGATACTCTTGAACGTCAATCCGCAAGTATTCCGGGGGCTATTGTTTTACTAAAACAACTTGCCGACGTCAACGATCAAACAAATCATAAGGAAAAAGCGGAACAAATTGCCGGGCAAATTGCCGGTATCATTTCAGAGGATTCTCCGTTCATTATGGATTATGTGCGTCTTTTGTATCGATTGGAGAAAAAAGAAGAAGCGGCAAGTTGGCTGGAAAAATCGCTCTTGAAACAACCAAGCCGCCTTTTTCGGGACTATGAACAATATCAGAAAATTTTAGGACGCAAACATCTTTTGGAAATTCTGGAAAAATTGGACGCCAAAACGATTGTTCAAAATTCGTTTCAGATTTTTCATCAGATACAAAAAGAACGAGAAAATCCTGAAACGAATGAGCAAGCCAAACAACTATTTGACAAACTTTGGAATATTACTGAAATTTCCGACAAAGAACAAAATCTGTTGAGACAAACTGCGGTACGGTCGCTGCATGACTGCGAGGACGCATTTTTTTATCCTTACTATCAGGAATGGATCATTGACGTCGTATCGCCGAAAAATCGCGAATTGCCGATCAATCCGTTTCAAATCATTTATTGGATCGATCATAATCCGCAAACTTATACAACGTCGTTTTTGATTCTGGCAAAAAAGTGCGATAAACTTCAGGAGTTTTACGGGAAATTGCAACAGATTATCGAAGCGTACGAATCCTTGAAACAAAATAAAAATCAACCGCGTTATTTTTCGGCAAAAATACTTGAAGCGGCGGCGTTGTTTGTTTGCGATAAATCCGAAGACGGAATAAAAATCATTGAAATGTTGGAAAGTGAAAAACGCGCAGAAAAAATCCTTGCGGACGCAACGCTCACATTAGGATTGATGATGGATCAATCTCCGAACGCTAACGTCAACTGGGCGATCCAAAATTATGAAAAAGCGTTTGAGATAAATTCGCATCGGGCTTACTCGCCGTTTTTTTCGATGCGGATTGCTTTGTTGAAATTGCAACAGGAAAATCAGGAACAGCAGCAAGCGGGAATTGAAGCGATAACCAAATATTTGCGTAACATGTTGATAGGTCTGAAGCAATGCGATGATAAATCCGGGACGAGCGTTGACGGCGCGTATTTTAGTAGAGAAACGCTTGCCAATTTGACGGAAAAACTTGGAACGGCTCTCGTTCGCTCTGGACGCGGCGATCTTGTCGTCAATGCGTATCAGGAACTTGTTGATAATCAATCATGGTTTGAAACGTTAAAAAATGATCATGAGCAAAAAGAAATTTTGCAAAAAATTCTTGCGGCTCGCAAACTGGCGGAACAATACTAAATGTTTGTTCTTAAAACATTAAAATTTCTTTCCGAGATGAATTTTCGGAATGAAAGAAGGATATGTCAATTAACAATTTTCATAAAAATTTAAGTGAATTTTTCGTTTTTGAAAGTAAAACTTCAAGTTGAAATAACATTTGTTTTGGCAAAACTTCAATGAATGTTACGAGACGGAAGGTTATTAAACAATTATAGGTTAAACAAAAAGTTTAATGAAAGGACGTAATATGCGCAGACTCACTCACTCACGTAGGAAAACGGCTCGCGTTGCGGCGTTCACGCTTATTGAACTTCTGGTTGTTGTTGCAATCATAGGAGTTTTGGTTGCGCTTCTTTTACCTGCAATTCAGGCGGCGCGCGAAGCGGCGCGGCGGATGGCTTGCAGCAACAATCTTCACCAACTCGGCGTCGCCACGCACGCTTTTCACGACGCCCACAACAAGTTACCTTCTAACGACTATGGTGCTCCAGTTGCAACAGGGGGAAATACAGGGTATGACCGGTCTGTTTTTTGTGCACTCGCTCCGTTTATGGAAATGGGAACAGCAGTGGAAGGCGGAAGTACTACTATTCTGGGTTTTCAACCTGAGATGTTACTTTGTCCTTCAGGATATTACTCTAATCCTCCAATCCATCCCTCGTATAACTCCGGCGCAAGCAACTATGTTGTTTCATCGGGTGATGTTGTTACCTATTGGAAAGGTGC
>JAISZO010000113.1 GCA_031269105.1 Planctomycetaceae bacterium | reverse complement strand
ACGCCTTTCGTTAATAAGGTTGCTATTTCTCAAAAACGGAAGCGTAACATGGTTTTGTGTTTTCCTACAATACCAATTCCGACATTTTTAACGCAAAATCCCGGTTAAAGACTTACTCTAAGAGCGAGCGTCGTAATTTAAGTTGAGTTGGCAGGCGTTTTGAATTTTTCCCGGAGTCTGTCATCGTTCCCGATGCTCCATGTAGGCTCGCTAGATGACATTGTCAGGCGTTTGGTCATATAAAAAATCGACGCCAGTAAAATCTTTGCTTCGCCGGTTCGCGAATCGCGGTCGTAATGTTTGCTCAGTCCGCGAAAGTTGTTCATCCAACCGATTGTCCGTTCAACAACCCAGCATTTTGGCATGATCTGAAACTTGTGCAACTCCGGTCGCCTGACACTCACAAAACGCCAACCGTGTTCCTCACGAACATAATCAGCCATCGGCTTGCCGGAATAACCATCGTTGGACAATATCGTTTTCAATCGCGGCATGTCAAACTCAGCCGCCTTGGTCAGTACGAGTTTCGCTCCGGCACGTTCCTGGATATTTGCGGCATGCACCGCGACAAACAGGATCAAACCCAGCGAATCAACGAGGAAGCGGCGTTTGATTCCCTTGATTTTTTTTCTGCACCGTAACCGCGTTCGCCGCTGGTGCGAGCGGATTTCACCGTTTGGCTGTCGATGATCGCCATGCCCGGCTCTTCGTCGCGACCGACCTGAACCCGCACGGTCTTGCGAAGTTGTTCGTTGATTTTCTCGTATTGCCCGGTAAATTTGAAGTAATGAAGCCAACGTCTGACCGTGCCTTTCGGCGGAAAATCGCGAGGCAAATCTTTCCGGATGCAGCCGCTTCGAAGTTGATAAAAAATGCCGTTGAGGACTTCGCGCATGTTCGTCGTTCGCGGACGACCTCCTTCCGGTAATACGGGCATCGGCCCGATGAGTCCCCATTGACCATCGGTCAAATCCGGCGTGTACGGTTTGCGGCGAATCGTTTCCTGCGTCCCTGACAACATAAAGCGTCCTTTCATAGAATTGTTGATGAATCCTTCCAATTTGCTTTATATTTTAACAATGACGCGTCCCGAATGCAATATCAAATTGAATAATTTCTGTAAATTACGACGCTCGCTCTAACGCAAAACGGAAATCCCGTTGCCGACGTTTCCGTACAACTCGTTTCCAAAGAGGAAAGTATTTGGCCCGTTATCGGAACGACGGACGCTTCAGGTAATGCGGTTCTGGTAACTTACGGTCAGTTTCGAGGCGCTCCCGTTGGCGATTATGTCGTCGTTCTTTCCAAAAGATTGACGGAAACGAAGACGCCGGCAAGCGAATACGTTTCCGGCGTAACCCAAGTCTATTCGCTCATCGACGTTAAATATACCGAACCGAAAACAAGCCCGCTGGAAATGTCCGTTAAAAAAGGACGTAATACCATGTCCTTTGAAACAGGAAAACCCGTTCGGATTTTAGTCGATACAATTCGTCCGGGAACCTGAACCGGAATTGTATGTTGATTGGCTCATATCAGTTTGACGGGGAACGAGCGGGTTTCTCCGCAGGAAAACGATTTGCGAGCGCATGTTGCGGCGGTCTTGTATAAATAAAAATCGCGATGATAACGCCCAGCAAAAACATTCCGATACTGACGTTTTGCGCGATAGAAAGTCCGGTGCGCAGGAACGACGCTTCATCGTCGCGGAACATTTCGATATGAAAACGTCCGATTGAATATAAAAATAAAAACAAGACGCTTGCGAAACCGTCGCGTTTGCCGAAACGTTCCAAGAACAAAATCAAGAGACAAAGACAAAACGCTCCGACGACGCTGACAATTTGCGTCGGATAAACCGGTAACGTTTCGGCGGGCGGCATAGGAAAACGAATCGTCTGCGAAACGTTATTTTCCGGCGTTGTTACGACAAATATAAGTTCGGCGTCCGCGCGGTTTGCCGCTAATCTACATAAACTAAGCTGCAAATCGGAAACGTTCAAAAACGGACGGTCGCCGGTCGTTTCATACGATTGTCCGCCGTTTTGCGCGACAATCAAACGTTGCACAATCATACCGGATTTCAAACCGGCTTTTTCCGCGGCGCTTTCCGGTTCGACTTCGGCAATTTTAGCGGGCGTTGAATTGATTCGTTCCTGTTCTTCTTCGGAAACGCTGCGTTTGGGAATCCAACAACAGGAACAGCCGCCATGATCAACGGCGTCGTGTTTTTCCGCGCAAGTATCCGGCGTTGTTGAAAGAATTGTCGTTGACGTCGATTCCGTCGTTGCGGAACTTGGAGCAAATTTTAATCCGGCGATAAAAACGCGATTATGTTCGACTTGAGAATGATGCGCCGGAGAACCTGCCGGAAAGACGATTCCATACGCCGCGTCGCACACCGCGCCGAAACAACATCCGTTCATCAAACAACCGAGCCGTCCGAAAGCGATACCAAGCAACAATGCCGGAGCCGCCAGATCGTACATCGCCAACAACGAAAGACGGTACCGCCAAAAAAAGACCGCCGACGCAATCATACCGCCGATAATTCCGCCGTAAACAACCAATCCGCCTTCGTAAAACAGGAGCGCTTGAGCAAGCGGATTCGGCGAATTGAGATAGGACGGCAAGTATTCAATGATATAAAACAGCCGCGCGCCGAGAATGCCGGACACGACGCACCATAAAACTAACGACAACATGGTATCGCTGGGAATGTTCCATTTTTTGCGACCGCGATAAACAAGCGCCGCCGATCCCAAAGAAAACGCTAACGCTAAAAATACGCCGTAACCGCGAATCGGTAATCCGTGTCCCGCGTCGGCGATTTTCGGCAAAAGAAACCGAACCGCCAACGCGACGATTCCCATAACGGCGGCAAAACTATAATCGTCGGAACGCAAACTGCTTTTCCAATAACTCCAAATCAGACGCAATAACACGAGAATCACGATTCCCCAAAAAAGAAAACCGTTTCCTAAAAGCGGGATTCCTAAAATTTTCATTTCGGTCGGAATATAAAAAAGCGTTTGGCGCATGATTTGTAATTTTTATAAAATTTTTACTGCAATTTTCAAGACGTCTATTTTGACTTTTTTTGAAATAAAAGTCAAGTCGTATTCCTCTAAATTCGTCAGAAAAAAAGAAACTCCGACGGAGTTATTGATTGTTGAGAAGATTCTTGACGCCCCCGCTTGTGAAAAAAACAGGCGCTTGTATGATTCATTATTTTGCCGATTCAATGCAAGAGCAATTATCCAATACGCCCCAATGACCGCGTCTCAGTTCTCCCTTTGAAAATTGCCGAACCTCTCCTTTATTCATTATGTCATTGAATCCTGCCCAACAAACTGCTGTAGAAACGCTTTCCAATCCGCTTTTGGTTCTCGCCGGAGCCGGTACGGGCAAAACGCGGGTGGTTACTTATCGCATTGCCCGATTGATTAAAAACGGAATCCGACCCAGCCGAATCCTCGCCGTCACGTTTACCAACAAAGCGGCAAAAGAGATGCAAACCCGCGTCACGGAAGTACTTGGAAACCGCAACTCCGCGCAAAAAGGAAAACGGGAACGTCCCGAAGTTTCAACGTTTCACTCTTTATGCGTCCGAATTTTACGGCGACACATTGATCGGCTCGGTTATCCGAAACAGTTTGCAATTTATGATCGCGGAGATCAGGAAACGTTGGCAAGACAGGCGCTCAAAGAAATTAAAATAAGCAACACGGCGTTGAAACCGGGCGATCTAATCGCGAAAATCAGCGGTTGGAAATGCCAATCCCTATCGCCGGACGAAGCCGCCGCCGAATCTTGGGCGGCAAAAGATCATCTGGCGGCGTTAGCGTATGATCGTTACCAGAAAGCGCTGAAAACAAAAGGCGCGGTGGATTTCGACGACCTGTTGTTGAAAACGGAAGAACTGTTCAAAAAATTTCCCGACGTCCTCAAACTGGAATCGGAGCGTTTTGACCATTTGTTGATTGACGAATATCAAGATACCAACGGCAGTCAGTATCGAATTGTGCGAGGTTTAGCGTTACCGCATCGGAATATTTGCGTTGTCGGCGACGACGATCAGGCAATTTACGGCTGGCGCGGGGCGGAAGTTTCGCATATTTTGAATTTTCGCCGCGATTGGCCCGACGCAAAAATTGTGCGGTTAGAAACGAATTATCGTTCAACAAAACAAATTATTGATTGGGCGAATCAAATTATCGCTTTCAATAAACAACGGCACGACAAGAAGTTACGCACGGAAAAAATGGGCGAGCCGCCGCGAATTTTGCAATGCAAAGACGGAGAAACGGAAGCGAAAACGGTCGTTGAGCAGATTCGGGAACGTTTAGCGGAAAGTAAACGACAGCCGCGCGATTTTGCCGTATTGTTTCGGACAAACGACCAGCCGAGAGCGTTTGAAATGGAATTTCGTCTCGCAAAAGTCCCTTATGTTTTAATTGGCGGACAGTCTTTTTTCGACAAAAAAGAAGTGCGGGACGTTTTGGCGTATCTGAAGACGGCGATGCGTCCGCGCGACGACGTGTCGCTTTTGCGGATTTTGAATACGCCGCCTCGCGGAATTGGTTCCACGAGCATTCAAAAATTGACGGAAAACGCGGTATCGCAAGGAAAATCGGTTTGGGACGCAATTTCAGCGCCGGAAATTATCGGGCAAATCGTCGGCAAATCGCGGGAATCGCTCGAAGCGTTTCGGAATTTGATTTCCGAATATTCTCATAAATTTCAAAATCATTTTTCTCTGGACAACATCAACGATTTTATTGACGCCATTGGTTATCGTCATGAAATTGAACGAAATTATCTTGACCCGGAGGAACGTTCGGCGCGTTGGGAGTCGGTTGGCGAAATTCTCAATACCGCCGCCGCTTATATTCAGGACGAAAACGAACCGACGCTTGTTGGTTTTCTCGACCAAACGTCATTAGCGGGACCGGATTTTAGCGCGGAAAATAAATCGGAATTGCAAAAAAACGCGGTGGTTTTGATGACGCTGCACGCCGCGAAAGGATTAGAATTTAAGGAAGTTTACATGGTCGGGCTGGAAGAAGGAATTTTGCCGCATCACCGTTCCGTTTCGAGCGACGATATTTTAGCGGTGGACGAAGAGCGGCGGCTCTGTTACGTTGGCGTCACTCGCGCGCAACTTCGTTTGACGCTGACGCTGGCGCTGGCGCGTCGAAAATGGGGCGAAATGCGTCCGACAATTCCAAGCCGATTTTTATATGAAATCACCGGACAAGCGGACAACCCGAATTATCAAAAAACTGTCGAACAACAATCGCCGAAAAATGAGAAAAAACGCCGGTAAAATCCGCATGCGGAAAGCGCTCGCGACATTCTTACAAACGTTGGATGACAGTAAAATAAGAATGGCAGGCAGAATATGACATTTCGCCTACCAAAAACCACTTTTCAACTCGCAAACAATACAAATTCAAAAAAGCGTTTCGTTTTCTAGAAGATATCTAAAATAAAGTGTTTTCCCGTATGATAACGTTGCGGGTAAGTATAAAAATTTACCCAGTTTCGGTTGTACTGCGCCGGAACCTGCATTTCTGTAGGATAACGGTTGTGCGGATCGACATCGCTACGGAAATACTCCTGCGGATAATAACTATGCGGGTAATAAACGTAGGGATAATGATAGAATCTATTCCAGTCTTGCGGATTGTAATTTTTGCCCCACTGTCGCCCAAATGCTTGTTGCGGATCGGCTGCTTGCACTTCAGCAACGGCAAAAATTGACGCAACTAATACCGAACACACAGTAAAAAGAATCGCCCGTCGAATCATAATTTATCTCCCAAATCGTTTGTTTTGTACTCAAGAATCCATCTATCAAAAAAGCCCCGCGCATTTGTAGAATATCAATTTTACATAAGAACAGCAAAATCAAAACGATACTACAATTCCCCACGCCGACTATCCTACGCCATTATACTTCAGTTTATCGTCCAGCAGGAAATTAAGGAAGCGCTCGATTTCTTTTTTCTTTAATAAAAATCCTTTTTTGTTAAAAATAATCGTCAAAAATATAAAATTTGATAAAAAGCAAGCGGCGCTTTTTGCCTAATCATTTTCAACTCGCAACGGGAGAGAACGATTTCCAATTACCGCTCAATGCGAACAACACGCCCGTCAACGCGGATGCGTCCTTCGGTAAGAAGTTGAATCGCTTCTGGATAAGCGATTCGTTCTAATTCAAAAACTCTATCATTGAGAGAGCTTACGGTATCCGTTTCTTGAACGTCAATGGCTTTTTGCAAAATGACCGGACCATGATCATATTCATTATCGACAAAATGAACGGTACAACCGGTCACTTTTGCGCCATATTGTAAAACGGCTTCATGAACGTAATCGCCGTAGTATCCTTTACCTGCAAATGCCGGAATCAACGAAGGATGAATATTCAAAACTCGATTTTTATATTCTTTAGGAATCACAAGCAACTTGATATAACCGGCAAAAATAACGTAATCGACGTCGGCTTCGTCGCAAAAATTAAAGATTGTCGTACTGAACGTTTCCCGCGTTTCGTGATCTTTTCGTTCCACAATTTGAATCGGAATAGACGCTTGTTCTGCATATTGCAATCCTTTTGCCTGCGACGTACTTGCGATAACGAGCCGCACATCTGCGCCCAAAGTTCCCACTTCAATCCGTTCTAGAAGATTTTTAAGAGTTCTACCTGTTCCAGAAATCAAAACTGCAAGCGACAATCTTTTTTTCGCTGAAGAAGACAAAGCCATGAAAATCACCCTATTGTGCAAAATTCAAAAGTGTTCTATTATATTTTTATAAGAATTTCGGACAAAAAAATTATTGCAACAATAATTTTTATCGAAAACTTCCAAGAAAGAAAAAGCGGAGAGGACAGGATTTGAACCTGCGGAGCCTTTACAAGCCCACGGGTTTAGCAAACCCGCGCAATAGACCACTCTGCCACCTCTCCAATCAAACGCAATAATACAATTATATGCTATTTTTCAGCAAAGGCAAGAGGGGGATTGTACAAAATTGCATGAAAAATTTTTCGAGAACCTTAACTTATTTTTTTCGACTGGCTTAACATGATTTACAGGAGAGATTGGAATAAAAAATTTTGGTTCATCCGCCAAGTTCGTACCTTACCTCTCTAATAACAAAAAAACGGACAAGTTGCTACAATAAAAGGAGTTAAAGCAATTTCTTTTAAAAGGAGCAAAAATGTCCGTAACAGTATTCTATCACATATTTGGTCTTCGCGGATACCGGGTGATTAAAAATTCAATGATTAGCGGCGGGATAGAGTTTTATATACTCCTCTTCCTTTAAAATTCGTCTTGACGTGTGAGTTGTAATTTTTTATACTTCGCTTGTTGTTTTTATTTCAACCATTTTTATTTTTTTATGTCAGAGTACAAATTAAATTCTCGACAGATTAAAAAACTCAAGAAGAAGTATTATAAG
>JAISZO010000358.1 GCA_031269105.1 Planctomycetaceae bacterium | reverse complement strand
TTGGGAAACCGTTTTCCCGGACGTCTTGTCCGAAAACGTCTCAACAAAATCTCCGTATTGCGACGTCATACGTTATGGCGACATGCGTTGCGGCGTCATGTCTCGCGGGCGTTTACGCTTGTCGAATTGCTCGTTGTGATTGCGATCATCGGCGTGTTGATCGCATTACTTTTGCCGGCGGTTCAAGCCGCACGTGAAGCGGCAAGACGAATGCAGTGTTCCAACAACATGAAACAATTTGCATTGGCGTTTCACAACTACCACGACGCTTACAATTCGCTTCCCGGCGGAATCACCGAATTGGGAACCAGCGCCAGCCGCGACCGGTTCAATCAACATGCGGCAATCCTGCCGTACATTGAGCAAACGGCGCTTTACGACCAATTGAGAGCGTCCGCCGAAGCGCCTTGGGGAACGCTCGGAGCAACCCAAATCAGCGCGTTTCATTGTCCTTCCGACGGAAACGCAAAGCGTCCGGGACGCAATGATTCCGGGCGTTCCAACATTGCGATTTCGTATGGCGATGGCGTAAGTCTTCACAACAACACGCGCGGAGTTGTCGGCGCGACTTGGGCGAGCGGAGAAATCCGGTTTTGGAACACGATGGGATCAATCACCGACGGCACAAGCAACACGGCATTGTGCAGCGAAATTGTCGGAACGGCAACAATCGGACAAAACGCCGTTCTCGGCGGGGTTTATAACGCCGGTACAAACATTCAAAACGGCAGTAGTAATATCGCTAAACCCGGATATTGCCGCGACAACGCGCGAAGTACAACTGACCGCAATGCTCTTGCTTCCGTTGAAAGTAATATATGGCGTTCCAGCCGACACTTTGACCGCGCGATGACTTATGCTACGTTCAATACGATTATGCCGCCCAATTCTCCGGCTTGTTCGCGAACAAACAGCGATAACCAATGGGGATTTTTTTCCGCGCAGAGTAACCATACCGGCGGCGTAAATCTCGGTTTATGCGATGGCAGCGTGCAGTTTGTCTCCGACACGATTGATACAAACGGTTTGCCGGATTTCGATTGGGGAACAGGCGGCGCAAGCGCTCTTGGCGTCTGGGGAGCTGTCGGTTCTATTAACGGCAAAGAGTCGAAAGGATTATAAAAAGCAAGGAATGCAAAGCGTCGAGCGCAAAATCATGTTGAATACAAAAACTTTTTGTGACTTGCATTCTCGGCGCTTTGCGTTTTTATACTAAAATTGCTTTATATTTTGTGTTTTTCACAGAGCCGCAAAGACGCAGAGATTTTGTTTTATGAATCCTTCGACGTTTCGGCGTCTCCGTGAGAACTGAAATTTAAAGTGCGATGAAGTCTATAGCAACATCATTTTTAATGTTCAAGGATTAACGATTATGAAAAGACAATTTATTTTTTCCGCATATTTTGCGGTCATATGTTTATTATTGAGCGGCGCGATTGGTTGCGGCGGCGACGTCTCGCGTCCCGCCGATTTACCGCCGTTGAAACCGTGCAAGATTACGGTCAATCAGGACGGCAAACCGTTGGAGGGAGCGGTTGTTACGCTTGTTTCCAAAGACGCTTCGACAAAGTACGCCCGAAGCTCAGGCGTAACCGACGCATCGGGAACGGCGGATATGAAGACGTATGGTTATTTCGGAGCGCCGGAAGGAAACTATAAAATGACCGTTACGAAAACCGGGTCGGAAGGCGGCAAGGAAACCGCCGACGCGTCGGGAGTCGTCAGTACGCGCGGCGGAAAAGATTATTCTTACGTGGAAAAAAAATATGCCGACATAAAATCCACGCCGCTTGAAATTGAAATTCATGGCAAAGAAAATTCGCAAATGGTGGACGTCGGCAAAGCCGTTCATGATTTTATCGGTATGTCGCCGTGAAATTTTTCTGAAGCCTTCGCCGTTGAAAGTAGTGTCATTAACCCATTTATACATTTCTTACTTTAAAATTCGGTTTTTGCTTTTATTGTTTTGAACACGGAAATCACGAAATAACACAGGATTTTTAGTGATTTTTTCTGTGTATTCCGTGCGTCTCGTGTTCCCAAAACCGAAATTTCAAGTAGAATGAGTAGAGCGCCTTCTCATACGAGGAAACTTTTACAGAGTTTCTTTCTCTCGTCTTTTCTATCCCCACTGAAACCAAAAGTATCTGCACAAAATATTTTAGATTTTTCGACGTCAAAACAAAACCTCATTTTTACCTTATTTTTTTAACGAAACAACCTCATTTTGAAATTGCGCGAATAGTAAAATGAGGAAATAAGGTTTGGGAAGAGAAGAATCTTTCGTCAAAAAAATGGGGAAATGCTTTTGCGTATAGGAAGGGAATAGGACGTTATTCCACATTGGATTGATCGGGCGGATTGATCGGGAACGTTTTCACCATTTCCACCAGCGCAACGACATGTTTGACAGGCGTTTGCGGAAGGACTCCGTGTCCCAGATTGAAAATGTATCCGTTGCGATGCGCCGCTTTTTGTAGAATCGCAAGCGTTTGACGCTCAATCGTTTTCCAATCGCTCAAAAGAACAATCGGGTCGAGATTTCCCTGAATCGCGCAATCCTGTCCGATCATCGCCCACGCGTCGTCAATAGCAATCCGCCAATCCGCGCCGATAACGTCTCCGCCCGCCTCGCGAAAGAGCGGCAGCAACATCGGATTTCCAGCGCCGAAATGAATGATCGGCGTATCGGGACAAGATTCCCGCACAAGATTAACGACCGTTTTGCTGTGCGGCAAAACATATTGCCGATAATCGCCGCACGAAAGACAGCCGACCCAACTGTCGAAGATTTGCAGAATTTGCGCGCCCGCATCGACCTGAGCGATCAGATAGTTCGCAACGGAAACGGCAATCCGGCGGAGCAATTCGTGCCAAACGTCCGGCTGCGAATACATCAATCGTTTCGTATTGCGAAAATCGCGGCTCGTTCCGCCTTCCACCGCGTACCCCGCCAGCGTGAACGGCGCGCCGGCAAAACCGATCACCGGCGTCGATTCGTCAAGACCTTCGCGCGTCTTGCGAACCGTTTCCAACACAAAATCAAGCGGCGAAACATCGGACAATTCGCGTACTCGCGTCAAATCGTCCGCCGTGCGAATCGGAGAATGAACGACGGGACCGTCGTTTGCGGAAAATTCCAAAGAAAATCCCATCGGCTCAAGAATGGGGAGGAGGTCGGAAAAAATAATTGCCGCGTCAACTTTAAGTTTATCCACCGCCGTCAACATTACTTCGGCGGCAAGCGGCGGATTTTTGCACAACTCTAGAAACGTCGTTTTTTCCCGCACCGCGCGGTATTCGGGCATGTAACGTCCCGCCTGACGCATCAGCCAGACCGGTACGCGGGAAACCGGCAGTTTGCGAGCCGCCCGCATCATCACGCTCTCTTCCCATTTTTTTATTTCCGACAATGTTTCCGCCTTTCTTGTGAGTTCTGTTTGTGTCTGCCGTTCTGGTATACTCCATTCGCCAACGATACGGCTATTTTGAACGATTGGAATTTAGGATTTAACAGCGACGCCAACTTGATAAGCGCTGTTTCGTTAGCGAAAAGAGTATAGGAGTCAGGTACGTTTGAGTGAAAAACGAAAAGTTTCGCAAGCGGAATGCGTAACTCTGTGATTGAAACTGCCATTATACTCAACTTTTACCTTTTCGTTTTTAACTTTTAACTTCCATAAACCACCCCGTCGGTCGGCTGCGCCGACGGGCGCCCCTCCACCGGAGGGGAATTTTGTTTTAGGTTACAGGTTCCAGATGTCAGGTACCAGTGTTAGCTTGCCATACTTTCCTGTGTTGAATACCAACGCTGGCTCCTGATACCTGGACTCTGCAATCTAAAAACAATCCTGGACCCTGAGTATCTGGAACCTGTTACCTACTCCCGTCTCACTCCCAACGCAGAACGCCGCCGGCGTCGGCGCTGGTGGCAAGATGCGCGTATTTCCCAAGAGAGCCGGTTTTGAATCGCGGCGGAGGCGGGACAAACGATTGTTTACGCTCCGCAAGTTCCGCGTCCGAAACTCGCACTTCTAATTTGCCGTTGGGAATGTCAATATCAATAAGGTCTCCCGCCTTCAACAAAGCAATCGGTCCGCCCGCCGCCGCTTCAGGACTGACGTGACCAATGCTCGCGCCAGCAGTTCCGCCCGAAAAACGCCCGTCGGTAATCAACGCGACCGAATCGTCCAACTTGACCCCTTTAATCGCCGTTGTTGGAGCAAGCATCTCCTGCATTCCCGGTCCGCCTTTCGGACCTTCGTAGCGGACAATCACAACGTCTCCTTTTTGGACTTTGCCCGCCACGATTCCTTCGTAGGCGTCCGGCTCCGACTCGAAAATCACCGCCGGACCGGAATGTTTGAGCATTTGCGGCAGTACGCCCGCCGTTTTCACCACTGCGCCGTTTGGAGCAAGATTGCCGTATAAAACCGACAGTCCGCCGGTTTGCGAATACGCTCTTTCGCAAGTACGAATGCAATCCGCCGGATCAAACGAAAGCCGCAACGCGGACATGGTTTTCACGGTCGGCTCGACGCTCATGCCGACGCTGTTTCGCTTGCCGGTCGCGGTTACGGCGTACATCGCGTCGGCTTCAGGAAGAAGTTTTTCGCAGCGCGCGTCGTAATCGTCGATATTTTGCCCCAGCGTTTTTCCGGTAACGGTCAATGCGTCGGTTTTCAGCAAATTCGGTTTGCCTCGCCGGATTTCGCCGAGAATCGTGTGGATTCCGCCGCTGTTATGCACGTCTTCAATATGATAAGAACAACTCGGCGCAACCTTGCAGATGTTCGGCGTTTTCCTGCTCAAATCATCGATGCGTCCCATGTCGTAACGCAGTCCCGCTTCGTTGGCGACTGCGAGAATATGCAGCACGGTATTCGTGCTTCCGCCCATTGCCATATCGAGAATCATCGCGTTGTCCATCGCCTCTTCGGTAATAATACCGCGCGGCGTTACGCCGGTTTTGCCCTCTTCCAGTTCGTAAACCATTTCGACAACCCGTTTCGCGGCGCGTTCATACAAACGTTTCCGTTCGGCGCTTGTGGCGATCAGCGTTCCGTTGCCGGGTAACGCCATGCCGAGCGCTTCGCAAAGACAATTCATACTGTTGGCGGTAAACATGCCGGAACAACTTCCGCAAGTCGGACAACAATTCTGTTCAATTTGCCAAAGTTCCTCTTCGCTGATTTTCCCTTGCTGCCGACTTGCGGACGCGGCGAATGCGTCGATTAAGTCGAGCGCTTTTCCGTCTTTTCCGCGTCCCGCTTCCATCGGTCCGCCGCTTGCAAAGACGGTCGGAATGTTGCACCGCACGGACGCCATCAACATTCCCGGCACGATCTTATCGCAATTCGGAATACAAATCATGCCGTCGAACCGATGCGCCATGATCATCGTTTCCACCGAATCGGCAATGATTTCGCGGCTCGGCAGCGAAAACTTCATGCCTTCGTGTCCCATTGCGATTCCGTCGTCCACGCCGATTGTGTTGAACACGAACGGCATTCCGCCGGCGGCTCGCACGCAAGATTTGACGTACTCGCCAACTTTGTCGAGATGAACGTGTCCGGGAATCACGTCGATATAACTGTTGACGACGGCAATAAACGGTTTGTTGAAATCTTCTTCAGACAACCCGCACGCACGCAACAAACTACGATGCGCCGCGCGGGCGTCTCCTTTTTTCACGAGATCGGAACGCATGTTCTTCTTGTTTTCTTCCTGATTCCAAATGATTGTAAATTTTTAACGCGATAGGATTTGCGCGTTTTCTAACGTAAAAAACAACGGAGAGTTGCCATTATATCAGACGGCGGCGAAAATACAATCATCAATGAGAATACGATAAATAGAATCAAAAATAGGAACATTCCGATACAAAACGCCGACTAGCCTTGCGATGAGCATTCGCGAAAATGAATATGACCGGCAACTTTTTTGTCTTCTCCCTTGATGTGATTGATCAACCAACCGCCGACGCCGGAAGTTACTTTGCTGACCAGTTCTGTCGTCGCGCCTTCTTTTTTGATTTTATCCGAAAGATCGCGGACAAATTTTTTGAACTGCTCATGCAATTTCTTATGGTTTTGATAGTCGGGATAATGATATTGAATTTGTAATTTTTCTTCGTCGTTAAAGTGTTTTTCCGTATAAGACGTTAAAAAATCAAGCGTCGTATTCAGTATTTCGCGTCCTTTTCCTTGCGAGCAGGCGTCCAGCAAATTGTTGATGGCGGTCACTAATTGTTTATGCTGCGTATCAATCATCAAATGTCCGGTTGCGAGGTCTTCTGTCCAAGCGTAAAGCATGTTTATTTTCTCCCATGAGATTGTAAATGTTGCGGTATTTTCCGTGCCGACATGAAACTATAGTTTACTTCCAATTCGAAACGATAGGACTTGCCTGAATAAATGTAAAATTTTCGTGCTTGTTCCGCGCGCCTACCCGTCTGATAAGCAATATTTTCATCGCCGCAAGTTTAGGACTTGCGGACGTTTTTGATTTTTTTGCGGCAAAAAATTCTCGCAATATCGTTTGGTCGCATGAACGGAGACGATTGGTCGGCGTTGACATTTTTATTGCGTAAATTCTAATCAAAGGATAATAAATATTCCAAACAGAGAATTAATTCATTTTGAAATTCACTCCCCTCTTGTAAAAAAATGAAATTTGTTGTAAACTACGATGTTTATTGCTTTTGGCGTCTTTTGCAAAACATGACTTTATCGAAAAATTTTTTGACGCCGAATTTCCGCGAGTTCTTTTGTATCAAGGATTTGCGGCATTTCTGATTTTCGGACGAATGTGATTTCCTGAAAAATCGGTTGATCAGGCAACCCGATGTGGAGAATAATATGACAATGGCAACCATCCCGAATTTTGATATAAAACAGGTGGTTTTGTACAATGGTACATTTGGACCTCGTGAAATCGACCAGATTCTTGCGTTGACAAGTCGAGATTTTACTCAATTTGAAATATTAAAAGAATCTGTGCAGGAGTTAGAAAGTAAACCTGAGGAACTCAGTCCTGCCGCATTCGTGCGTTTAGGAGTTTGTCAATTTTTGATTGGAAGATTTCAAATCGCTCTTAAAACTTTGAAAAAAGGCGACGGTGGTCCTCTCAATCAGTTTTTTTTGGCAAAAACATATTTCAATTTGCAGGAATACGATTCTGCTTTGAAAAACTATGATCTTGCTCAAGCGGCAGGGTATCATATTGATTTTTGTACTCTTGGGCGTGCGGAAGTTTATCGCTATTTAAATCAAAATGAACGAAGTTTAAGCGAGTTAGACAAACTTTCCGGCGCTATTGAGCAGACGCCGGAATATTTATATCAGCGCGGCGCGACGGTGGCGGCAATTGGTATTAACCCCAATGAAGCCATTGCTTTATATGAACGCGCAATTTTGGTTGACAAAAATCACCCTGGCGCTTTGTTTGGTCTTGCCGTTGAAAATGAACGTCGCGGAAACGACGACGAAGCTCTCGAATTATACAAACGAGCCGTCACGCATTTTCCAACCAATACCGGAACATTAATCAATCTGGGAGTTTTGTATGAGGACATGGGACAATATGAACAAGCGATGATGTGTTATCAGCGGGTACTTGACGCTTATCCGACAAATACCCGCGCTCAATTGTTCCTGAAAGACGCAAAAGCGTCCAGCGAAATGCATTACGACGAAGAAGCGCAACGGAAACGCGACCGAATGACGCAAGTTCTTAGTCTTTCCGTTTCGGATTTTGAATTGTCGGTGCGAAGCCGAAATTGTCTTAAATCCATGGGAATCAATACGTTAGGCGAACTTTGCCAACATTCTGAACAAGAACTTCTTGCCAGTAAAAATTTTGGAGAAACCAGTCTGGTGGAAATCCGGGAAATGTTGGCGTTAAAAGGATTGAAACTCGGACAATTTGCAACGGAAAAACACGCGCAAGACGTTGTGGACGTCGAAACGCTTTCGCCGGACGAACAGGCGATTTTGTTGCGTCCGATCGGCGATTTGGATTTGTCGGTGCGTGCGCGTAAATGTATGAGCCGTCTGGGAATACAAACAATCGGCGAGTTGGTAAAACATACGGCGGATGAATTGCTTGAGTGTAAAAATTTTGGCGTAACCAGTCTTAAAGAAATCCGCGAAAAATTGACATTGCAAAATATTAAACTTCGTGGAGAATGATAGATATGCTTTCTGGTTTAATTCCTCGACAAGGAAAAGTCCGCGATTGTTACGATTTCGGCGATTCGCTTTTGCTCGTAAGTACCGACCGTATCAGCGCTTTCGATTGGATTTTGCCGACTCTAATTCCCGACAAAGGTAAAGTTCTCAACCAAATGGCTGAATTTTGGTTTGGAATGTTGGGCGTCGAACATCATTTGATCACAACCGATGTGACAAAAATGCCGTTTCCGGCGGAAACGGATTTGACGCAATTTGTTGGGCGCTCGTCGCTTGTAAAAAAATGTAAAGTAGCGCCAATCGAGTGTATTGTTCGCGGATACTTGTCCGGTTCTGGTTGGAAAGAATATCAAAATCACGGCACGGTTTGCGGCATAAAATTACCGTCTGGACTTCGGGAGAGCGATAAATTGTCCGAACCAATTTTCACACCTTCCACGAAAGCGGAAGAAGGTCATGATGAAAATATTTCATTCGAGCGGATGGCGGATATTATCGGCGCTGATTTAGCAAAAAAGTTGCGAGACCTCGCAATTGAAATTTTTCAAAAAGGTTCGGAATACGCACGCGCGCGGGGAATTATTATTGCCGATACAAAGTTTGAATTTGGTCTCTTTAACGACAAAATTCTTTTGGTTGACGAAGTGTTGACGCCGGACAGTTCGCGATTTTGGGCTACCGATCAATATGAACCCGGACATGGACAGCAATCTTATGACAAACAATTTGTCCGCGATTGGCTTACGGATACGTCATGGGACAAAAACAGCCCGCCGCCTGCGTTGCCGGATAACGTCGTGCAAAAAACCTGCGAAAAATATATTGAAGCGTTTACGACATTGAGCGGCAAACAATTAATTTTGTGAACGATTTTAATGCAAACGTTTCTATTTGATATGCACGGCGCAAGTCGTCTGATAAAACGGCGTCTTTTTTCTTGATATTCGGTCGAACGTTTTTATTCGGCGGAATTTTTATTTTTTACGCCCTCGTAGCTCAGAGGATAGAGCGACGGTTTCCTAAACCGTAGGTCGTTGGTTCGAATCCAATCGAGGGTATTTTTAAGTCTTTGATACGACGTTCTTTACGTCGTTGTCGAAAAATGCAAAAATGTCGAAATCGTCAAGGGTGGCTGAATTGGTGAGCGCAGATTTTACCCGATTTTCCGTATTTTGCATTTTTCACCGCAAGCGACGGTCTCTTCGACCGTAAGTTCTTGTCGTTTCTTGGTCTTCTGACGCGATATGTTGGCGTCTGTCGCGGCATTACGGTCCGTTCGGGAAAACCGGGCGACACGGGCGAGAGTCGGCATCGTTTTCAAAAAAAATCAAAATTCATAGCCCATCAAGCACCAATAGAGCCAATCCTCGATAACCTCAATCGCCTTGGGATCACCACTGATCGGTTCCAATTGCTCCAGAGGGACGGCCAATTTTCTGTCGTTCCACTGAATGTAGACGAACATTTCAGACAGGCAGTCTTCAAAGGGAGCAATCTCCAAAACATCGACTTCTTCGCCAACTTTCAGCGGCGACATGGAACGAGTTTTGCGGCAACGGCAGCAAACGTGATTTTCGTCGATGTGGTCGCCAATCGAATAATACCAACCGGACATCTGCTCTTCCGGCCCATAAGCGTCAACTATAATCTCGTCTTCAATCCTGTTCCATCGTACCGAATCGTTTTTCGTAATCCGGCAAATATGATGTTTTTTGGCCGCTTTCTTTGTGGAAACCTTGGCGGTTTTCTTTGCGATCTTCTTCGTCGTTACTTTTTTGGTTGTTTTTTTACTGGCTTTTTTCGGCATGGCATCATATTTTATTGCAGAGTAAAATGATCAGTCATTTCATCATCGGTAACATGGTCACAATATTGCGAAACGGTCAAATTCGAGCCATTGGAATGACCGAGCTCTTAAAATGAAAACCGTCTCGACGTAATCCAAGGTGGATATCCGTCCCAACAATAACTCTGGTTCCTATTATACTCGAATCCATGCATATCAACAAGACACCGCACGACCTATTTCACAAAAATGAATCTCCGTTTTCCATTGAATATTTTCTTGAACAACTGATCAATCTCCTTCGAAAAAAAACGAGGAAGCCAATGAGTTTTTGGGAAGTATTCCATCGCTCGTTTGTCAGATTGCAATTGGATTGATGAATGAGAATGAGCGGACTTCCTTTCTCCATATGCTTCGGCCAGCGTCGAAATACGATTTCCGTATCACCGATCCCTGTTTCATTGAAAATTCCAAAGGCGAGTCCTTTTCCATGACTCGAAGATGCTGGATTGCTTTATCTCTTGCAACAGAAGCTCCGATCAGTATCCAAGCGATAGAAGATTATCTTAATCGAGAATCAGAGCAAAACGATGGCAAGCACGAGATTTTGCTCGATAAAAGAGCAGTTGCCTATATTGTCAATCGAACCAACAGAATTCTTCGGAAGGCAAAATCGTCCTATCGCCTTTCGGCAAAAGGTGGTAGTTTCTCGATCAAATAAAAATAACTGCTCGTTTTACTGACGAAAATACGACAAAAAGTCGTGTTTTTGTCAGTAATTTCTCCAAAACGGCTGTCATAATGAGCAAAGTATTCCATTGGGTGTATCGAATTATACTTAATCCGTTCATAAATTGACCTTTTACGAAAGATCGAAATATATTATAATGTCTCCGGGATCATTTGAAGGCGCTGTTCACGGAGGAAACGATGTACACAATCAAATTGACG
>JAISZO010000324.1 GCA_031269105.1 Planctomycetaceae bacterium | reverse complement strand
CTTCGCGGCTATCGTGGATTCCGCCAGCCCCATCTTTTGTATCTGCAAACGAAACCCGCGCGTCGGGCGTTATCTCGTGGAGTTGTTTGTTTTAGGTTGCAGGGTCCAGAGAACAGGAGCCAGTATTAGTATTCAACACGCGAAAGTACGGCAAGCCGACACTGAATCTGGAACCTGTTACCTAAAAAACCTTTGTGACTTAGCGCCTCTGTGTGAAACAAAATAGAAATAAAAACTATAAAAATTTCTCACACAAAGGCGCTGAGGCACGAAGAAGTTTTTCAATATAAAAACTAAAAACCCAATACTAACTCATGTTACGCATCTTTCTGCGCATTTCATTTTGCCCCTCAAAGCGAAAATCGACTGGGCGGCGTCCAAAGCCGCATGGATTGAACTGGGGAAAATGAAACTTACCGATGGTGCGTAACATGAGGTAATAATAAAAAATTTTCGTTGCTCTCCTCCCGAATATTTACAATTTTTGATATAATCCCAATTCTTGTTCGTTTTGTCTTGTATTCTATCGTAGAAAATTGTAATTTTTGCGATGAACGACCCGTTAGCGATGTATTTTTATATATAATTAGGTGTAAAATCTTTAAAATAGAAGGTGGAATAATATGCGTTTGATTTTTCGTATTTTAGGATCAATTCCGGTTCAGGCGATCTTGTGTCTTTTGTTGGCAATCGGGCTTTATTTTTGGTTGACGAAAGGCGCCGTCTATTGCACAAAGAATCTCGAAAAAAATGAAATTGCGGAACGTATTGCTGTGATGACGGAGGAATTAAAACGCACGAATCCCGAAGCGGCGGCGGAACTTGCAAAAATGGAGATTTCCCGCAACGAGCGCGCGCTTGTCGCGACAATGTTGGAACGGTACGATTGTTCCGGCACGGACGGTTTGAAACGTCTGGCGGAATACCGAAATAAACGCGAAGCGGAAATTTTCGACTTGCGGCTTGCGGAACTCGCCGCAAATCCCCGTTTGTTTTCGTTCGGCAAACAACGCGAATGTTTTTTATTTGCTCATGCGCTGCCGCTTCAGCAAAATATTGAAACCGCTATTTTTGTGCGCGGAAATACCGATAACGCAGCCGCCGAAAGTATTCTGAAACAAGGAGACGATTATCTGCGAACTTTGCGGGAAGCGTCGAAAGACGTGGATTTGTGGCGGCGGGTTCGCGATAATCCGATGATGGTTTATCTCATGCAGCATGTTAAAGATAAACAATTACTCGCGTTCTATGATAATGAAAAAGAATGGATCGACGACGCGCTTTTTCTGATTCTCGTCAACACGGTTCCCAACGCGGAAGCGTCGTCGTCGGAATCTGTCTTGCAAGTCATTCAGAAAAATCATCCGTATTTTAAAGATGCGTTGGAAGCGTCGTTTTCTTTACGAGACGTCAAAGAAAACGAAACGGAAGCCGTCGTGCTGAACACGTTTGCCCTTTTTAGCAACTACGGCGGAGTCATTCAAAATTGCGTTCGACAAGGAAAAATTCCGATAGGCGAAGTAATCGATGCGATATTTGCTAATCAGGATTTTCTCGATAAAAACAGAGATTCCGAAGACGAAGAAATTGCGGCAAAATTGATTGCGATTCGCGATTCTCATCCGGCGGTTTGGCAAGCGGCAAGGTTATCGCCGCTCTGTTTGCAGTTGTTTGACGACGCGCCTCGTCTTGCCGACGCTTTGTGCGAAAAATACGGAACGGACGACATTGCGACGTTCCTTTACGCAAAATACGGCGAAGCTGTTCCGCAAGCGGCGGCGGCAATTTATCAATTTGGCGATATTGCGATTTATATTTTGAATCGTTACGAGAAATCGGATTTGTTTCGGAACGCGCTCAAAGACGAACAGTTAGGCGTGCGAATTATACCGTATGTCGTGCAGTACGGAGATACGGGATTAGAACGAATCGAACACAACAAAGCGTGGCTCGATAAATATTTTGACGAAAAAGGCGCCGCCCGTCAAAAAGAATGGTGGGCGAGTATTCCCGGCGGCGGCGCGGCGGACGTTGTCCGCAACTGGTATAACGGTTATCCGAATGAATGGAGCGAACTCGGTTGGGCGGCTCTTGACGTCGCCGACGCAACGCTGCTTGTCGCAAGTTTGGGAACGTCGTCCGGCGTTTCCGCCGTGAAATCAACGGCGGCAACGGGAGCGAAAAACGCCGCAAGAATCGGCGTGAAAAATGTAGGACGCGACGTTGTCGCAACGATTGCGGAATCGGGAATGCGTCAGACGGCAAAAGGATCGCGTGCCGCGGCGAAATTAGAAAAACGTTCGTTGTTTTATCGCGGCGTTTTATCTTCGCGGATCGGTTATTATCTCGCGCCAATACGCGTCGGAAACGCTTTACGCTATGCGATTCGCGCGTCGGAAACAGCCGTAATGACGCCGATTAAAAAAACCGTTCAACTGTTTTACCAGACGGCGCGTCGTATTCTTGTTTCGTGGGACGGAATGCGGATAGAATTGCGTCGCGTCGTTTACCGTTCGTTGTTATATACCGGATTAGCCGTTACGCTTTGGCGGCGGACGTTGCCGATGGTTATAGAAAAATTACCGGAAATGGCGGACGCGACCGGACGTTTTCTGGGAGAACTTTCCAACTCTGCGGCAAAATCGATTCCCGCATTGTTGAACGGTTATCTTGACGGATTACTCGGCGGAAAACCGCAATCCATGCAAAGCGCCTGGATAAAATGGGCGATTGTTATCGCCGTTCTTGGATTATTACTTATTTGGCAGGGAAACCGAACGTATCGAAAAATTCTATTGAGACGAGCATAAACATAAACCAGAGAAACGGAAAATAAAAAACTAAAAGTTAAAAATTACGCAAACGTTACGGAATAAAAAAAGCGGAAAACAAAAAAACTTTTAGCTTTTCATTTTGAAAATTTAATGATGAGTACGACAGAAGAATCTCCACAACCCCTCGTCGCGTTACCGCGGCAAACAAGCCGCAAAGTAAAAAACGTTTATAAACTAACGCTTGTCGGAACGGAAGGCGTCGGCAAAACGTCGTTTCTCGGCGGACTTGCGTTGATCGGCGGCGACGTGCTTTCGCGTCCGCCGTTTCATTTGTTCGCGTCGGACGGTCCTACCAAACAATATTTGAATCAGATTGTTCGGGCGTTTCGCGCCGGTCGATGGGCGGCGGCGACAACCGTTACAACGATGTTGCAATTTACGATCTTTCGTCAAGCAAGCGGATCGAAAATTCAGATGATGACGTTAGATTATCCGGGCGAAGATTTTCGAAAAGCGTATAACGAACTTTCGCCCGACGCCATGAAACAATTTTCCGATCATCTTATTGAATCGGACGTTATTCTTCTTTTAATTGACGCGATTGATCTCAAGCGAATCCGCAACGATGCGGACGGCAAAACGATTCGTGAAAAATTACAAACAGGTCTTGAAGTGATTTGGCAGCTTGCGAACACAAATTCTGCGAAAGGCGACAAGCCGATCATTTACAATATCGACGTCGGAATTTGCGTGACCAAATGCGATATGATTCCGATTTTGAAAAAATCCATTCACGGTTGTCGGCAAGGAAAGAACGTCACGCGAAATTACGTAAAAAAGCGGCTTGGCGACTTCGACGCCAATTTACGGGAAGTGGGACGCATTCGCGATATTTGTTATTTTCCGATTTCCGCTGTGGGAGAAACGATTTCTCCGGCGGAACGGATCGGCGATTCTAAACGGCAAAATATTTCCGCCGATACGCTTCGTTTGCCCGATCCGATGAATCTAACTCCGTTTGGCTACGAAGCAATTTTCGATTGGATTGAAGGACGTTCAAAACGCAATTGGCGGAATTGGTTTTGGATAACGTTTGTACCGTTTATCGTTTCGCTTTGCGCGATTGCGGGAATCGGTTTTGGCACGAAATGGATTTACGACCGCGAGAGAGAAAAAGATTCGCTGGCGACGCTTTCCAACGAACATTTTAGTCCGGCGGATCGGATATCAAAAATCGAAGGTCAACCGTCGTCGCCTGAAGTCAAAGAAAAGCAGCGCAGTCTTATGGACGAAGAATTGGATTTTCAGGAAAAGAAAATTGAAAATTCCGAAGATGAAAAAACGCTGCTCGAAATTCATGATTATCTGGAACAATTGGAATTGCGGGAATTTGAAATCGTCAAAGAACGTCTTCAGCGCTTGAAAGGAAAGATTAACAAAAAACTCGTCGAAATCCGTTACTTGGCGACGTTAACGGCGTATCGCGAGAAATCCGAGAGTTTTACGGAACTCGCGGAAAAATTTCTGGCAAATCACCCGGATGAATATCAGGCGAAAAAAATTCAGGAATTGCTGGAAGAATACGGTTTAGGACAAATGAACGACAAACGTTCCCGAATCCACAAAATCGCGATACGAAACGCGTCGCTTATGCAGGCGAAAGCCGATTTGATTTTTAATTTCATTAAAGAATATGAATCGAAATTGACGGCGGACGAAGTCCGTGAAATGAAAACGGCGATTGATTTAGCGAAACGTTTTACCGAAGGAATGCGTTGCCGCGCGACGGTCAAACAATTCGGCGGATTCAGTTATCCTGAAGATCAAGTGTTGAATATTAAAATCGGAAACCGCACGTATTCATGTCCATCCAACGGCAAAGCGACGACCATCAATCCGAGTTACGAAATTATTTTTGAATGGAAAAGCGGCGAGCCGATACGAATTGAGTTGGACGCTTACGCCGGTTATCTTTGGGGCGGAATCGAAACGGTGGCGGCGCGGGAATCGACCGCTCCCAACGCGATTGAAATTCTTAAAGAAAAAATTACGCTTGTACCGAACAAAGGTTCGTTTGATTGGAGTTTGCCGAAATTCATGTCAAGCGGCGGATATTTCGTTGATTTTTCTTTCGACGCAATCGCCGGCGAAGAATGGAAAGCGTTTGAAAATTATATTAAACCGGGAAACTTTTGGAAAGAAGATTTGAAATAAATCGTTGTGAAAGCGACGAAATCAAAAACGCATGACAACCTTTTCGCATTTGCAATTACCGACGATTCGTTTTGGACGGCAAATCGACCGTCAAACCGGCGCCGATTTTTACGCCGTATTGAATAAGTCCGATTCGTTTCCTGCCGATGCGGAAAAATTTTTTCGGGAAACGCTTTGTAAAAGCGTGCAATGGGAAAGCGGCGCGGCGGAACGACGTTGCGATAACGCTTTTCTCTTTTGGAAATTCAACGCGGAACAGATTCTCGCCGCGCAAATTTCCGACGCCGGAAACGATCTGCGGGGACGACCGCATTCCCTGCAAATTGTCGCCGTGTTGATCGATACGAAAACGTTTGCCGAAATCATCGTCGGCGTCCATTCTTCCGCCGACGTTGACGCTTTGCTTTTTGCCGGTTTGCCGAACGTTCCGCAATCGTTTCATTCCAACGCGGAAAACGGCGAAACGTTGAACGAAACGATTCGGAATTTTCTAAAAAATCCAAAAGCGAAAAATCTTTTGATTGCCGACGTCTCAAGCATAATCCATCGCAATATCGAAATTCTTTTTGACGTTGGAAAAACAACGACGGAAGAATTACCGTTGGAAAAAAAATATTATTATCAAGAGAAACATCGTCAAAACAAGAGAAATATGCCGCGAACTTTTTCAAATCGAACTCCTAAAACGCCGAGAATCTTTTTTGCGTTACCGATGATTTTGAGCATACTGGTTATTGCGTTATCGGTTGTCTTTGCGCGGCAATACGGTCAGTTACGACAGTTGCGGCGCGATTTCCAACAACTCGAGCAATCCCGCGAGGAACTTATTCGCGCCAATTCGTCGCTGGAACAAGAAATGCGGGAAATTCGCCGACAAATCTTGCAACAAAACAAGGAACTCGCCGAATTACAAACGCAGCGCGAGGATTGGCAAAAAGAGAAAACGTCGTTTGAAGAACAAAATCGTCGGCAGGAAAATCAGCGAAAAGCCGACCGTTTAGAATTTGAGCAAAAACTTATTGACGCGAGAAAAAATGCGCAACAGTCGCTTTTAGATGAAAACGAGCGTCTTCGCAAAGAAAGCGTTCAAAATAACGAGATTCTTAATGAAATCGAACAACTGATAAAAAAACGTCGAAAATAAAAAGTAAAAATAAACGTCAAGCGTATTGAAGAAAATCCAATCAACAGCCAATTTTATCGGAGATTGACAAAAAGAAGAAAAAAGCATAAAGTATTGTTGTTTGTAATGGCAACGTTTGTTAGAAAAAGTAAAACAATCAAACTATCAACAAATTTATCAAGGAACATGAATGACCGACGAAGAAAAAATCATTAAAGAAGAATGGGCGAGCGGCGAGTGGGAAGCGAAAGTCAAAGCGGGAGAAAACGTCGACGACGCGCCGGCGGATGAAAAATTGACGAAAGACCTTTTGGACGCGGAACAACGTCAAAAAGAGGAAGACGCGGCGTTATCGGAAGAAGAATTGCAAAAACGCGATATTCCGCTTCCGCAGCCGACATTAATCACATTGGCGGCGGGATTAGCGTCGCAGGCGATGACGTCGATGGGAGCGTTTCCAAATCCCTTGACCGGAAAACATACGATGTTATTGAATCAAGCGTCGCATTTGGTCGATACGATTGACCTTCTTTACGAAAAAACTCAAGGCAATCGCACATCGGAAGAGTCGAAAACGTTGGAAAATATCCTGCACGAATTGCGGATGATTTATCTTGCCGCAGAAAAAGAAGCGGAGAAAAGGAAAAACGAGAAGGAAAAGTCAAAAGCTAAAAGTTAAAAGTTTTGCAAACGGAATTTGTCGCTCTGGAATTGAAACAATCCTTTGTCCCAATAATAGCAGACCGGAACGTAAGCGACGGTTCAATCTTCTTTCACTTTTCACTCTTAATCTTCTGATATTATGTTTTCAAAAATTGCGATTATCGGCGTAGGGTTATTAGGCGGTTCGTTGGGACTGGCGATTCGGCGGAAATGGTCGGAGCGCCGCGTTGTTGGAATCGGTCGAAACGCCGCGACGCTTGAAACCGCAAAACAAATCGGCGCGATTCACGAATTTTCGACGTCGATTACGGACGGCGTTGTGGGTTGCGGATTGATCGTTGTTTGCACGCCGGTCGGCAAAATTGCGGAACACGCGATTTCCGCGGCGGAAGGAGCGAAACCGCAATACGCGGAGCAAACCGTTTCGCCGATTATCACCGACGTCGGCAGCGCCAAACAAGAAATTTGCAAAACGTTGGAGAAACGTTTTCCGCTTGCCAACAACTGCCGCTTTCTCGGCGGACATCCGATTGCCGGAAGTGAAAAAAACGGCGTCGCCGCCGCGTCGGAAACATTGTTTGAAAATCGCGTCGTAGCGCTGACTCCAACCGGCTCGACGCTCGCGGAAACAACGGAAACGCTGCGGCAATTTTGGGAATCGCTCGGCGCTAACGTCGTTTGCATGAGCGCCGAAGAACACGACCGGATTTTAGCGAGAACCAGTCATCTTCCGCACGCTGTTTCCGCCGCGTTAGCGAAAATATCAGATCGCGAAATTTACGGCAAATTTTGCGGCTCCGGTTTCCAAAGCGTTTCGCGTCTTGCGGCGGGAAGTCCTGAAATCTGGCTGGATATTTTTCTTTCCAATCGGAAAGCGTTGCTGTCGTCGTTGAATGATTTTGAACAATCCTGCCGCCAACTTCGGAACGCTCTCGAAAATAACGACGCTTCCGCCGTTTTACAATTTTTGAACGACGCGGGAAAAAACGCGAAAGAAAATGAAACGTAAAGAATCAGGCAATTTGCAACTTTTTTTGTTGTAATAAGAAGTTCATTTTAATCTCCTTTTATGAAATTTTTAGATAATTTACTACAGGGCAGTTCTAATAAGTTCAGTTTTTATAGAGGGTTTGATAGTTATGGGAAAGATATTGTTTTTTTTCAAAAAGAGGCGGGAATTTTGTCGTTTTGAATGTCGGAAATTGTTTCCGATATTCATTCCTAACGTCCCTCGTTTACCTCTTTTGTCATTCTACACGAACTCTTCGCATCAAACTCACCTATCGGCGCTTATTGTAAACAACATTCCGCATGCCAATCTGAAACGTCGCTCGCGTTTTACCGAAGCCTCGCATGATTTCGTTCCCCCTCCTCATTTTCATCTCGCCAAAAATGTGTTCCACGCGACAACGAATTTTACTTTTCTTGCGATTGTTTTCTTTTTGTTCGTCGGTCAA
>JAISZO010000294.1 GCA_031269105.1 Planctomycetaceae bacterium | reverse complement strand
TCGCTTGTCCGAAATGTTTGTGGGAATGGACTACGAGTTTATAGGAATGGCAGGTTAGGTTTGCGGGAATGACAGGCGGGGAATCTTAATAAATTTTCCCCCGCCAGAAAAGAGCGGTTTGGGGGATTTCCGCAATTGGAAAAAAAGATGGGGAGATACTTTTGCCGGTGGAGGGGTGGCGGTCAACGCAGTTGACCGACGGGGCGCTTCCAGAACGCTTGCAAGGAAAGGCACGCGAGACTACCAAAATGACAGGATAAGGTGACAGCGTCCAGAATTGGTTTTCAACACGCGGAAGTACGGAACGCCAACCCTGGTACCTGGAATCTGTAACCTGGAACCTACCTTGAATATCAAAACGAAATAAGTACAATATCTCTTCAAGTGTTGAAATTCCCTCGCGTTGCCGGAAAACTCAACAAGTTGTTTGGGGCGTTTCCCAGAGACGCTGGGGGATTTCAAGCCGTTGGAACATATCCCGACGACTCTGGGGCGTGTTCCGGCGGCGGACGTTTCGTCGCAAAAAGTTTTAAGGAATCCCCGAAGTCCTAACGAGTCCTTAAAGTTCCAGGTAAACGGGCGTTTTTTGCCTGCGTTGGCGAAAATACGCGCGGCGAAATCGCGGAAAAAAACAGGTTTGGAGAAATTCCCACCAAAAAGAGAAACCTCAAGAACAATGACTAACGAAATTTTATTTCAGAGCCGGCTTTTTTATATTGAAAAGCGTTTTCAAACGGGTCGGAGCGGGAAGCAATTGGAACGGCATGTGATTGTGCATCCCGGAGCGGTTGGAATCGTACCGATTCTCGACGACGGTCGCGTCGTGCTGTTGCGGCAATACCGCGCGGCGGTGAACGATTATTTAATCGAAATTCCCGCCGGAACGCTTGAGCCGAATGAAGAGCCAGTCGTTACGGCGCGGCGCGAACTGATTGAAGAAACCGGTTATCGCGCCGAAAAGCTGGAACCTATGATGACGATTTATTCTTCGCCGGGAATTTTGTATGAAAAACTTCATCTTTTCACGGCGACCGGATTAACGCCGGGAGAAACCGCGCTCGAAGACGGCGAGGACGTTCAACTTCTGATTGCCGCGTGGGACGAAATACGCGCTATGTTGGCGCGCGGCGAAATCTCCGACGCGAAAACGCTTATCGGATTGCAGCATTCCATGTTGACGCGGTTATGATCTCAAAAAAAGAGAAAGAGTACGGACAAATTGCAATAACCCGTTTTCTCAAAAGGAAGGTCTTTTATCATGTCGGAGGAAGGAAAATCGGATTCCCCGAAAGCGAAAATTCCGTTCAAGTTTACGATTGTCGTTTTGCTTGTTGTCGGCGGATTATATTTTTGGCGGCATTATGAAGTTCGGCTCGACGATCAAAAAGGAATCGTCGTTACCAAAAGAAAGAGAGACGGCAAAGACGCCGTTCCGCCGTTGAAACAGCCGCCGCAAAACGACGTTCCGCCGTCCGCCGTTGTTCCGCTGAAAGGCGTTTTGCCGATGACGACGTTTACGATGGCCACTTGGGATTTGTCGCCGTTAGACTTTGAAAAGATGGCGGATTCGACTCGCGCTCAGCGAGTCGCGGATGTGATTTCGCAGTTTGATTTGATTGCGATTCAGGGATTGGTTCGCACGACGCTGCCGTTGGACGAATTGATTCGTCGCGTCAATACGTCGGGAAAAAGTTTCGCTTACGTCGTTCCGAAAAATCTTGGAAACATGCCGGAATCGGCGGCTTTTCTGTTCAATACGGCGGTCGTCAAATACGATCCGGTCAAAACTTACGAATTGGAGTCGTCCGCCTTGTCGTGCCGTCCGCTGGTTTCGTCGTTTTGCACGGTCGCTCCGCCGCAAGAGCAGGCGTTTACGTTCAATCTGATTAACGTGAAAATCCCCGACGCCCGCAAAGAAACGGAATCGCGAATACTCGGCGCGATTTTTCGGCAGGTTCGGGATGGCGATAGAGCCGAAGACGATGTCATTCTTCTCGGCAATTTCGGACGTCCGGTCTCGCAAATTGAATCGTTGCGAAGCGTGCCGTATCTTTCGGTTGTCCACGAGAATTTGCCAACAACGATAGACGGAACAAATTCAACGGAAAACATCGCGTTTGACAAACTACGGACAATCGAATATGTCGGCGGCGTTCAATGCGAGGATTTGATTAAGCGTTTCAATCTGAATCTCGACGACGCGAGAAATCTAGCGGACCATCTTCCGCTTTCCGCAAAATTTAGCGTGTTTGAAGCGGGCGTTGCGGGGAAATAGAGAGAGCGTTTCAGCTAATGTTTCTCGATGCGGATGTTGCGGTACCACGCTTCGCTTGGACCGGCGGCGTGAATTTGTAAGCCGATGATTCCCTTGCGCGAAATGGTCTCGTCCGTCTCGCGGTACTCAATCGTCGGAACGCCGTTCAGCAAAATTTTTACCGTATCGCCCTTGCAGATAATTTCCAGATCGTTCCAGTCGTTTTCGCGAAAAATCGGCTTGACCGTCTCTTCTTTCGCTTCCGCCAAAAACTTATTGCGGCGGGATTCGTCGTAAAGCGATCCCCAATAATTGAATTTGCTCGTCATGTCCGCCTGATAACCGGAAACCTCGTTGGGATTTTTTCCGTCTTGTGGAAGACGTTGCGAACGCAATTGAACGCCGGCGTTGGCTCCTTTGCCAATCACTTTCGCTTCAAGCCGAAGCGTAAAATCGCCGTACTCTTTTTTTGTCGTGATAAACTCGTTACGCGGAATCGGCTTTTCCCGCGAGCCGCCGACAATCGCGCCGTCCTCAATACGAAACCATTTCGCGTTCTCTTCGTTGCGAAATTCCCAATTTTCAAACGTTTTGCCGTCGAATAGCAGCGTTCCCCCAACATTTTCCGAAAACCGTTTCAGCGTCTCCTCCGCCAATTTTTTGTCTTCGTCCCGCGCGGCAAGAGCCAACGCTTTTCGGCTCATTTCTATCTTCTGTTCGGGCGACAATAACCCCATCTGGCGGATAACCCGAATGTATCCGCGAAGCGTTCGCGTCTGATACTTCCCGCCCGCCGGAAACTTGCCCGCAAGTTCCAGTAAAAACGGCGCGACGTCCGACGTCGTCCAATTTCCTAGCAATTCCGTCGCTTTGTCCCGCACGTAATCCTCGTCGTTTAACGCCGCGTCCGCAACGTCTTTTGCCGCTTTTTCGCCGCCAAGCAAAAACAACAATTCAAGAATAAACGCTCTCGTCGCGGGAACGGGCGCTAAAGCGTTCGCTTCCTGAATAAAAATCTCCTCAATTGCGGCAACGGCGGCGTTAGGATCGGTCATCCTCAGACACATCGTTTTCATCGCCTCCATTTCCGTCCGCTGCGCCGCAGAATACATTGATGTCAGCGGGCTTCGGACAAACCGGATCAGGAGCGATTTCAAATCCGACGACTGAACGTCCGCCGCTTTTGCAAAGACGTCGTAAGCAATCGCGTAAAGTTCAGGATCGTCGAAAAGCGTCCGCAATTTTTCTTCGGCTTCGGTAATCCGGCGTTCCCCGACAACGTACAACGCCGCCGACCGGATTTTTTTGTCGGGAGAGTCGAGAAGACGCACGACCGTCTCGCGAAACTCTTCGCCCTGCAACCGCGAAAGCGATTCCCTTCCGGCGGCGGATAATTCCTGGTCCGACGAACCAACGGCGTACAAGATTGCGTTCAGCCCCCGCATGTTGCCGATTTCGCCAAGCGCTTTCACGGCGGCAATCTTTAAGGGAAGTTCGTTTCTCTGCACGATCTTCAGCAATTCCGGTACGACCGCCGCGTCCTTGCGGTCGCCGATTATTTCAATCAACGCCGCTTTCCTCGCGGTCGGAAGAGCGCTAAAATTGTCGAGAATGATTTTTCCGGTTTGAGACGCTTTCAATTGACGGGCAAGTTCAAGAAGATATTTGAAATCGTACTGCGAGTCGTTATTCCGCCGCAACATTTCCGCAAAAATCGGCAGAGCGCGTTCCTCGTTCAGAAGAAAAGAATAGCGAACGGCGCCGGCAAAAACCGTCGGAAATTCTTTGAATTTTGCTAACTCCGCATAGATCGCCGCCGCCAATTCGTTTTGATTGAAGGCAACCTTCCGTTCCGCCGCAAACAATAAAGCGTTTGCCGCCGTTTCGCGTTTTTCGGAACCGGCGTCTTTCAAGCGGTCGAGCAGGAACGTTACGGCTTCCGGCGTCGCGATTTTCCCCAGCGCGTAGAACGCCGCTTGCGCAACGGTTTCGTCCGCTTCTCCCGCAAGTTTTATTATCGCGGAAACCGATTTCTCGTCGCGCGCGGAACCAAGCGATTCCAGCGCTCCGGCGAGATTTTTCCCGTTCAGCGTTTCCAGCGATTCCCGCAGCGCCGTCATTCCCGATTCGCCGGACATGTTGATTAACGCGGTACGGACAACCGTGTTCAACTGTTCCACGTTCAGAAGTTTTTTTAGTTCCGGTACGGCGTCCGGCGTTCCGGTTTGCGTCAGTTGCAGTATCGCCGCCGACGCTCTCTGGAGTTGCTCGTCGGACGGGTTTTCGTTTTGGGAAACCTCCCGCAGAATTTCAACGCTTTTCGTCGTTTCCTCCGGCGACGCGGCTCCGCTCTGCCGCGCGTCAAGCGGGAAAGAAAACGCTCCTAAAAACAGCAGGGCGAATGTCGTTAAAAAATAAATCTGTTTCATTTGTTATTCTCCATAAAAATCAAGGGAGTTAAGAGTTAAAAAATAATGGCGTCTCTAATACCCCCTTCTTTTTCTGAAAATTCAAATTTCGTTATTTTTCAGAGTTTATGTCTCGCTTTTTTCGTCTTGAAGTTCATTCTATCACACAAGATGTTTGTTCATTTTTTCCTCTCGCGTATTATGCTGACGCGGAATTTCAACAAACAAATGTTGCGATATGATATTCTCTTTCCGAAAAACTTTATTCTAACATATCCGCCCGTTTTGAAAATAAGAGGTTGCTATGATGCAAACCTCGTTTTCCTCCTGTTTTTCTTCAACCTTATTTCTCCTCAACTTTTTTTAACCATAACCTTGCTTTTTGACGGATCGGCAAATCGCGTAAAATCCACACCGCAGTGTGATTCGGATACAGAAACAGTTCAATCTCGAAATGTTCCGCTAATCCCGTATCTTTCAAATAACGTTTTGTAACGTCGAGATTTCCTTCCTGCGAAAACCAAACGGGACGTGTTCCAAGTCGTTTCAGACGTTTCAGTGCCGAACCGTGGTCGGCGTTGGCATATCCCCATTTTTCATTGACGCCGTCAAGATGACTGTGACAAAAAAATCCCGTCCACAAACGGGCAATGTTGTCGTCGTGCAAACCGATATAAAAACACGCAATACTGCCGCGTGAAAAACCGGCGAGAATGACACGCCGCGAATCGCCGCCGAAACGTTGACAAACATCTTCGACCGTCTCAATGCAATACTGTTTGGTTTTCTCGACGCTGCCCCACCACGTTTCGCAATTTTGCAACGTTTCCTGTTCTTCTTTGACAAACGGCAAACAAATCCATATAGCATTTTTTCCGGCAGTCAAACCGTAACCAAGCATACAACCGTCAACCGTTCCGTCCGAAACATCTTGACCGTTGCGATAACCGCCATTGCCGGGAAATTCAACAATAACCGGCAAACGGGATTGTTCCGTCCAATCAGGCGGAAGATACAGCGTATGATAAACGTTTGTCTTTTCCCAGTCAGGCGTTGTAAAACGAACCCGCCTTCCCGCCTGCGGCTTTTCATTGATAACCGCCGGAACCGTCAGGTCTGTCGGAATTTCATAAAGCGATTGTTCTTCAGCGCGTAAAATCATCACAGAGAAAAACAACAAACAAAGAAAAAAACAAATAAATTTATGGAACATAAAATGTCCTCCCAATATTTTTTGACGCCAATTGTTTTTTGTTATTTTATAATTATTCAGCGGAATAAACGCGGGGCAAGCCCACACCGCTCACTTTCTGCGGACTCTGAATTATTGGAAATTCACCGAGTTGTTCCGCGTCGGCAATACTATCGGTATCGTCTAATTCGTTGCGCAACATTTTGCGTTTGAATTCGGAGTTGGAGATTTTTTTCACCGGTTCAGCAGATTGAATTTCCGTTCGGATTAAAAAACAACATTTTGGGGTTAAATTAATTTCGTAACTATTGAAACCGGCAAACCCAACCAAAATAACGATTGAGAATATCTAAAAAGATCATTTGCCAAAAACAAATATGAAATATTGATTATACTTTTCTTACTTTAAAATTCGGTAATCATTCCCTTACACTATCAAACGGTCTTGGTATTGCCGACACGCGCCTGAATACCAACCGTTGCGCCCTTAGTAGCCGTAAAGTTTTCCTGTTGCGCCCTTATTTTGAACATGGAAGACTATGAAAAAAATAAGGGCGTGTTATTGGAAATCCTTGCGCTACTAAGGGCGCAACGGTTGGTACGCAGGCGCCTATTGGTTATCGCAACGCTATTTTGTGCTTCATAATTCATATAATCCATTATTGCACAAAACGAATAAAATAAAAATAGACAGTTACAAACGAACGTCAACGCCTGAAATCGGCAATCCGCCGTTTTTCACGCAGTTGATAAAATTCTCCTTGTGCGCAGTGAAATCCCGACCGCCATATTTGAAACAATCCTTACCGTGAAATAATCGGCAACTTCTGAAAACATTAAAGGTGCTGACCAAAGTTGCAATAAACGGTTTTTCGAAAGTTGCCTTGAATTATTTTCAGTGCGTTTTATATCAGCAAGTTTACATTTTAAAATTGAATTGATTTTGTTTTCCTTTTTCGACAGTAATTTTTTGCACGGATTGACTGCCAAATTCCGACGGAATAATATCTTTGAGTATTGGTTGATCTTCCATCGGGTTACCGGTATTTTTGCGTGAATCGGGAACTTCTTCCATTGACCGTATCCGCACGGTATATTCGCCGGGAACAAGCCCTTGCGGCGCGGCAATCGTATATTTGCCATCCTTGATTTCTCCGCCGGATTGCGTTTTGACTTCTTGCGTACCGCTCGGATCAAACGAGATACTTCCTTGCGCAAGCGGGCGTCCATTGAGCGTAACTTCGCCTTCGACAGCAAGCCGTCTTTGCGGATTATTGTTTGTGCAACCGGCAAAAAGTACGCATAAAATCAGAATTGAAAAAATTTGACGTGACATTATTTTGTTTTAAAAGTTTGAATTTTTAGGAAATGGAAATGCAGAGTCAATCATCATTTGACTCTACAAGGAGTCGCGTAACAATAACATAACAATGGTTTTGATTTATTGATACGCGACTCCGAACGTAATGATTGATAACAATATTTGGCTTTCACGGCAACAAACTATTACCATCGTTGGCTGCGCCGAGATTACGCCATGCGTCGATATTCACCGTATCCGAAATAAAGTGAACTGAACCGTCGCCGTAACCGACATTGACTCCGCCCGAATGAAAACTGCGTGACGCCAAAACAGCCGCCTTTCCTGTGGTCGTTTGTCGAACTTTATGTTTTGGAACATG
>JAISZO010000272.1 GCA_031269105.1 Planctomycetaceae bacterium | reverse complement strand
AAGAATCCTAAAATATTTTTCTTCAAAATTTGAGAAATTTTGAAATATTTCAACGGATTTTCAATTTTGAGAAAAATCATTAAAAAATCTCCTTGCTGTTTTTCATTGGAGTCGATTTTGACTCTCAAATATCCGATTTTGATTCTCCGAGAGTCAATTTTGCTAATGAGGTTGTTTTGGGAAAAAATAAGATTGTTGAAAATGAAATCAAAATCTTTGCGAAAATTCCACAGAGAGATTCCAAATGTTATTGTTTAGAATGACGTTTTTTAAAATAGGACGCCAACGCATTTGTCGAACAATCGTGCGAAGTAACGTCGTCCGGCGATATTAATTCCGGCAACAGAACGCCGGCAAGTTGTTTGCCGAGTTCGACGCCCATTTGGTCAAACGAATTAATATTCCAGATAACGCCCTGCACGAAAATTTTATGTTCGTACAACGCAATTAACGAACCGAGCAAACGCGGCGTCAGTTTCTCAAAGAAAAACGTCGTGGTCGGACGATTGCCCGGAAAAACTTTCGACGGCGCAAGACGCGACGCTTCCTCTTCCGAAAGTCCCGCGTTCCGTAGTTCTTGTTTCGCTTCGTCAAGCGTTTTGCCTCGCATTAACGCTTCGGTTTGAGCGATGAAATTCGCAATCAGTTTGACGTGATGGTCGCCAAGAGGATTCAGCGTTTGCGCCGGCGCGAGAAAGTCGCACGGAATCATTTTTGTTCCTTGATGAATCAACTGATAAAACGCATGTTGTCCGTTGGTTCCCGGCTTGCCCCAGATAATCGGACCGGTCGAGTAATCGACGACGTTGTTTTCTTTGTCCACGCGCTTGCCGTTACTTTCCATATCGCCTTGCTGAAAATACGCGGCAAAACGATACAAATATTGGTCGTATGGCAAAATCGCGTAACTTTCGGCATTGAAAAAATTGTTGTACCAGACGCCGAGAAGTCCCATAAGAACCGGAATATTATGTTTGAACGGCGCCGTGCGGAAATGTTCGTCCGTTTCATGAGCGCCGGCGAGAAGTTCTTCAAAATTTTCAAAGCCGACCGATAACGCGATCGAAAGACCAATCGCCGACCAAAGCGAATAACGTCCGCCGACCCAATCCCAAAATTCAAACATATTTGCCGAATCAATTCCGAATTTTTCCACATCTTTTTTGCTTGTGGAAATCGCGACAAAATGTTTCGCGACGGACGCCGGATCGTTGGCGGTTTTGAGAAACCAATCTTTTGCCGATTGCGCATTCGTCATCGTTTCTTGCGTCGTGAACGTTTTTGACGCGACAATAAACAACGTCGTTTCCGGGTTCAATCGTTTGAGCGTTTCAGCGATATGCGTACCGTCCACATTGGAAACGAAATGCGAATTGAGCCGCGTTTTATAGTGTTTGAGAGCCTCCGAAACCATGAATGGTCCGAGATCGGAACCGCCAATGCCGATATTCACAATGTCGGCGATCGGCTTGCCGGAGTAACCTCTCCATTCGCCGTTAACGACGCGATCGCAAAATTCCCGCATTTTGTCAAGTACGCGGTTGACTTCCGGCGTCACGTCTTGCCCGTCCGCTAAAACCGGACGATTGGAGCGGTTTCGCAACGCGGTATGCAAGACGGCGCGGCGTTCCGTAATATTGATTTTTTCACCGCGAAACATCGCTTCGATTGCCGCCGCCAATTGACATTCCGACGCAAGATCAAGCAGCAGCGAAATTGTCTTGTCGTTAATCCGATTTTTGGAGTAATCGAACAATATCCCATTCCATTCAAGCGAAAACTCTTGAAACCGTCCCGGATTTTCGGCAAACATCGTCCGCAAATGCGCCGAAAAAATTTCTTTCTGATAATGCTTCTCCAACGCTTTCCATGATTCGCTTTGAGTGAGTTTCGACATAATTTTTCTTTCATTTTACGTTACTGTTTGACAGAATTGACAACAATCTACAAAGTAGGTTTGGTTTTGAATATAATTTTTGCGAGTTAGAGAATTGGCGTGGTTTTAAATTGTCAACAAAATTTTGATTCGCCGCGAAGAACGCAATATTTTATTATTACCTGCAAACGTCGCAGAATAACGCGGATATTTTAAAACATTCGCGTCAAACTGCGAAATTTATTGATAAATACCCATCCAAAAGTCCCTGAAGATAATTTGCTCTGTACTCTGCATTTTGCGATTAATTTACCGATCTGATGACGCGGGCGTTACGTTTGCGGCGTCGCATTTCGTCGATAGATTCAAACGCGGCGCGCGGATTTTCTAATCCGCGAATAATCAATTTAGGATGCGATTTGTCGTCGGATATAATTGTGATACTTCCGGTACCGCCATTAATCAGGCGATCCGCAAGCGTTTGTTTAACCGTCATATCGTCAATATTAACGAGTTCAAGCGTGTCAATTGTTTTTGTGAAAAAACCGATTTCACAGTAAAACTGATGCTGCGTCAATCGGTAGCGAATCGTTTTTGTTCGATAAAGGTAAACGGCGGCGAAATAAATCCACGCGACCACAGGCACAATCATCGGTAACGCAGACCATATTCCCGCATGACGGTTAATCAACAGCCAACCGCTTAACGCCGCAAAAAGAATCGTAACCAACCAAGTCAGCAGACATTTTGACCGCAAATTTTTGCCGGAGTAACTCCCTTCCGTCCATGAAACGCCGAGCGATTCCGGCGTGTTCGCGTTCAAACGACCTTTTTTATCGGTCGCCTGATCCAGCAATACTTCTTGCGTTATGTTTTTGTCTTGCTGAACGTCATTATCGTCGTCGTGATTATCGGCGGCGTAAATACTATTATTTTGTTCTTTTGTCATATTTTTTTTCCTAAATGCGTTGAAAAACAAAACGGATAATTCTCAAGCGTTTTCCGCACGAGACGCAATAAAATATCATCATACCTGAAAACAAGTCAATCGTAAAGACGTCAAGCAACTCTCACGTTTCAAAAATCAAAAAAAATTACAAAGACTGGAACATTTTTCAAAAAACGAACTAAAAAATTTGCGAGAAATGGGATTGCGTCCGGTTGAATAATGAATATTGTATGAATTTTTAGCGGGTACGAAAAAAACATGACAATTCTTTGTTTTTTGCTCTTTTCGCAAATTTTTATTTTTTGTATGATTCTCAACTATCTCATTATGGGTAAAAATTGGATTTTATTGAAGATACGCGGATTTATAAACACATCGGTTGTTTTACCGGACGTATTTCCCCAAAGTCAAAAACGACAAAGGGTTTGAAGTCATGAAAAATTTTTCAGGTTCGCGATTTTTCAAAATACATTCTTGTTTCAGAACCGGTATTTTGACAATCGCGGCAATAATAAGCATGTTTTCTTCCGCATGGGCGCAGTTTGAGAAAATCGCTGACGTCGACGGTTCAGACATTGCGCATCAATTACCGGAAATCGTTTCGCCGAAAAATGCGACCGCAAAAAATTATATTCTTCAAACAAGCGGCGTGTTGGCGCAAACCCCGTCCGATATAATACAAACCGAAGATTTTAATTCTAATAACAATAATATTGTGTCGGCGCAATATAGAGATAATACTCATAACGATTGGGAACAAAAACATATCGTATTGCCGAGCGTCCGTCTCGTGCAAGGATTGACGCCGACAAAAGTGGCTTCCGTAGGACGATCTCCCATCAACGCTTCTCCCTATCGCGGGGCGGAACGAGTTTTACAAAATGATGTTTTTACAGAAACCAACTCTTCAACAAGCGGTATTCAAACGCCGCGTCGTTTGAGCGAATTACCGCCAAAACCGCCTGTAATGAAACAACGTATTTCGACCGAACCCAATCAATCGGAAATTTTATGGGAGGAAAACGAGCGACAAACATTGCCGCAAGAAAACAACGGCTATGAAGTATTATCGGAACAATTTGGAAATTCAGACGACGAACGACAAAATTTGTATACCCCGAATGTTTACGATCAATACGTTGATCCTTACGGAGCGATTTACGGCGGCGTCAACAACTATGGATACTATGATTATAATAGTCAATTGCCGGGAGTTTACGGGAATGAAATGTACGGTTATTCGGGAGTTTGTCCGCCGTTGTTTGCGCCGGGATATTTTTCCGCAGCGCTTTCGTATATTATGTATTCTAACGCATGGGAAAATCTGACAATCGGCTTCGGCGGTTCCGGTTTCAAAAGCCCATTAGATCGCGTGAACGGCGGAGCGTTTGGTTTTCAAGAATCCGTGAATTGGACGTCTCCTTCAAATTTTGCGATCCCGGTGAATTTTCAAGCCGGATTTCGCGCCATGCAGGCGTATCCTTCCGGCTATCAAACAGAAACCGGAAATTGGCGACGCGATAACCGCGAACAGTATTTCGGAACGATTGGAGTTTTTCGCCGCAATTTATTTGACCGTCCGATTCATCTCGGCGTCGCTTACGACGTTGTTAAAGATAAATATTTTCGGAATTATCGGTTGGAACAATTACGAAGCGAAATTGCATTCGGAACAATGTACGGCGCTGAATATGGTTATCGCGGAACAAAACAACTTCGCGGCGGTTCTATCCGGTTGCAACAAAATACGAAAATCGATATTCGGGCGGCAAGTTATCATACGTTATTTATCAAAAAGTATTTTGCGAACGGCGGCGAAGGTTTACTTGCCGGCGGAGCGACGGAATCCGGCGATCCGATAATACGAGCCGAATATAATATTCCCTTGTCGAATGAATGGGAACTCAAAAATTCTTTAATGTATCTCATTCCCAAAAACGGACATTCTCTCGCGTCGCCGCAAAAAGAAAGCTGGGACGTTTCATTACAACTCATTTATAAACCGCATGGCGGAGTACTCGCCGGTTTTTGTAATCCGTTCCGTGCATTTTTCGACGTCGGCGATAATAGCACGTTATTGCAACAGACGCGGTAAAATTTATTTTTTTTGAACGAACCAATTGATTTTTTATTTTTCGGCGTATATAATGAAACCTCAATGGGATTGAAACGATCTAACTGCAAAAATTTAACAAACCTATAAAAGGAGAGATTAGAATGACTAGCGTGAAAGGAACCCAAACCGAGAAAAATCTTTTAGCGTCGTTTGCGGGAGAATCGCAGGCGAGAAATCGTTATACGTTTTTTTCCAGCGCGGCGCGAAAAGAAGGATATGAACAAATTGCGGCAATTTTTGATGAAACCGCCAATCAGGAAAAAGAACACGCCAAACGTTTTTTTGGATTTCTGGAAGGCGGCGATGTGGAAATCGTCGGCGTTTTTCCTGCCGGAAAAGTCGGTACGACGTTAGAAAACCTGACAGCCGCCGCGAAAGGCGAACATGAAGAATGGACAATCGCATATCCAGAATTTGCAAAAATTGCGGCGGAAGAAGGATTTACGGCGATTGCTAAAGTGTTTGAAAACATTGCGTCGGTCGAAAAATTTCACGAGAACCGTTATCTTGCGTTATTAAAAAACGTGCAGGAAGAGCGTGTTTTTGTGCGTGAAACCGAAACGCAATGGCAATGCCGAAATTGCGGTTACATGCATAACGGCAAGTCCGCTCCGGCGTCATGTCCGGCTTGCGCCCATCCGAAAGCGTTTTTCCAGCTTTTTGTGACGACGTGGTAAACAAAAACGAATTTCTGAAACGTTGACATTTTACCGCAAAGTTACGAAAGTCGTTTGATTTGGAGTTGTTTTACGCTCTGAATTCGATTGATTCTTTTACTTTCATAACATTGCGGTAAAATTTTTTTCTCTCTAAACCTCATCTTTACCTTAATTTTCCGAACAAAACAATCTCAGTAGCCACACGTCGCTAACCGCCCTGTGAACGCTAGGAAAAAATTGAGGCGGAAAAATTTTTATAAAAATGGTCTTGCAGGATCGTCGGCATTTTTGTTACAATCTAGTACGTTCATTGATTTATGAAAATTTTTTGAGTGATTTTTATTTACCGCGACGTTTTTTGTTTTTCCGTAGGGCGTTTTGAAAAACACATTATATTTTATCATTTTGTTCGGTTCGTTGGGAATTTGCGCGACGTTGGCGTTTCGTCCGCAAGCCGCCGATCATGCTTTGTCGTTTCTCGGTTTGAAACGCGAGGAATCTGCTGAACTCTTTCCGACGTCGAAATTCGCCGATCAGAATTTTACGTCCGATTCCATTTTAGAAACGGAAGGGAATGCGGTTTCGGGAAGTGCGTCCGGTTTGGCGTCGCCCTATTCCGCCGCGCAAAATATCGCTCGCGATTCCGCACCTGCGTTCCACGACATGCCTTCGATGTTCGGAACGTTTCCCCAACAATCCGAAACGACGCCTCCCGTTTTTAACAATCCTTCGCATAATAACGCGGTTGGTTCTGTTTCTCTTGAACCGCAACACGGAATTGGATTTGGAGATTATGCCGGAATTTCTATTCCAGATATTTCCGCAACTCGCGTTCATTCCAACGACGATCATTTTCGCGACAATCATTCCAACAACGACGGATTTGCGACGTCGCATGGCGCGGAACTTTTGAATGATTCGCCGTCCGGCAACGTTGTTTTGGAGACGAATACGCCGGCGGCTTTCGCGGATTTATCGACGTTGCCGTCTTCCGTCGGTTTTGCCGATTTTCACGCGGCGCAAAATAGTGAAACGCACAATACGGAAGACGGTTTTGCCAGCAGCAATTCGCGGGAAATCGAATCGCCGACGTATCAACAAAATGTTTTTGACGCGCAGAATAACGCTAATCTTCAAAGCGTTCCGGTTCTTGATCTTTCCAAAACGCAAATGGCGGGCGTTACGATCGGCGATCATTTGCTTGCCAACGCAAGCGTCGTTATGCCCGATCCGCAAAACAACGCGGAATTTAAAAATCCGCCTCCGGTTTTTCCGGCAAATTATGAATATCTCGTCAACAATACGACGGAAACGGAGTTGGTCAATATTCCCGTTCAAGCCAATATTCCTCAAACTCAAATGTCGTTGAATCCAACGCCGTCTAGTAACGTTCCGTTGGCGGACGTTCTGCAATTGCCGGTTTTGCAAAATCACTTTCCGCAAAACTACGTTTCGCAACAACCGCAAGCGATTCCGCAAGCGCCGCCGTCTCAATTTGAAATACCGCAATTTATTACGCCGCAGGTTTCGCCGCAAATTGCTTTATCGCCGGTCAATGACGATTCGCCGCAAATTGTCGCGATGCAAACGCCGCAACGACAATCGACAAATAATCTGTTGGCGTCGTCAATACAAAATTCCGCCGCGACGAATCCGCGCGCGCAATATGAGCCGGATATTCTTGCGGAGTTTCAAACCGTGTTCGGCGCGAAACCACTCGCCCGCGTCGGTTCGGATATTTTCATTCAGACATGCGATATTCTTCCCGACTTGAAAGAGCAAATTGATTTTCAGTGGCCCCTGATCTGCCGCGACGTCTATAAACAAAATCATCGGACGCCGACCGCGAATGAAGAACGGCAATTCAAAGCGAAAACGATTCAAGAGGAAATTGAACGAAGTTTGGATTTCCGAATTGAAGTGGCGTTGATGTATCACGATATGACGTTGCATCTTCCTCAAGAACAGATTGATCAATTGGTTCGGCAAATCGGCAACGATTTCGATATGAAAATGATTCCCGAATTGATGAAACAATATCAGGCGACAAACCGCTACGATCTCGACCGCGAATTGCAAAAACACGGTACGTTTTTAGAGCGGAAGCGGAAAAATTATATTGAAAATCAAATGGGGATTGGCTGGTTCGGTTCGAAACTCAAGTCGCAAAATACGGTGTTGACTTACGACCATATAAAAGATTATTACGCGGCGCACAAAGAAGATAAATACAAACGTCTTGGAAACGTGAAGTGGGAAGAGCTTGTCGTTTTGTTTTCGCGGACGGCGAGCGAACAAGAGGCGTATGCAAAAATTGTCGAGTTGGGCAACCGCGTATTAAAAGGAGAATCGTTTGCGGCGGCGGCAAAACAAGGTTCGCACGGTTTAACGGCAAGTTTGGGAGGAACGCGGGAAATTCCATTGGAACGAGGTTCTCTGATAGCGCAACAAGTCGAACAAGCGGCGTTTCAACTTCCTGTCGGAAAATTGAGTACGATCATTCGCGAGCAAGACGGTTTTTATATCGTCCGCGTGACGGAACGAATCGAAAACAGTTATACGCCGTTGGATAAAGTCCTCAACGAAATTAAAACGAGTATCGTTAAAGAACGCAGCGAAAAAGAACGGGAGGAAATTCTCGCCGATCTTCGCAAAAAATATCCGGTGGTGAAAACCAACGAATTACGAAACATTATTGAAATGGCGGCGAAAGTGGAATTGAATACGCCGATTGACGAGTCGGAATCGCGTTATATGGCGTTGTTGGCGCGCGCGGAACAGATCGCGCCGGAAAAGAAATCGGCGGAACAATTAAGTCGTCAACCGCAGCAAATGCTAGCGGCGCAATCGCATCCGGTAAACGTCAACGACATTAACGGCAATCAAGCGACAATGGCGGCGCAACGCGACGTCCCGCAAACTTTGGAAACAAAATCGAAACAACAACCGACGGAAAAAGAACCGGAAAAAAAGAAATCGCTTTTGTCGTCGCTGAACCCGTTCCGATAAATATAAGAGAGCTTCTAAAAACATTCAATAAATAATTTTTTCGACGGGCTTAACAGGAGAGATTGGAATAAAAATCTTGTCAATCCTGTCTAAAAATAAGTTTTTAGAAATACTCATAAGTTATGCAAAAGATAAAATTTTTTGGTTCATCCGACAAGTTCGTACCTTGCGTTATGTATTGCCAAGATTTTGAGTTTGAAAAATTCGAGATCACGGAAACCGTATGCTTGTCTTTTCATGGTTTTGATTTTAT
>JAISZO010000041.1 GCA_031269105.1 Planctomycetaceae bacterium | reverse complement strand
TTGCCAAAAGTATCTCCGCAAATATTTTACGATAAAACTTTCTAATGAAAATCTCTCCGTTAAAAACTTGTGTAGATACGTTTTGAACGTCGGCGAGCAAAGCGAAACGCAACAACCGTACCATGTTATTGACGCGGTCGTTGCGTTTCTTGTCGTCATGGGTTCGTATCGTTCCTGTTTTCAATGGAACGTTTTTTCAATGAGGCGCGCGATCGACTTCAAAATCGAAAACGCCGCCGGATTGATCGACCGTGACCGTCAAGCCGGATGTTTCTTTCCGCTTGTATTTCGGATGGATTAACGATTTGGGCTGAATCGGTTTGGGCAAACCGTTGCGTCCGATTTCCGGTTGTTGATTTTCGGGCGGCGCTTCTTCGGCGTACATGATTGTCACCGCGTAAGTTCCCGGCGGAAGACCATTGCCGACTTTCTCCGAACCCGCAACGTAAGTTCCGTCGGGACGAATCGCGGCGCGGGCAAGAAACGTCGGCGTGGAAAAATGAATTTCCCCGATAGTCAACGGTTCATGCGTATCGGAAAACGTTACCTTTCCGCGAAGTCCGACATTGTCGCCGCATCCGATGAAAGATAAGCAGAAACAAGCAAACAAAAATACAAAACAACATTTCACTTTCATCATTTTGCTCCTGTTTTACGGTACGGAAACGGACGCGCCGTCGTCGCATCGGGCAAGCGGATAAAGTATCGTATCCGGCGGCGTAGTCACGCTGATTGCACGGACGGAACCGTCGCCCAACGCAAAATTGCAAACGCCCGGATGCCATCCGCCAAAACCGTAAGTGTATCCGATGACGGTTCTTTCTTCATTAGGACGCATAATCGGAATCCAGTGACCGCCGTGAGCGTCTTCAAAAGAACGACCGATTAAAGTGTGTGCAGTGTCTGTCGTCGCGGTCATATAAGTGCAATCCCAGTGTCCCGTCGCCAAAGAACAAGAATTGATCTTACTCAACGGAATGGACTTTTCGCCGAAAATCAATTGATTACTTGTTCCGTCGCTCCACCAAGCCATCGAGTCGTTTCCCGACCACGAAGAGATTCCAAAACCGATTCCCGCAGGCGTCGTTCTATAAGAGGAATGCGACGTCCAATCCGGCGTGATTTTGGAATTGCGAAAGGGACCATGACAATAACTTCCTGCTGTTCCCGCCGTATCCGTGCGAATATCCGCCCAGGGCGTGGCAACCAATCCGATTCGTCCCATATTATTAAGACCGCCCCATCCGCTGCCGGGACCGGAGGCGAGAACAAAAGCGTAATCGCCGGTCGGACCGGAACAATTGTTCCGTAAGTCGGAATAAGTTGCGCCGGATTTTCGCGTCGGACATTTCATGTAGGAAACCGAACTGAAAGCGCGAAGGTCGTCCTGATTGTTCAGAACGCCTGTCCACCAGGGACTCGCGGCGGCGTCTGTTGCAATATTTGCGGTTTTCCAATCGCCCGATGTGGAATCCACATTCATAAACATGCGGTTATATCCGACGCCTCCGCCGTGATATTGCAACCCTTGTCCCCAGCGGTCGTCGGGAGTGAAACTTAAATCGTAAAGCGCCGTCTGTTCCAGATACGGAAACAGCAGCACAAACAGCGACGCGCGACCATTGCTGATTGTCGCGGGCGGCAGGACATTGTGGTTGTCGTGAAAGTTGTGAACCCCAAGAGCAATCTGTTTGAGATTGTTTGTGCATTGCATTCTTCGAGCCGCTTCGCGCGCGGCTTGAACGGCGGGCAACAAGAGCGCAATCAAAACTCCGATAATCGCAATCACGACAAGCAATTCGACCAGCGTAAAAGCCCGCGAACCATGACGTTGCAATATGGAAATTTTGTTGAGACGCTTTTGGACAAAAAGTTTGGGAAAACGGTTTCCTAAACAAACAAAACTCTTTCCGAATTGGGCGGAATTGTTTTTTAAGCGGGCAGAAATGTTTCCGAATCGAGCAAAAACACTCGAAAGGAAAGAAACACACGCAATCACACGGGCAGAAGCGCTCGTAATAACGCGGGCAAAAAAGAGGGTTGCAACGCTTAAAACACAGTATTTTAACCAGTTTGCGTACCCCCCCCCACCGACACAGTCAGACGAAATCCAAGTAAATCAAACGCTTTTTTTGACGTCTTTTTCATTGTTGAAACTCCTTTTTTAAAAGGTTTTTTGAAATTGAAATAACAAAAATCACAACGATCTTGTCATTTCAGTAAAGTGTATTAATCTTTATTATGCGTAAATAATCGGCAACGTCAATACGAATTGTCGGAAAATTGAAATTTTTTTGAAAATTCGGGAAAATATTTGACAATTCTTTGAAAATTGTAGCAAAACAGCAGGATATCATACAACTCATTTTTTATTTTTGAAAATTAAAGAAAAATCAATATGAAAAATACTTTCAAAATACCAAACAACTCAAACTTTTTAATCTGCTTAATATTATAAAAAGATTCCCTGTTTTAACATCATAAACTCATCAATCGCTTAACTTGAAACCACTGATTTCATTGGCGGTTTTTCAGGGAACGCCGACGGAGTAAAGAAAACTGTCGTTTGAAAATCGAGGAGAGGACGGGATTTTAATATCCGCTTATCAACGATTCTGCAATCGCGGCAATTTCAGTAAACTCATTCGCGCAATCACTTTCCCGCCCGCAATGTTTGTCGGCAAACGCTCCCAATTCGGCGAGCGTTTGATGCTCTTTTCGTTGCGGATCAAAACGAAAAATCGGGAGATGATTCAACATGCCGGGCGATCCAAATCCTTTACCGCTTTTCACCGAAAACGCCGCCGCGCATCGCTGAATCGCCGCGCTGTTGAGCATCGCCGCAAGATAATTCGCCTCTTCGACGCACGCCGCCGCAATCATCGAACAAGTTTCCTGCGGAATGATCGGCTTGCAAAATCTGAATGTTGCAACGCACGGTTCTTTCCGCCACGCGGACTGAACAACCGCCGCGCGGATTTGAGAGTCCATTCGCCGCCAAACGACTTTGATCGGCGCCGCCGTTTCCGTCGAAACATTGTACATTGAATAAAACGGCGCGTTGTTGTAAAATTTTTGAAACGCCGCGCGGTTTCTTAACAACGTTTCAAAACGCCGCAAATACGCCAGCGTTTTCGGATATTTTTCCGTCATCGTTTCTAGAGACAACCCCACTCGCTTTTGCGCGTCTTGCGCGAGAATCAAAAACGCGGACGGAACCGCGCTATATCGTTTCACGTCTTTCCATCGCAAAAGCGGATAAAGCAAACCGGATTCGATTTCGGTTTCAATCGCCGGAATTTGCAACTTGCCGCATTGCGCAAGATTGCGAATCGTTGCGTTTCCGTTTGCGTTTTCCGCAAGGATTTCCACCCAATAAACGCCGTTTGCTCCGCCGGTATTGGCGCCGAGAATCGCGCGGTAATCCGACGGTTTCGATGCGTAAGAGCGTTGCGATAACTGCGTATTCTGCGAAAGAATTTGCCACGCCGATCCGCCGCGTTCCGGGACAATCGGCGACGCTTGACACGTTTCGCATTGTTCCGGCGTTAACCAGCGAAAATATGACACGGGATATTCGGTCGATTTTCCGTTTTCAAAAACAATCGTCGCCGCTTTGGTTGACGCGTCCGAAAAAACGCGAAAAGCCGAAAAATCGTCAACCCGCAAAACCCGCAACATATAAGCCGCGTCAACGCCGCCGAAACGCCGAAATCCTTCGCCATTTTTGCCGTTTTGGAAAATCGTCTGCGGTAAAACCATCGCCAATTTCCCATGCGGCTTGAGAAAATTTTCGGACGCCGACGCGATCATCAATTGCGCTAATTCTTTTTTCGCGCCGCCGTATCGAGCTTCTTTACCGGAAAGATTGAATAAACCGTAGCGCCGCCAAAGCGATTCTGTCCGTTTGCGGTAGTCGGCGGGAAGTTTGTCCCATGTTAACCAAGGCGGATTGCCGACAACATAATCGAATTTCTCCGACGTTTGCCGCGTTTTCGGTTCGTCGAACGGCGAAAGATTTTGAATGCTGTCGTAACATCGAATCGTTGGCGTCAAAAGAATCGGCGGCGATTTTTCTTCGCGTAACGCAAACGCGACATTGGCGGTTGTCATCAATACGGCAATGGGATTGACGTCGTAACCAGCGATACGTTTTGCAATTTGTTGCGAATTTTGCCCCGCGCGAACCATCCGGCAAATTGCCGCCAATAAGAACGTGCCGCTTCCGCAAGCCGGATCGAGCAAACGCGACTCGCCGGAAGCGTCAAAGTCGGCAAAATCGAGCAAGCGTTTCGCCAACCACGACGGCGTATAAAATTCGCCGAGTTGTTTTCTCGCCGACGTCGGAAGAATACTTGCGTATAAGTTTCCGAAAAGATCGCAACCCGATTCCAAATTTTGGAATTTCTCCGACCCGATCATTCTTGCGACGTTTTTTGCAATCCATGATCTTTGCGACGCGAAATTCTTTTGAAAATCTTTCTCCGCGATTTCTTTCCACCAATGATAAATGTTTGCAGAAAATGAATGATTTTTATACTCCAAATTCGATAAAAACGATTCAATAATTAAAGAAAAATACGTTTCGAGAGCAAAAATCAGTTTTTCAGAACGCGATTGAGAATTTTTGTAAGAAGCGTCGGAAATCTTGAATTTTTTGAAAATTGCGTCGGCGGACTTCTCCCAATGTTTGACGTCGCCGCCGGTTGCGATCCGTTTCGCCGATCGCCAACGGACAAAATAAGCATTGTCGGACAATTCGAGCAGTTTTTGGTACAAGAAAAAAAGAAATCCGCCGACACGTCCGTCGGCGGTTCCAAATAAACGACTCATTTCAGAGTTTAACGCATCTTGTTGTTTGAACGACATTTGCGCCGAAACGAATTATTTTTTCTTTTCGACATGAATTGTATGTTTTTTGAGTCGTCGGCAATATTTCGATAATTTCAATTTTTCGCCGCCCGGTTTCCGACGCACGATATAGTTGTAATCGCCGCATTCTTCGCACACAAGATAAACGGTTTCCGCTTTTTTCTTACTCTTTTTTCCAGCCATTGTGAATTAAACCTCCTCATATTTTCTCATGATTTAGAAATTTCAACGCATTTTTTATCGCGTTAAATTTTTTCTATTAAATCATTTTCGGCAAAAAGAACAACCCCCCCTCTCTAATGACTTTTTTCCGCGAAAAGAAAGAATCGGGCGTCAGTCGGCGCAGCCGACCGACGGGACGCTTAAAACTTAAAATCCATTCGCGGCTTCGTGGTGAACGTGTTGAAAACCAATACTGGTACCTGAACCCTGACGACTATCACCTGACTAAATTCCTTCGTGACTTTGCGTCTTTGTGTGAAAAAAAAATGTTTGTGTAAGAAAAGGTTTCACACGGAGGCACAGAGGCACGAAGAAGTTAAAAGTTTCGCAAGCGGAATGCGGCGCTCTGGGATTGAAATAATCGTTTGTCCAACTTTTACCTTTTCGTTTTTAACATTTCACTTCCAAGCGCTCCTCCACGAAGGGAATTTTGCGCCAATTACTAAGAATTTTATTCGAGACGTCCTATCTCCCCGACGCGGGATGGACGGGTATGTTTTTCGATTGGCTGCTGATGATTTCCCAGCTCTGTTTTCTTGGGTCGTACCCTAACGCCTCGACAGTGATTCTGACCGTTCCGCTATTGATTCTCGCGGCTAAGTTCAACGGAGTTTCGGAAATCGTGCCAGGGGCAACGCTCGTTTTTTTGTCGGCGGCGTCGATAAGAGAAAATTCCCGCGTTTGTAGAAAAAGATTGACATTATCTTTATCTCTCAGGTATTGATTATCCTCAACAAAGACCAACCCCTCGGAAAGCTTTACGCGGACGACTCCGTCGAATGGCGCTGCGGCGCGGTTCGTTATCGTCACGTCAAACTTCGCGGGAATATTCGTATTCAGCCGCGCCGGAGTGCGACAATCGACGACAATTGCATTCTGAAATACGAACGGGTCGCGACTCGGCGGCGTTTCGGTAATCGTTCCGGCGCTCGTTCCGTTCAATCCTGACGACGTTGCCAAGTCGGACGGATACGGCGAAGCCGGCGTTAAAGGCGAGGGCGGCGTTGTTACCGGCGGCGCGACGGACGGCGCGGAAGCGTAACCGTTGGAAACGTCGTTTGCCGAATCGCCGACATACGTGCTTAATTGCGGATTCAATTCAATGCTGAGCGGCTGCGAACTTAACGTTGTATTGTTTGTCGCCGCCTGCAAGATAAGCGAAATCTGCGTAATTTGCCCGCCGCGAATCTCCAGATTTTGCCAAGTCAGAAGCGTTCCGCCGTCGTCTTGCGGCGTTTGCGCGGTCGTTTGCGGCGAGGA
>JAISZO010000012.1 GCA_031269105.1 Planctomycetaceae bacterium | reverse complement strand
CGAATAATCGCGAATTTTACCCGACGTTTTTTTAATGTGGCAAAAAAGCCCCCTTGGGTGGGGGGTCGGTCGGCTGCGCCGACCGACGGGGTGGTTCATGGTTTTCTCGCACGTCGCTTTCCGGCGGTTTCACCGCCGGTTACGCATGATTCCGCCGCTGCACGGCTTGAAAAAGGATATGGGGTTTGTCTCCAGCGGTTATACATCATTTCGTCCTTGCGAGACCTTCTTATTCAAAATCTCAAGGAAAGCTTTAACAAACAAGTTTGAAATTTTTTCGACAGGATTAACATAATTTCCAGGAGAGATTGGAATAAAAAATTTTGTCAATCCTGTCTAAAAAATAAGTTTTCAGAAGTTTCTTTCAAAGGTTTTTGTAAAAACACGCAAAATTAGATTATTCTTTCTGATTCCCGTCGTTTTCGCCGTCGCTATTTCCGTCATTTGACTCGTCCGATTTTTCAACGGGCTGCGGTTGTTCTTCTTGTTTAGCGTTTAACATTTTGATTTTTTCCGCCAATTCGGTTTTATCCTTATTTTTTTGTTCTTCCTGCTCTTGTTTGATTTTTTCGAGCTTATCGCGTTCTTCTTTCAATTGTTCTTGTTTTGCCTTGTATTCGTCAATTTGCTTGTTCGCGTCTGCTTGCATTGTTTCCGCAAGTTTTTTAATTTCTATGGCGTTCGCCTGGGCTTTTTTCGCGTCATCCGCAATTTTTTGAGCTTCTGCTTTCGCCTTTTCCGCCGCCGCTTTGAGTTTGTCCGCTTCCGCTTTCGCCGCTTTTGCTTCGGCAATCGCCTTTTCCGCTTGTTCCTTCAATGCTTTTGCTTCGTCAAGAGTTTTTGCCGACGCAACCGCCTCTTTTTTGATTTCTGAAACGGAGTTTTTCAACTCGTCTTTTACTGTTCCCATCATTTCCGTCACAGCGTCTTTTGCCGATTCCGCCGACGCTTGTGCGGTTTCCGCTTCATTTTTCAACGTTTCCGCCTCATTTTTGATTTTTTGAGCAATTCTTGCTTGCTGGCGTGCCGACTGCATCGCCGGAGTTTCAATTCCTAACGCTCCAAGCAAACCACGTTGACGAATCTGCTGCGCATCAGAAATTTGAATTGTTGCCGTAATAATCATTCCCGCAATAAAGAGATAACCAGTTTTTTTCATCTTATTCACCTGCATTTTGATAAATTGTTCACTTGGGGAGGTTTTGGAAAAATTTTCCACCCTGATTTTTACATTATGGTTAAGAAAAATCATTTGTCAACTTTTAAGATCAAAAATCAGGAAATTTTTCCTCGTATTTTTCTTTTAACAAGAAAAAATCGGAAAAGAATGAACGTGCGTTTTTCCTATGTTTTGATAATCCATTTATTTATCTTCATTGTTGTAATAATAATGATTTACAAAACCGCAATACGTCGCATTATCCATAAAGCGAAGTCCTTGTTTTATTTTTTCGGCTCTTCAGACGATGAAAGATATATAACGTGAAAATTGTCGTAAAAGAAATTGAAAATACGAGTTGTAATAATTATTTCGCTTCTTTTTCAAATTCTCGTTGAGAAAAAACAAGTTTCGCGTATCTCGGACGAACAACGGACGTCGCCGGGCGTAAATGGTTTAGGGAATTTCAACATCGCGAATTTTTTTCGCGGTAAAATCCTTCGGAATCGGCTGGCGTTTTTCTCTTGGTTGTTTGATTTTCGTGAGAATGATTTTGCTGTCGTTTCTGAAAATACATCGTCTTCGGTCGTGTTTTTGCGAAAGCGTTTTGTGTTGTCAAGTAATATTTTTAGACAGATTGACATTAACGAATCAATCCTCTTGTCAATTCCATCAAAAACAATGAGGACTTGCGGCGTTTTCGCGACGATTCCAAATCGGCGTATTCCTTAAAAATGGCGTCTCCCCCATGAGATTGGAAAAAATGAAAATGTATGATACTGCAATTGCGGAGGAATTGGATACCGATACATCCGTTCAGTCGCCGCTGGAAACCTATCTCCGCGAGATTAACGAAACGCAACTTTTGTCGGCGGATGAAGAATTTGAGCTTGCGGAACGAATCGCTTTGGGCGATATGGAAGCCCGCGACCGAATGGTACGCGCTAATCTTCGGCTTGTGGTGAATATCGCGCGGGGTTATACAAGTAAAGGATTGAATTTACAAGACTTAATTGAAGAAGGCAATCTTGGTTTGTTGCGCGCGGTCGAAGGTTTTGATCCGTCGGTGGGAACGCGATTTTCGACGTATGCGAGTTATTGGATCAAGCAATCGATCAAACGAGCGTTGATCAATTCTGCCAAAACGATTCGCATTCCGGCATACATGGTGGAATTACTTTCCAAATGGCGGCGCGCGACAAATCGTCTTGTGGACGAACTGGGACGCACGCCAACGCCGGAAGAAATTGCCCGCGTTTTAGGACTTCCGCGAAAGAAGTTGCCGATTATCAAGAAAGCGATTATCATTTACAATCTCACGCCGCAAACCGATCAAACCGACGCCGGTTGGTCGCTCGGCGACATGGTGATGGACGAGCGTTCCCGCACGCCGGACGAAGAATTATTACAAAACGACAATTTGACGTTTGTGATGGAACAACTTGAAGTGATGGACCCGCGCGAGTCTGCCGTTTTGCGAATGCGTTTTGGATTAGGTAATCATCCTCCGCACACGCTCAAAGAGATTGGCGAAACGCTTGGATTGACTCGCGAGCGAGTACGTCAAATTGAAACGGAAGCGTTAGGCAAACTTGCCGACAGTCTCGAAGGCGTGCGTCCCGAACAATTTCAAGATTTGTTTTTGTAAATTATAAGTATTGAGAGAATAAAAGAATAAAAAGGGACGAATGAATTTGCTGTTGATTTGTCAAATCACAAAAGTTTTATCGCCTTCTCGCGTCCCCTTTCCATTCGTGTAATATTTCGCGAGGCGAACTCAAGCGCTTGTCGCTTCTTGCCAAAACGCCCAACAATCGCCGACGTTCCGATCTGTCATCGTTGAAAATCAACACAGGTACTTGAAACCTTAATTTTTAACTCTTCCCCCAACTTTTAACTATTCACTTACCATCATGAACATTCTTGTTACCGGCGGCGGCGGATATATTGGTTCGCACGCGGTGCGTCAGTTGCGCGAAGCGGGACACGCGGTTGTTGTGCTGGATAATCTTGTTACGGGACGTCGCGAGGCGATTCCGAACGACGTTCCATTTTACAAAATTGACCTTGCGGAAACGGAGGCGATTGCCCAACTTCTCGCGAACCGCCGCATCGAGGGCGTGATGCACTTTGCCGCGCTGATTCAAGTCGGCGAGTCGGTGCAGAAACCGCTTTTGTATTATAAAAATAATACGGCGGGAGCGATTTCATTGCTGACTGCGATGCGGCAAACGGGTGTGAAAAAATTTGTGTTTAGCTCGACCGCCGCAACTTACGGCGAGCCGGAAGAAACGCCGATTTATGAAACGACCGCTCAAAAACCGATCAATCCTTACGGCTGGTCAAAATGGTGCGTCGAACAAATTTTACGCAACGAGGCATACGCCGACCGCGATTTTGCGTTTACGATCTTTCGGTATTTCAATGTCGCCGGAGCGACCGCCGACGGAAGTATCGGCGAATCGCACGATCCAGAGACGCATCTCATTCCCAATATATTGTTTGCCGCAATGGGAAAAAAAGAGAAAATTTCGGTGTTCGGTACGGATTACCCGACGCCGGACGGAACGTGCATTCGCGATTATGTTCATGTGGACGATCTTGTCGCAGCGCATCTTTTTGCCATGACTGCGATGAAATCCGGCGAAACACGGTATTATAATCTCGGTAGCGGCAGCGGTTATTCGGTAAAAGAAATGCTCGACGCGGCAAAGACGGTTACGAAACGCGAAATTCCGACGGAATACGTTGCGCGTCGGGAAGGCGACCCGGCAATTTTGCTTGCCAATTCCGACAAAGCGAAAAAAGAACTCGGTTGGAAACCGCAATATACCGATATGGCGGCGATTATCGAAACCGCTTGGCGTTGGCACGCAACGCATCCCGCCGGATATGAAAAAACTAAAAGACGACAATGATTTGTGCATGACTCAAAGGAAATATTCCCCCGAATCAATCAGAGAAAATGAGGATTTCAAGAAAAGATGCGGTCGTTCGAGGTACCCTAAACGCAAGGTCATTGACAATGTGAGAATAACCGGATAAAATAAAGTTGTTTTTGATATTTTATTTCGTGCGATATTTCAATGTTTTACCCTAACATACTGGTTTCCTATGTGGCACACTCCCAACGGTAAAAAGATGTTCACTGGTCCGTATTCGCTTGCGCTCGCTTATGCCTTGAGCGAGATGGTCGAACGGCTGGAATACTGCTATGATGTAGATCATGACGATTATCAGTTTGGATATAAGGCGTTTGCAAATCAAACATTAGGGCACCTCTAAAAATTCATTCTTTTCAGAAAGCGACAAAAAAATCTCATTACCTATTGCGAGAAGGTGCCTAATCGGATATTCTTATGGCATAGATAGTTGGCAAACCGTTTCGAGTACGAGCTTTTTTATTGCGAAGGAGTTGAAATGTCGAAGGTTCGTGGTCAGTTGAGTTTTTTTGTGATCGAAGAGCAACTGGATAAAATTTACAAGAACAACGGTTTTCTTCCGAAACTGAACACGCTGGTCGATTGGGAGCTGTTTCGCGGCGATCTCAGTAGGATCTCTACGACAAAGAGCGCAAGTCGAACGCGGGCGCCCCGAGTTTCGACGTGGTTTTGATGTTCAAAATCCTCGTTCTGAAGTCGATGTACAATCTCTCCGATGACAAAATGGAAGAGCAAATTCGCAACCGTCTTTCGTTCCAACATTTTCTCGGTCTTACGAGAGCCGACAAAATTCCCGACGCCCGCATGATTTGGCTTTTCGGCGAAGAGCTTTGCTGTGCAAATGTCGAACGCAAATTGTTCGAGCGCTTTCATGAGGCGCTTGCCGGCAAAGGTATTATTGCCAAAGCTAGTAGTATTGTTGACGGAACGTTTGTCGAAGTTCCCAAGCAACGCAATCGTCGCGAGGAAAACGCTCAAATCAAGAGAGGCGGAATTCCCGAATCCTTTACAAAAAATCCCACAAAGACGTTGACGCCCGTTGGACGAAAAAAAACAATGCGAGTTATTTTGGTTATAAGAATTACGTGAACACGGACGCTTCGTTATAAATTTATCCGCGACGATTGCGTCACGGACGCTTCGGT
>JAISZO010000412.1 GCA_031269105.1 Planctomycetaceae bacterium | reverse complement strand
GGCGGCGACACTTCGATATTGAACGTCTTATCGCCGGACTTTTTGGCTTCAAAAGAAAACGGCGTTGTATTCGGTTCGGTAAACTTTTTGTGAATCAAGGAAACGCCTTGTTCTTTTGCGTTGTACTCAATCGCGCCCTGAATGTAAACTTTGTACGTTCCGGGCGGCAAACCGTCGTTATCTTTTAACGATCCGACCGTATATTCGCCGTTTTCATTCAAGCGACCTTCCGCCATAAACGTTCCGGTGGAGAAACAGACAACGCCGGTTTTGAGCGGCTTGCCGTCCTGAAACGTCACTTTGCCGCCAAGCGGAACCTGATTGCTGCCGCATCCGGCAAGAAATAAACAAGCCGTCGGTAAAATGAGACAGGAAAAAATTTTCATCGTTTTGATCCTTTGGTTTTGTTGAAAAAATAAGGTAATATATCAGTGGAATAATTTTTAATTCGGAATTAAGGAAATTGAAAACGTCAGGTAGGCGACGTCTCGCCGAAACGTCGCGTCGGCGATAGCCGACTTGGGCAGCTGATACGCAATAATATCGTTTTCCCAATGACGCAATTCGATTACGTGATCAAATCCGCCCTACTGTCGGCGAAAGGTTGCCTACCTCGACGTTCGCTTAATGTAATGAAAAATTCCACTAATATATTACAGAAATAGTTACCAATATGAACTACGGAATCGTCACGCTTTGACCGTCGTCAACCCGTCCGAGATAGTTAAACATGCTATTATTACCGACCGGAATCGTCGCGGAAATCGTGTGAACCGAACCGTCGCCGGCAAGAAAATTGCAAACGCCCGGATGAATTCCGCCCCAATGAACGCCGTTGGCGCCAGTGTAGTTGGTGATATCGGAAATACTGTTATCCGCGTTGCCTTTGGCAAAACGGGCGTAAAAAATGCGGAATCCCGCCGTCATGTTTAAATATCCCGCCGTTAAAATCGAACAATCGGAAGTATGAGAGCGGGGACTAGAGATTGTCCGACAATCCGACATATAATCTTTCGGAATGAATTTTTCGCCGACAACCAATTGATTCGACGTTCCGTCCGACCACCACGCAAACGTGTCTGTAGGATACCATGATCCGAGATTTCCCGATGTTTGTAACGCCGCCGTTCTCACCGGTCCGCGAAAATCATTACTGGTACCATCAGCTATCTGGCCATTGAGACGCCATGATTGAGGCCAAGAGTTGGTTCTGTAACCGTAAACAACGGCGTAATCGCCTTGCGGACCGTAAATGCCGCCTTCTCCGGTATTACCGGTTTGCGTTGCGTCATCATAAGGAATAACGGTTGTTCTTCGGGAAGGACAAAGGTAACCGGAAAAATTAAACGATTTGCGTTCTTCATCAGTAAGAGGATGAACGCTTGCGGTTCCCCAGAAATTTTCATTCGACATATCTTTCTGAAAATTGTCGGTCACGCGGGTTAAAATGTTGTAGAGGTTTTGTTGTTCGATGTAAGGGTAAATGAACCCCCAGAACGTCACGCCGGAAACGCGGACGGCGGGATCTGCTAACGAAGTTGCAGCCGGAACAACGCCGTTTCGGCTGTCGTGGAAGTTGTGAACCGCAAGACCAATCTGCTTGAGATTGTTCGTGCATTGCATTCTTCTTGCGGCTTCGCGCGCGGCTTGAACGGCTGGTAAGAGCAACGCGATTAACACGCCGATAATCGCAATCACCACGAGAAGTTCGACAAGCGTAAACGCCCGGCGAATCAAAGATTTTCTCCCGAATCGGGCAGAAATACACGCAATCATGCGAGTAAAAATACTCGTAATAACGCGGGCAAGAAAGAGCGTTACAGTACGTAAAACACGGCTTATTAGCCATATTACGCACCCCCCCCCCCCGATACATTCTGCCGAAGTTCAAGAAAATCAAACGCTTTGTTCAACTTTTTCATAGTCGAAATTCCTTCTAAACTTTTAAGGTTTTTTGAAACTAAAATGACAAAAATCACAGAGATCTTGTCAATTCAGTAAAGTGTATTAATCTTTTATTATGCGCAAATAATCGGCAACGTCAATACGAATTGTCGGAAAATTGAAATTTTTCTGAAAAAAATTTCTGATTCAAAAAGCAGGGATTCAAAATGGAGGAAATAAACAAACATAATTCCCGAAATTTTTCAGAATCCGTTCTCTTGTAACCGTTTGTTGTTCGTGTTAAAATGAAAAAGAATTTTATCCGAATGTTACGTTTTTAAGAATCGCCGCTCTCTTATGAAACTCGAACAATACATCGCTTTACATCTTGCCTTTATCGTCTGGCTTAGTTCTTTTATGCTTGGAATGGGACAAGACGATTATCTGTTTCCGGTCATTACGCTCGTCGGCGCCGGAGTCGCGTTGTGGCTTGCCGATTTCAAAAAAATCTTTCAGATGGGAGCGGTTTTAAGCAACGTTTTGATTATCCTTATCGTCTTGGCGTCGCTGGGGTATCTGGCGCAATCAATGGGGGCGCAACTCGCGGTTTCTATTGTTCGCGTTTTGGTTTTTGTGCAAATTGTTTTGTTGTTCCGTCCGAAAGAATCGCGAACCTGCTGGAATATCATGTCGGTTTCGTTTTTGGAAGTGATCGTCGCTTCCGTGTTTACTCAAACGGTGATTTTCGGGGCGCTGATGTTTTTGTATCTTTTCGCAGGTCTGACCGTCGTCACGTTAATGCATCTGAATAACGACCGAAAGTATTTTCAACGTCATGTTTTTCGGCAAACCGGTTTTCAATGGAAATGGCGAAATCTCTTAACGCGATACGGTTGGGTAAAAATCTTTCGCGCATTGAGTAAAGATATTTTTTCTTCCGGGATTTTCGCGTTCCTGACAAAACCGCGACGTCAAAAAAATTCGGAAATCGCAGAGCCGTTGCGTTTCGGTCTTTCGTCGGAACAAACCCGTTACGTTCATTGGGAAATTCCCGACGCCGACCGCTTTCGCCGTAAAACAATTCGTCAAACCGCCGAACCGGTTTCGCGTCGATGGTCTTTAGCCCAAGAAAAGGCGGCGTTTTCAGGAAGCGCGGCGAATCAAAGCGGACTGATCGGCGTTGGGCGGGAATTTTATTATCGGCTTGTGACGGGAACGTTTCTTTCGTTAGCGGTCGGCGGCGTTATCTTTTTTTTCACGCCGCGTCAGGAATTTCGGATCGCCAATCTTCAGATACAACATGAAAATTGGCGAGGCGACAGTATTGCGTCAATGCCGGGTATTTTTAACACGGTCGGTTTTAGTCAGGAAATCCGGCTGGGTTCGCTTGGTACCGTTCTTTCCGATCCGTCGGAAATGATGACGGTGCAGTTTTCGGAATTTCAGGATTCAGAAAAAATTGATCGGGAACATTCCGGTAAAAATTATGCGGCGATTCAGAATCAATCCGTTTATTTTCGCGGCGTCGCTTTGCCGGATTATGAACGCGGACGATGGAGCGGCGCCGATCCGAATCCGTTGTCTCGTTTGTCTTCTTTTGATCCGCATCTTAACAAACCGCGAAATCAAAAATTCTTCGACAATTCTTCTTCTCAAGAAAGCGGAGATTTTCAAGATCAGACGAACTTTGCAATTGACAGCGCTGTTTATCTGGAACGATTACCGGCGGCTGTTCCGACCGACGAACGGCGGAAATTCTGTCGGTTCGCTCCCGATTCTCAATTGGTGGACGTTCAGACACGTTATGTTACTCCTCCTTCCGATAAAATTCTTTTTACCGTTTGGCCCTATTTTCTTGCCCACCCCCGAATCAACCGTTCCGCCGTTTATTATCAAGATCGCATTGTCAGCCGTCCTGAAAACATGATACGAAGAGGCAATCCGGTTTTTCATTATTTGACTTACGCTTTTCGGCAAGGACGTCAACTTGAACTGATTCCGTGTCAGGAAACGATAGAAGAGCCGCGTCTTTTGGCATTTCGCGAAGAAAAACTTCCGTCGGTTGTCCGTCTTGCAAAACAATGGGATACGGAATATCAAGACGGCGATTTTATCGCGCGTGCAAAAAATCTTGAACGCCGTTTTTTGACCGACAACCGATTTTATTACGCTCTCGGCGGGATTCCTCGTTCTTCGTCGCTTGATCCGATTGAAGATTTTGTCGAACTTCACCCCGGCGGTCATTGCGAATACTTTGCCGGAACGCTTGCGATGATGTTGCGTTCTCTTGGGATTCCATCGCGCGTTATTGTCGGTTATCGGCTTGATACGTCGGCGGCGCAAATGGGCGCTCAACAATATGTCGTGCGTCAATCGGACGCGCATTCTTGGGTCGAAGCGTATATTCCGCCGCAACAAATTCCTGCGGAATTGCGGACGGGACAATATGCCGATTGGTGGGAACGCGGCGGCTGGCTACGGCTTGATCCGACGGCGCCTTCGAGCGAAGTGATTGCGCAAAACGGTTTTTTGGAAAATCTGAAATATAAAGCCGCAAGTTTCTGGAACGATTATATTATCAATTTTAACGCCGCCCGGCAGGAAAACGCGATTTATTTTCCTATTGCGGATTTTTTCGTCTCTTTGAAAGACCGGTTTTTCGACGCGGAATATTGGAAAACGATTGGAATCGCCGCGTTACAGCGATACAAATCAATTTGGCGCGATTTACGCGAAGGAACGTGGCAGGGAAACGATTTGGCGATATTGGCGGTTTCTTTACTGATTATTTTGGCGATTTGTTATATTATATATCGGATTTTGCGTTATTTGGCGCGGCAGATTCTCGCGGGTTCGCAAAAAATCGCGGAACGTCAGCGTCTTGCAACCGTCGGGTTTTATTTGCGGTTTGAAAAAATTATTCAGCGAGCGGGATTGATTCGCGCGCCGAACGAAACGCAATGGGAATTTGCTCAACGAACCGCCGATGAAATCGCTTTGAAATGGGAATTGCAAATGATTCGTCAAACGCCTGCGCAAAACGCCGCAAACTTTTCTGCATCGCCGACCTTATTACCGTCAATGGTTGCGGAAACGTTTTATCGGGTGCGTTACGGCGACGTCGCTTTGTCGCCGGTTGAAACGGAAGCGATGAATACAATTTTACTTCGGCTGGAAAAAAGCGTTCCAAAATGAAGCTTGCTTATTCAATCGGAATTGCGCCGGCGAGGAGTTCGGCGACGCGGACGCAGAAATTGTCGTTCATCACGAGAACTTCGCCGCGCGCGATAAGACGTTCATTCACGTAAATATCAACCGCGTCGCCCGCGATTTTATCTAATGCGACGACGGAACCTTTGCGTAATTTGAGAACGTCTTCGAGATACATATTTGTTCGCCCCAACTCGATTTTAATGTCGAGTTCGACTTCGCTAATCTGATCGAGCGTCGCGTGTTCTGAGTTTGGAGTCGAGCCGCCGAATTCCGGGAATTGAAATTCCACGACTTCCGGCGGTCCGTTGTTGAAATGACCGTTTCCCGCAATGGATTCCAACGCTTCTTCGGCGCGTTTCAGCAGATAATCAATGTCTCCCTGCGGAACGCCTTCTTCCTGCCCGTCGTCGATACCTCCTTGCGGAACGCCGATTCCCGCGCCAGGTTTTGCCGGAGCGGAACGAATAGCGCCTTGCAACAATTTTTCGACGTCGTTTTGTCCCAAAACTTTATTGCCGTCGTCCGCTGTTGCGGTGGAAGCGTTGGCTTGAGAAATTTTCGATTGCGCGGCTTGCGGCGGTGCGCTATCCGGCGTTTTTGGGGCGTTGAAAAGTTTTTCGACGTCGCTTTGGTCAATTGCAGAAGCTGTACTTGCCGGCGCGGCGTCCGGCGCATTTTGAGTTCCTCCGCTTTTTGCGGCAAGAAGTTTTTCGATAGCGTTCTGATCGATAGCGTTGCCGTCCGACATGGGTTCCCTCCCTTTTTTGAATTTGCACAGCGTCGATGAGTCCATTGACGACGCGAATTTTACTAAAAAAAATATTCGCTTTCAAGAGCAGTTTTTCGTCAACCGCCCGTTTGAACGGCAATATCGGTGTACAGCACGTTTTTGATTAATGGTTGTCCGAGAATTTCATTCACTTTAACCATAATTTTATTTTTTATCATTTTCAGAGCCGGGTCTGCCAATTCCGCTTGCTGCGAACTGCGTAAAATCACCAAAATTGCTTCACGGATTCGATTTTTATTCAATTCGTACCGTTTATTGTATTCGTCTAACTCTTTTTTATTGACCAATCCGTAAAAATGAATCGATAGACGGCGGGAAGAAGACGCCGAATCGTCTTCTGTGGTTGTGTATTCTCCCAAATCCACTTCGTCGCGCGGTTCTTCCTGAATATCTTTGGGAACAATTGGTTTGTAAACAGGATTTTGTTTTTCAATTTCTTTCTTTTCCGTTTTCTCAACAGACGCACGGACTTGTTCCGGCGACGGAAGCACAAAAAGGTACGCCACAATCATTTCCATTAACGCAACAACAAACAAAATGAGAATGATCATTAAATTCGATTTAAAAATCGACGGTTTGACGAGACCGGATTCGGAATTTTCCGCCGATTTTGCCGACTCCTCTTGGGAAAGTTTCGTTGCCATTGTCAAAATATTTTTTCGTCAAAAAATCATTTACGATACAAAAAATACGCCTTTTGAGTATAGCATTTTTAGAGAACGCCGACTTACATTTTTTCAATTTTTTCACATTTCCGCCGCTCGCAAAAGATCATTGTAACATTTCTGCGGAATTTTCGTTTTTGAGAAAATTTGAAGCGCCCCACCATTTATGGCGCAATAAACATCTCCACAAATATTTTACGATAGAATCTCCCCGCAAAAATGGTATCCTTCTTATATGTTTTTTTGTTTCGCACATCCATTTCAAGGAGGATTTTCCACGACAGTCTTTGTTAACGATAACACCTTTACGATCCATTGTCAATCCGAAGTCTCTGCCGGTTATCTCCGTTACACCGGCATTTTCACCCGTATTATTCCTCTTATGGATTGTGCGCAAATAAGTTTTCAAAAATTGGCATTGTGTTTTTATTGAAAAAAGTTATTCTTTCGGTTATGAACGACATAATGGTAACTAAAATTCGCGATAAGTTCAATAGCTTTTATTTGTTCTTGACGAGCGGTCTAAACGCCTTTGGGCGGCGTCCGAAGCGACGTCGATTAGGTTATTTTCAGCGCCGCCTTTCTATCAGCGCGTTTACATCTTGAAATTAAATTTGTTTTCTTTTCCCTTTTCGACCTTCACCTTTTGTTTTGACTTAGCGCCGAAATCAGGAGGAATAACGTCATTGTATTGCGGTATTGCGGGGGATCATTCGTTTTTTTGGGGCGACTTATGCGGCTTGACTTATCGTCACAACTCCATGTTTCTCAATGCCTTGCCATCGGTTTGCCTTGTCAAGGCATCGTA